>NZ_JBIVXW010000128.1:0-11973 GCF_044769405.1 Streptomyces sp. NPDC090442
GGTTGTTCGGCTCCGTGCCGCCACCCTGCCGCACTCCGAACGCCCTCAAGAAACCAGCTACTCGAAAGATCAAGCGATCAAAAACACTCACTAAGCATCCCGTCCACCAATCCGTGCGTGCGTGCCACTCCTGAGGGCTGAATGCTGCGGGGCACCGCGCTACACAAAGGCGCCAACAGCGTCCCACGCCGCCGCACCTAGCTTTGCGTGATGCCGGACTCTCTGGTCGAACGACTGTTGATCTGGGCCATGAGTTCCCGGTTCGCAGCGCGTGAGGCGGCGAGGTCCTCGCCCCGTTCGACGAGTTCAGCGCGGAGATCGAGGATCTGCTGTTCCAACTCGGTGACCCGACGAGTGAGCGTCTCGATGCCGGTCGGGGCGCCGAGGCCGGAGGCTTCCCAAGCCGCCTGTCCCAGGGCCTCGGAAAGGCGTCGTTCGAGCCGGGTGATGTGCGCGGACAGGCAGCTATTGCGGGCCGTGAGGTTCGCGACGTCGGCCAGCAGCTACTGGCGGCTGACCTGCGTTCCCGCCGTTGCGCCGGGCGAGGCTCGGCCGCGCGGGTGAGCAGTTTCCGCGACGCGGACGGTGTCACCGGCCCGCACCATGCTTACCAGTTTCCGTCATCCGGGCCCTGGGCGAGGGTGTTGATGGCGAAGTCGTCGAAGACTTCATCCCGCCGTTCTCCGGTCACATGACCCATCGGACGTGACCTGGGCAACCGTCGACTTGTTGGCTCCGTATGAGCTTTGCCCGCCCCTGTCAAAGGTGGGCGGGCGTTCCGGAGCGTCCTGCCAGTTCCAACGTCAGCGCAGGTACGTCTTCTGCCACTCGACCGAGGGCATGTTCAGCGCTGCTTCGGCGAGGGCCTGGGCGGAGGCGGTCTTGAGCTTGGCGAGGCTGGTGTCGATCCAGTTCTGGACGTTGGCGCAGCCCTGTTCGCGGTACTCGACGGCCTGGACGAGGCATTCGAGCTTGTCGGCGTCGTGGGCGACGACGACTTCGAGGGAGTCGCCGTTCTCGTACTCCTGGACGACGCGTTGGACGCCGGCGGCGACCGCGGGGTGGGCAGCGGAGACCTGGTCGGCGGTGACCTTCTCGTTGGAGGCGGCTTCCACGTAGCGGCGGCCGATGTGGGGGATGTCGCCGACGCGGGTCTCCTGGGTGTCGTGGAAGAGGCACATCAGGGCGACCTTGGCGGGGTCGGCGCCTTCCATCATCGCCAGGACGGCACCGATGACGCCGACGCGGAAGCTGTGTTCGGCGATGCTCTCGGGGTCTTTCACGCCGGCGATCCACCAACCGGTGCGCTTGGCGCGCTTGAGCATGCCCATCTCCAGGAGGTACCCCGCCGTGCCTCGCGCGTTGGTCGTCTCGTCCGCCATGGTGCCCTCCGGTGTCAGTGCTGCTGATCGCGTAGAACGTAGTGCACGGCGCCGAGTTCGCGCCGGGATCGTGGGGAGATCACGCCAGCGTCGAGTATCCGCGCCACCCTGTCGGCAAGGGAGTGGGCGAGGGTTGGGGATGCTCGTGGGAGCCAAGGGTGGGCTGTGAGCAGTGCCCACAGGGAGTGGGCGTAGAGGTCGACATAGCCCGGTGATTCGACGAAGCCGCGGGCGAGGTCGCGCAGGAGGGTGACCGGGTCCCAGCCGGTCAGGGCGCGGTCGGCCATGAAGTGGTCGTTGGCCTGCGGTTCGCGCAGAGCGCCCATCCAGTAAGCCCAGTAGTTGAGGTTGGCGGCCTCGGCCGCGTCGTCGTCGGCCATGGCTCGGTCGATGAAGTCCAGGAGCGGGACCGGGTCGCCGCGGCGGGACAGGGCGGTGGCGGTGGAGCGGGCCTCTGCCCAGCGTGGGGAGCCGCCTCGGGCGGTGGTAATGCCGCGGCGGGCGTGAAGGGCGTGGGCGGCCCAGGAGTCGGCCTCGGGACTGCGGTCGTAGGAGGTGAGGTAGAGCGCCTGACGGCGGAGGAGGGCCTGTCCGTCGCCGGCCTGGGCGGCGGCTTCCACGGCGTCACGCAGGTTGGTGAAGAAGGCAGTCCGATCCTGGGCGCCCATCAGGGGAGCCTCTGCCACAGGACCACGCCGGGAGGGGCTGCGGTCGCGTAAGGCCGGTGGCGCCGTGCCGTTCACAGCCCAGGCGATCATGTGGGCGGTGTCGCGGGTGTGGACCCATCCGGCCAGGGGGTGCAGGTCGGGCTGCTCGGGTGGGGCGAGCGCGGCATCGACGATCCGGTCTGCGTCCATGGCGGCGTCCAGAAGGCCGAGGGCGGCGTGATCCGCACCGAGGGTCAGCAGGCGGCGCTTGAGGTCGAGGAATGCGCCGGCCTTCATGTTGGCCAAGGGTCGCCGGCCAGACTCCCGCCCCTGCACCGTGCCGAGGTCGACGCCGAGCGCCTCGGCCATGGCGGTCTGCGTGAGCGGGATGGACTCCCTGGTCAGACGCAGCACGAAGCCGGCGACTGCCCCTGCGGAGAGGCGAGTTCGGCTGGACGGTCTGGCACTCATGAGGACCCTCCGGTGCGCCCTGCCACCTAACACGTACTGGTAGTCAGTCCTACCGCGCTTCTGCCGACCCTACGTTCAGGGAGTGCCAACTTCCAGGGCATGAGCGGGCCTTGGGAGTTGGCAACCGCCGGGTCGGCCGCAATCCGCACGCGCCCCGATCGGCGTACGGCCCTGGCCGCCGCTGTCCCCCGACAGGGGCGGCCAGGGCGCCTCCCACCCCTGATGAGGAGCTGCGCTGTGAACGCCCTGCCTCCTGTGGTCGGACCGCGCGACGACGCGGCACCGCGCCCTCCCGCACGACCCTCCCCTCGGCGACCCACGGGTGCCCTGGAGGCAGCAAGGGCAAAGCGGCGAACGCTTCGCGTCTTCCGGGGCGACCGGTACGGCCAACTCCACGTAAGCGAGGAGCCGAACGAAGCCTTCGATGCGCGAGCCGACGAACCCGCCACGCACCGGCCTGCTCCTGGAAACGTACCCAAACCACCCTACGAGCGTGGCGAGTTGCTGCTGCATGCCTCATACGCAGCCACGCCCGCGCACGTCCCGGTGGCCCGTGGCGACGTCTCCCGAACGCTGCGAAGACACGGGATCACGGCACGCGCCGACGACACCAGACTGCTGGTCAGCGAGCTCATCACCAACGCCATCGGGCACTCCCCCGGCGCCGACGTCACCGTCACCGTCCGCTCCCTCCCGGGCGGGCTGGTGGTGGCGGTGAGCGACGCGTGCCCCACCCCGCCCCGGCGTCGTCGGCCGTCTGCCGACGACGAACGAGGTCGCGGCCTCCAGCTCCTTGAACTCCTCGCCGACGCCTGGGGATTCGACATCACCAGCCACGGGACCAAGGTCGTCTGGTGCCGCATCCACCTGAGTCCACCAACACGCATCCACCCCGAGCAGGAGAACACGCAGTGAGCGCCGCACGACCGGCTCAACCCCAGATCGCCCTGACCCTGCTGGACCTCAAACGCCAGCACCAGCAGGCCCGCGCCCACGCCGACCTCCACGCCGATGAGGTGTCCGAGGTCACGGTGCGGGAGATCGAGGACACCGCCACCGAGACGCTCCGCTTGGTCATCGCCCTGCACGGCTGGCCCGGCCACCCTCTGGTCGGCGAGGCCGGTGCCAACGCCGCCTGGTGGATCGCCCATCACTCCGGAGACCGGACCCTCCAACACGAGGCACTCGCGTTGCTCGAAGAGGCCGTTGCGGCCGGGCCGGCGTTGATCAGGCCGCGCACTTCCTCGTTCTTCTCCGCGGCCTTGGTGGTGCCGAAGAGGGTGTCGGCCTCGTCGACCAGGAGGGTGGGCGGGTCCTCGTCGTCGATCGACCGGAAGATCGCCGCAGCACTGGCGTTGACCGTGATCAGCGGGTGGTGCACCGTCTCGGTGATCACGTCCAGCAGCCGCGACTTCCCGCACCGCTTCTCCGGCGCCACGATCGCCAGACGCGGCGCATGCTGCCACGCCCGCTGCAGGTGCGTCGCCGCCACCCACAACGTCACCGCCGTGAGCGCTTCTTCATTGGGCATCACCACATACCGCGCGATCTGCGCCCGCAGATCGGCCAGCACCTGCTCGCCCTGACGCACAGGCCCAACAAACGTGCCAGCAGTCGTCGTTCGAGGCTTCGGGACGGACGACTGCTTCGCCGCATCACCGCCCGAAGGCGCCTCGTTCCCCGCCTCGACTCGCGCGTCGACCAGGTGGGCACCCGGCTGCCCTGGAATCGCGGTCACCGGCCAGATCGTCTCGTCGGTCTGGGAATGTGCGTCGGGTGTCGTAGGTTGCACAGGGCAGCTCCTCGTCTGCGGCGCCGGGCATGCTGGCTCAGCGCACGCGGATCGTTCGGTGGATACGGGCGGTGGGAGTGTGCTGAGCCTCCGGCGTTGCCGCGCCGGGGGCTCGCTTTGTCCCGTGACGGGACATCTGGGGTGTCCCGTGGCGGGACACGCGAGGCGTTTAGTTTCTGAACGCGCGGGACGTTCAGTGTCTGAACGTGTGGGTCGTTCAGTTTCTGAACACGGACAGTACGTCCACCCCCTGGCACAGTCCAGCGTGTCTGTGTCAGCTCAGCGCAGAACCGTTTGCTACGGTGCCCCGCTCTCGCGCCGCCAGGCCCAGCAGCTCCAGCAGGTCGGCCGTCACCACGCGGTAGGTGTTGCCCAGCCGCAGCACCCGACAGGGGTACTGGCCTCGCTTCGCCAACGCGTACCCCTTGCTCCGCCCCAACCCGAGTGCCCGGTTGCCCGTTTCCAGGTCAACAGCGGCCGGGAGGGACAGCAACTCCTCCCGACTCATGCCCTTCATCCGGTCGGCGATCTCGTTGTCGCGCATGCAGCGCACCCCTTTTCGATACAGCCGTCGGCGAACGTGCCCATCACGTCCATCTCCAGGCGTCTATCAACCAGGATGACCAAGCTAATGTGTCCACATGACACAACGCCGTTTCGATGATGAAGAGGACGACGTTCCCGAGTGGGCGGACCGGATCAAGGCCAACGTGGCCGGCGAAGTCCGCCGCAGGAGAAAGGAGATGGGATGGAGCGCGCATGACCTGGCCGACCGGTGCGAGCAACTCGGGCACTCGATCCCGCGCAACGTGATCGCCAACATGGAGTCCGGTCGCCGCGCCAACCTCCCGCTGGTGGACGTCATGGTCCTGGCCGCCGCCCTGGAGACCTACCCGGTCTGCCTGATCTTCCCCGTCGGCTACGTCGAGGAGACCCAGGAGCTCCCCTTCCAGGACCTCATCCCCACCTGGGAAGCGTTGCGCCGCTTCACCGGCGAGGAGGAGGTGTCTTTGCACGACCCGGGCCTGGTCCCCGACTTCGAGCACCACGCCAGCCTCGTCCGCACCGCGCTCGCCGCGCTCGAAGAGGAAGAACAGGCCCGCTTCGCGGCCAAGGCGGCGACCAGTCGCGCCCAACGCGAAGAAGCCGAACGCAAACAGCGCGAATACGCCGACCAGGCCATCTCCGCCAAGTACACCCTCCGCTACCTCCGTCGCGACATCCGCGACGAAGGAGCCGCCCCACCCGACCTGCCACCCGCACTGGGCGACGTCGACCCACCTGAGTCAGACCCCAACACCTCATCGGAGGAACGCCTTTGAAGGGCTCCACCCACCGCCGCTGCTACTGCCGTGACCCCAAGACCGGCAAGCCCCTCGGCAAGAGCTGTCCGAAGCTCTCCAGCCGGAAGCACGGCTCGTACTCGATACGCCAGGAACTCCCGCCCCGCCAGGACGGCACCCGTCGCTCCTTCAGCCGCGCCGGCTACGAGACCCTCAAGGCTGCCCAGGCTGATCTGGACCACATACGCGCGCTCCTCGGGCTCGCCGACGCCGACGATCCCGAGGGGCTGGCGCAGATCGCCGAACTGTTGGAGAAGGTGGCCGACGAGAAGGCTTCGCTGCCGGAGGTCGAGGCGACCCGTCGTCGTCTCAGCCACGGCCTAGACCTGACCAGCCGCCTCACCGTCGGCGACTGGCTGGACATGTGGCTGGCGGGCAAGAAAGGGCGACAGAGTGCCATCAGCCGCGACGAGAGCAACATCCGGCTCCACCTCAAACCGCGTATCGGGGACCTGCGGCTGGACCGCCTTCGGGTTGCCCACCTGTCGGAGATGTTCGAGGCCATCGCCGAGGCCAACGTCGAAATCGCCGAGGGCAACTCCGCGCGCCGCAAGGCGGTCGAGGACCTCGCCCAAATCCCGTGGAAGGGTCGTGAACATCGCGCCCGCCGCAAGGCGATGAAGGCGGCCATCGACGAGATGGATCCCTACCGCCGCATCGTGGGGCCCGCTACGCGCCAGCGTGTGCGCTCCACGCTGCGGGCCGCGCTGAACGCCGCGATTGCCCAGCAGTTGATCACCTTCAACCCGGCCGCCCACGTCGAGTTGGAGGCGGGTAAGCGCCCCAAGGCTCTCGTGTGGACCGAGGAGCGCATCCTCCACTGGAAGCGCACCGGCGAGAAGCCCTCGCCTGTGATGGTGTGGACGCCGGAGCACACCGGCCTCTTCCTCGACCAGGTCGCGGAGGACCGCCTGTACGCCCTGTGGCACCTGATCACCTTCCGCGGGCTACGAAGGGGCGAAGCGTGCGGGCAGAGGTGGACCGACACGCACCTCGACGACGGCCGCATCACCGTCGCCAAGCAACTCGTCGTAGACGGCTGGGAGGTGTACGAGGACGACCCCAAAACCGACGCCGGTGCGCGCACCATCGCGCTCGACACGGACACCATCCAAGCCCTCAAGCAGCACCGCACCCAACAGGACGTAGACCGTGCGAAGTGGGGCAGTGCCTGGGTGGAGACCGGACGCGTCTTCACCCGCGAGAACGGCGAGATGCTCCACCCGGCCAACGTCACCCGCCGCTTCGTCGAGTTGTGCGAGGAGATCGGCCTTCCACCGATCCGGCTCCACGACCTGCGCCACGGAGCGGCAACCCTCGCCCACGCGGCCGGCGCCGACCTGAAGGACATTCAGGAGATGCTCGGCCACTCCTCCATCACGATCACGGCGGACACGTACACGAGTCTGCTCCCCGAGGCGGATCGGGCGATCGCCGAAGCCGCGGCCCGGCTCGTGCCGCGCGCACGTGCCGCTTCCGAGGGTGCCGTGCACGCGACGGAGGGGGACGCCGCCCCGGCATCCGAACCCGGGTCCGACGAGGCTGAGGAGACGCATCTCGAGCCAGAAATGACAGAGGAATCCCGCCCGGAGTCCGTGCCGAATGGTGCTGATTCGTCGGGCGGGGAACCGGGGTCTGGCACCCCGTCCGCTCACGCAAACGGCCCCGGACGAGGAGTCCGAGGCCGAATAAAACGCCTCCTTGGGGAGAAACCCCAGGTCAGCGCGCTACTACAAAGTGCCCCCGGGCAGATTCGAACTGCCGACACCCGCTTTAGGAGGGGGGAGGGGACACGGCGGGCGGAGGAACCGACCAGGAACTGCGTGCCGCTGGTGCGTATGCCGTGGAACCAGTTGGCGTCGAAGCCGGCGTCGGCGAGCAGCAACATCGACGGGTCCAGTGCGCCGAGAAGGCGCCGGGCATAGGTGAGTTCGCCCTCGTCCTCGGGGGCGAAGGCCGCGGCCAGCAGGGCACGGGTGCCGCACCCCACAGGGCGACCAGCCGCAGCAGCGGGTAGCCGAACTCCAGTATTTCCCCGGCGCGCTTCGGGTAACGCCAGGTGACCTGGGCATCGTCGGGAGCGTGCAGCTGGGTGCCGTCCACGGCGACGCACCGCAGGCCGCGCCAGAACACGCCCGGCCGCCCGGGATCCCCGACCGGGCCGGCCAGCGTGTCGAACAGTAGCTTCAGCGGTGCCGCGCCGATACGGCGGTGGGCTCGCGACAGCGAGGAGACGGCAGGGCGTACCAATGCCAGCGGTGTGCGCGAGGAGGTCATCGCCGCCCAGGCTGTCCGGTAGGAGTACGACTCGAACAGGTCCAGGGTGCGCATGAAGTACACCACCACCCGCGACGGCAGGACCCCGAGTCTGCGCTGGACCGTCCCCGTCTCCTCCAGCATCGCGTCCACCAGGGCGAAGTCGATGAACCGGGTCAGCTCACCCAGATGCCCCGGCGCGAACACACCCCCGGCCGTCTCGACGGTACGCAAATGACAGACTTCTCCCGCAACGGGACTCCTTCTTGATCAACATGCCTGGCAGCAAGCTGCTCTTCAGGGGTCCCGTTGCAGCTTTTCAGGGCACAACGGTCTGAGAGCCAAGGGTCAAAACCCCTCGAACTGCTCATCCACCATGTAATGCAGCGGTGTTGAGGCCGAGGCACTCACTCTGAAGCCATCAGTTATGCGCCATTGATTGCGGTGAGGATGTCGGTCCTGGCTGCGCGGCGGGCGGGCCAGAGGGCGGCCAGTGTTCCGAGGGGCGCGGACAGTGCGAGGAAGGCGGCTGTGCGGCCCCAGGGCAGGACGAATTCGTAGGCGGTGAACTGCTGGCGGATGAGTTCGCCGGCGGCCCAGCCGAGGAGGATGCCCAGGCCGGTGCCCAAGAGTGCGCCGAAGAGCGAGATGGTCAGGGCTTCCAGGCGGATCATCCGTTTGACGCCCTTGTGTTCCAGGCCGATGGCGCGCAGTACGCCGATCTCGTGGGAGCGTTCGAAGACGGACATGGCCAGGGTGTTGACGATGCCCAGGCATGCGACGGCCAGGGCGGTGGCAAGCAGGGCGTAGACCATGTTGAGCAGCAGGTTGACGGTCGTGGCGATGCGGTTGGAGACGGCGTGTCTGTCGGCGATCGTGATGACGGGGTTGTTGGCGAGTGCTTGGTGCAGGGTGTCTTTTGCGGCGTCGGTGGCGCCGCCGTGGACCTTGACCATGACTTGCTGGTCGGTGGTGTGGCTCTGGTGCGGGGCGAGGATGGCGTTGTCGAGCAGGATGCCGCGGAAGAGGTCGTTGCCGTGGAAGATGCCGGAGATGGTCAGTGTGCTCTGCTTGCCGTCTTCGAAGGTCACCGGTACCACCGAGCCGGTCTTCCAGCCGCGCGTGGCGGCGGTCTGGGTGTCGGCCACAGCCATGGGCTTGGTGTTGTCGCCGAGCCTGGTGAGGGACCCTTCGGTGAAGTCCAGCCGGATCAGTTCGGAGATGGTCTTGCCGTTGACGCCGGTGAGGCGGGTGTCTGTGCCGTCGACGTTCGCGGAGGCGCTGCGCAGGGGGCTGGTGGCACTCACCCTGGGGGTGGCTGCGAGGGTCTTGTTCACGTCCGGGGAGAGAGCGTTGCCGTTGGCCATGCTGACCAGGTAATCGGCCTTCAGTGACGCGGCGGCTTTGTTGTCGATGCCCTTTTGGACGCTCAGGGCGATGACGGTCAGGCCGGTGATCAGTGTGATCCCGATCATCAGCGCGGAGGCGGTGGCGGCGGTGCGGCGGGGGTTGCGCAGGGCGTTGCTGCGGGCGAGCCTGCCGCAGATGCCGGCGGTGTGCAGGAGTGGGGCGGCTGCCGCGGTCAGCGGGCGCAGCAGCAGTGGCATGAGTACGATCACGCCGGTCAGCAGCAGTGCTGTGCCCGCGCCCATGGGGACTTTGCCGCTGGTGCCCATGCGGGTGGCGGCCAGGACCAGGGCGATGCCTGTCGCAGCCAGTAGTGCGCCGGTGGTGTTGCGCACCGTCAGGGAGCGTGTGGTGGCGGTGGCGTGCACGCTGTTCAGGGCGGCGACCGGCGGGATTTTCGCGGCACGGCGGGCGGGCAGCCAGGCGGCGAGGACGGTGACGGTGATGCCGACGCTCAACGAAAGCAGGACGGTGGCCGGGGAGATGACCAGGGGCCCGTCCGGTACGGTCGCGGAGGTGGTGGTGAGCAGCAAGCGTATTGCGGCGCCGATGCCGATGCCTGTGAGCAGTCCGGACACGCCGGCGACCGTGCCGACGACGAGTGCCTCGATGAGGACCGAGCGGGTGACCTGGCGACGGCTGGCGCCGACCGCGCGCAGCAGCGCGAGCTCCTTGGTGCGCTGGGCGATGAGCATGGTGAAGGTGTTGGCGATGACGAAGACGCCGACGAACAGGGAGATCCCGGCGAAGGTGAGCAGGGTGGTCTTCATGCTGTCCAGGTCCCGGGCGTTGGCCTGGGCCTGCTCGTCGGCGAGCTGAGCGCCGGTGACAGCCCAGGCCGTGTCCTGGCCGTCCGGTCCCTTGGGGAGAATCTTCTCGGTCGCGGCTTTGAGAACCGTCGGTGAGGTGCCGGGGGCGGCTGTGATGACGATTTCGCTGAACTCGCCTGGCTTGGCCAGCAGTTTCTGGGCGGTGGCGGTGTCGAAGAGCGCGAGGCTGCCGCCTGCGGAGACGTTGCCATCCGCGGTGGTGAAGATGCCGGTGAGCTTGGGCCGGAGGACCGGGCCGTTCACGGACATCCGGACGGTGTCGCCGACCTTGTAGCCGGCGCGGTCGGCGGTCTTGGCGTCCAACGCGATCTCGCCCGCACTCTTCGGCGCGCGGCCGTCCTTGAGCGGGTAGCGGGCGTCCTTGCCGTCGGCGCCGGGGGCGTAGTTCGCACCTTGCATGGTGAAACCGTCCCCGACGGGCTTGCCGTCCTTGCCGACAACGGCCGTGAAACCGGAGACGGTGCCGCTCACAGCAGCAGCCCCTGGGAGCTTGCCTGCTGCCTGCAGCAGATCCTGGCCGAGTCCTGCAGAGCCGCTGGGGCGGATAGCGACGTCGAGGTGGTTGAAGCCCTTCTGGGAGTTTTTCTGGTACGCCTCGGAGATGGTCGAGGTGAAGATCAGGGTGCCGGAAACGAACGCCACGCCGAGCAGTACGGCGAGCACGGTCATCAGCAGCCTGGCCTTGTGCGCGAGCACATTGCGCAAAGCGGTACGGAACATGGGGAGGTCAGTCCTGGAGATCGTGTCCGGCGATGGTCAGCTCGTACGGCCCTTGGCGTCGAACCGCTTCAACCGGTCGAGGACGGCGTCGGCGGTGGGGTCGCGCATGTCGTCGACGATGCGGCCGTCGGCGAGGAAGACGACGCGGTCGGCGTAGGAGGCGGCGACGGGGTCGTGCGTGACCATGACGACGGTCTGGCCGAGTTCGCGCACGGAGTTGCGCAGGAAGCCCAGGACCTCGGCGCCGGAGCGGGAGTCGAGGTTGCCGGTGGGCTCGTCGGCGAACATGATCTCGGGGCGCCCGGCGAGGGCGCGGGCGACGGCGACGCGCTGCTGCTGGCCGCCGGAGAGCTGGCTTGGGCGGTGCTTGAGACGGCCGGAGAGGCCGACGGTGTCGACGACCATGTCCAGCCACTTCTGGTCGGGCTTGCGGCCGGCGATGTCCATGGGGAGCGTGATGTTCTCCAGGGCCGTCAGGGTGGGCAGCAGGTTGAAGGCCTGGAAGATGAAGCCGATCTTGTCGCGGCGCAGCCGGGTCAGCTTCTTGTCATTCAGCCCGGTCAGTTCGACCTCGCCGATGCGGGCCGAGCCGCGGGAGACGGTGTCGAGCCCGGCCATGCAGTGCATGAGGGTCGACTTGCCGGAGCCGGAGGGGCCCATGATCGCGGTGAACTCGGCCTGGCGAAACTCCACGGAGACGGCGTCCAAGGCGACCACCTGGGTCTCGCCCTGCCCGTAGGCCTTGGTGAGATCCGTGGCACGGGCCGCCACTGCGGCAGTTGCAGGTGCTGAGAGCAAGGAAGCCTCCGGAAAGAGAACGTTGCTTCCCATCCTTCACTGCCGCCACGATGACAATCATCCACCGCGCGGCCTACATCCGACTCCGCCCCAGGAACTACCGACCTGTCAACTTTTGGCCCTATACGCGCCACCTGTCCATCACCTCAGCAGGCCCGTGACCTCTTCGGCGCCGGCGGCCTCGGGCTGTCGTCGTTGTGCCGCGGCGACCTGGGCGGTCAGCAGCATGTAGGGGCTCTCCTGCGTCAGATCGAAGAAGTCCTTGGCGTCCTCGGCGAGGACCGCGGGGGCGAACGGGCGGAAGGATTCACGGAACTTGGTCTTGCG
>NZ_JBIVXW010000129.1:0-11830 GCF_044769405.1 Streptomyces sp. NPDC090442
CCTGCAATACCGCCCCGACACCCTCAACGGCTTCATCGCCGGGACCAGACTCTCCCTCGACCCACCACCATCACCTTGAAACGCCGAAGTCAGTACCAGGCGCCGAGCGCGGGCGGGTACCAGGCACCGGGCCCGTACGGCGCGCCGCAGGCGCCCTACAGTGCGCCGCCGCAGGCCCCGTACGGCTACCCGGGCGCGGGCATGCCGCCTCCGGTCCCGCCCAAGAGCAACGCCGGCAAGGTGTGGGCCGTCGTCGGGGCGGTGGCGGGCGTCGTCGTCCTGGGCGGCATCGCGGCGGCCGTGGTGCTCAGTGGCGGGGGCGGTGGCGGTGGTGCGTCCGGGCCCAAGTACCGGGTGACGGTGCCGCAGACGCTGGCGGACGGCAGTTACACCCTCGCCAAGGACATCTCCGCCCAGGCAAGCAGTTCCGTTCCGCACGACGGTGCCAACGAGCACGGCATCTCGTCCGTGGGCGGGCAGTACACCAGCGGCACCAAGTCACTGGTGATGGTGGGCATGTACGGCACGATCGACAATCCCCGGACGACCGTGGAGCACGCCATCGGTGGCATGAAGAGCGATAGCCGCACCCATGTCGCGGTGGCGGAGCGGGAGTTCACGCCCTCGGGCGGCGGCGCCCCACTGACCTGCGGGGTGGACGTGCGCGAGGAGTTGGGGCAGCAGGTGACGCTGGGCTTCTGTGTCTGGGTGGACGCCAGCACCAGCGGGAACGTCGCCCAGACCGACGCCTCCGACCTGGCCAAGGATCCCCAGGCGGTGGATCTCCAGGCGTTCGCGGACACCGTCGGCAAGATCCGCAACGAGGTCCGGAAGCCGTTGAGCTGAGTCTGTTGCCCGTTGGGGTGAGCCTGCCGGGCCGGGTCCGTTGGGTGGGGAGTCTGACGGGACTGTTGGGCTGAGGCTCTTGGGTAGCGGGCGCACCCGCTACCCGAGAAGCCGTCCGGCCCGCCCGTCAGGGCGTTTCCGCGGCGCACGACCGCGGGGCGGGCGCATCGGCCGCGACGGGTTCGTCCGGTGTGCGGGCGCCGGTGCGGGTGGCGCCCGCACCGGCGACGACGACGAAGAGCACCCCGGCCGCGGAGACCAGGCCCGGTGCCTGGCCGAGCACCAACAGGCCGACCAGCAGCGCGATGGCCGGCTCCAGGCTCATCAGCGTGCCGAAGGCGGCGGTGGTCAGGCGGCGCAGCGCGAGGAATTCCAGGACGAACGGCAGCACCGGGCTCACCAGGGCCAGCACCAACATGATCCCGACCGGCTGCCACGTCAGGTGCCCCCACAGGCTGGGCGCGGCGATCAACGTGCCGAGCAGGCCCGCGACCGGCATCGAGACGGCCAGGCCGCTGAGCCCGGTGACGCGGTCGCCGACGCCCTGGGTCAGCAGGATGTAGCCGGCCCAGCAGCCCGCCGCGGCCAGGGCGCAGACCAGCCCCACCGCGTCGACGCCACCGTGCCAGGGCTCGGTCAGCAGCACCACCCCGAGCGCGGCCAGTCCCGCCCACAGTTTGCGTCCGCCGCCCGGCCCGAACAGCGACACGGCCAGCGGGCCGAGGAACTCCAGCGCGCTCGCGGTGCCCAGCGGCAGACGCGCCACGGCGAGCATGAAGAAGACCATCATGCCGGCGCTGGCCCCGCCCAGCACGACGCAGGTGAGCAGGTCCCGCCGGGTGAAGTCGCGCAGTCGGGGACGTATCAGGACCAGCAGGAGCAGCCCGCCACACGCCAGCCGCAGTCCCGCCGTGCCGAGCGCGCCGAGTTGCCCGAAGAGCGGGACGGCCAGGGCGAGCCCCAGTTGGACGGAGGTCATGGAGGCGACCGCCATCAGGAAACCGGTCTCGGCACCGCCGAGGCGCCGTCGGCCGACGGCGCCTCGGAGACGGGACGGGGCGCGGCCCTCGGGGCCCTTGAACTCGAACGCAGGCATGGGAGTCAGTAGATGCCCTGGGCACCGTTCGCGTCCACGTGCCGATCATGGACGTTCCATTCGACGATACTGAACGGTGCCTGGGACAGGCGGGCAACGGCGTCCTGAATAACGGGGGCAACGGCGTCCTGAACAATGGAGCAATGGAAACGCGTCGACTGCATCTGCTGGTGGAGCTCTCCCGGCTGGGCTCGATGCGCGCGGTCGCCGAGGCCACCGGCACCACGACCTCCACCGTCTCCCAACAGCTCGCCGTACTCGCACGGGAGATGGGCACCGCCCTGATCGAACCGCACGGCCGCCGGGTCCGCCTCACCCCCGCCGGCCGCCGCCTGGCCGAGCACGCCGTGACGATCCTGGGCGCCGTCGAGGCCGCCCACCTCGACCTCGCCCCCGGCGCGGAACCCAACGGCACCCTGCGCATCGCCGGCTTCGCCAGCGCCATCCGCGCCCACCTGCTGCCCCTGGCCGCCGAACTGGCCGCCAGTCACCCGCGGTTGCACCTCCTCATCCGCGAGCACGAACCGGCCGAGGCCCTGGAACTGCTGGCCGCGGACGAGACGGACCTGGCGCTCACCTACGACTACAACCTCGCGCCGGCCACCCTCGACCCCGCGGTCCGCGCCACCGCGCTGTGGACCGCCCCGTGGGGCCTGGGCGTCCCCGACCACGCCGCCGAGGCCACCGCCGCCGACGGGACGGCGGCCGAGGTCTTCGCCCGCTTCGCCACCCACGACTGGATCGTGAACTCCCGCAACACCGCCGACGACACCGCCATCCGCACGCTCGCCTCCATGGCCGGCTTCACCCCGCGCATCACCCACCGGGCCGACAACCTCGACCTCGTCCAGGGCATGATCACCGCGGGCCTCGGCGTGAGCCTGCTACCGACCGACATCGCCACCGTCCCGGGCGTCCGCCTCGTCCCGTTGACCGCCCCCGAGGTGGTGCTCCGCGCCCACGCGGTGGCCCGCCACGGCCGGTTGAACTGGCCGCCGCTGGCGCTGCTGATCGAGCTTCTCAGCGAACGGTCCGGCAGGGCGGGCTAGACGCTTCTGACGGATCTCCGGGGAGCCGGCGCCTCGGAGGAGCTGTCACCGGCCCGGGCATCCCCGTCGGCTGACGACCACGCGCCGGGTGACCGGTCCGCCTGTCCAACAGCTCCCTCACATCCCTTCCGCCCCGCCGCCTCCCACGTACGTGCCGAGCCGCTCCCTCAGTCGCTCCGGGGTGGTGAGGAGATGGCCGTGCATCCCGCTCCTTTCGGCGGCCCGGACGTTCTCCTCGCGGTCGTCGACGAACAGGATGCGCTCCGGCGGGACGGACAGGGCGCGTCGGCACCAGTCGTAGGCGGCCGGTTCGGGCTTGGCGTGGCCGATCCGGCAGGAGAAGGCACGCACCTCGAAGTGGTCGAGCCAGGCATGGTGGGCCTCGTAGTAACGTGCCAGTTCCTCGGGGATGTTGGACAGCAGCCCGAGCCGCCGCCCGCCCGCCGCCAACTCCGCGACCAGGCCGACCATGGTGTCGTCCACGGCGCTCCAACTGTCGACGTCGGCGGCGATCAGCTCGGCCACCCGCCGCTCGTCGAAGCGGGCGCCGAGGCGGTCGGCGACCCACCGCCAGTAGCCGGGCCCGTCGACGTCACCGCGGTCGTAGGGCACCCGCGACGCCCAGTAGGCGTCCCGGAAATCCGCTCCGGACACGCCGGCCAACCGTACCAACTCCCGTTGCCCCGCAACCGATTGATGACGGGCGAGGACGCCGAAGAGATCAAAGAGCACGATGTCCGGCGCCACCGCTCACACCGTCCTCACGGTCACACCGGCCGCGGCCAGTCGCTCCGTCCGGTCGTCCGGCTCGGCATCGGTGACGACGGCGTGCAGGGCGTCAACCGGCGCGACATGGGCGAGGGCGGTACGGGACAACTTGCCGGCCTCCGCAACCGCGATCACGCGGCGGGCACAGCCGATCGCGGTGCGCTTGACGGCGGCGTCGTCCAAGTCGTAGGCGGTCAGGCCGTCTTCAGCGGTGAGCCCGCAGCAGCCGAGGACGGCGGTGTCGAAGCGCAGGGCGGCCAGCGAGGCTTCGGTCAACGGGCCGGTCAGCGCCAACTCCCCCGGCCGCGGCCGGCCACCCGGCACCAGCAGGGTCAGCTGCGGGCCGTCGGTCAGGGCGTTGACCGCGTGCAGCGACAGCGGCATGACCGTCAGCCGGCGAGGGGCCAACGCCCGGGCCACCTCCAGACACGTGGTCCCGCCATCCAGGACGACCGACTCACCGTCCGCGATCAGCCCGGCGACCTCGGCGGCGATCCGCCGCTTGGCCTCCAACCCCTCCTGCGCGCGCAGCGCGAACGGCGGTTCCTCCCCGCGCAGCAGCAGGCTCCTGGCCCCGCCGCGGTAGCGCTCAAGGACGCCCTGCGCGGCCAACGCCTCCAGGTCACGACGAATGGTCATCTCCGAGGCGCCGGTCAACTCGGCGAGCTCTGCGACGCCGATGCTCCCCGCATCGCGTACGGCCTCGGTGATCCGCCTCAGTCGCACTGTTCCAGACATGCCCACATTGAACACCTGACATGTTCGTAACGCAACTTCCGCACAGAAATTATGTTCGCTATGTTCACAGCATGGAATCTCAGGCACAACCGGAGACCCGACCAGGATCGGGGCCAGGACCCGGGACGGGCACAGGTGGGGCGCGACCTGGCCCGCCACCACGTCGACTGCGGGCCGGACGGGCGGCCACCTTCGCCTACTTCGCCCTGAACGGCTTCCTGCTGGGGATGTGGATCATCCACATCCCCAGCATCGAACAGCGGGTGGGCATCGACCACGCCGTGCTCGGCTGGCTCCTGTTACTGCTCGGCGCGGGCGCCTTCGTCGGCATGCAACTCGTCGGGCCGCTCGCCGACCGCTTCGGCGCCCGCACCGTCGTACCGCTCGGCGCGGCGCTGTGCAGCGTCACCCTGGTCCTGCCCGGACTGGCCGCCCATGCCTGGACGTTGGGGGTGGCACTGCTGCTCCTCGGACTCGGCAACGGCTGCCTGGACGTCGCCATGAACGCCCATGCCGTCCAGGTCGAGCGCGGCTACCGACGACCGGTCATGTCCGCGTTCCACGCCACCTACTCCATCGGCGGCGTGCTCGCCTCACTGGTCGGCGCGCGCACGCTCGCCCTGGGCTGGAGCCCGGCGACAGCGCTCACCTCCGTGGCCGCACTGGGCCTGCTCGTCGCCGCCCTGGCCGCACCAGCACTGCTCCCGGCGACCACCCCGGGCACCAGCCCGCAAGCCAACCCCGGCCCCACCAACTCGCCGCCTGAGTCGCCGAGTTCCACACCCACAGGCGTCACCGCCCCCACCCCACGCCCCCGACGAACCACTCCACGCCACATCTGGGTCCTGGCCACCCTCGCCCTGCTGATCATGCTGTGCGAGGGCGTCGCCAACGACTGGAGCGTGCTCCACCTCCGCACGGTCCTGGACGCGCCCGCGGCCACCGCCGCCCTCGCCTACGGGGCGTTCGCCACCGCCATGACCCTCGGCCGACTGTTGGCGGACCGGGTCGCCGCCCGCGTCGGCCCCGTGGCCGTGCTCCGCTACGGCGCCGGCGCGGCCGCGGCCGGCCTGACCGTGACTGCCCTCTCCCCCTGGGTCCCGTTGGCCCTGACCGGCTGGGCGGTGTTCGGCGCCGGACTGTCCGGCTGCGTCCCCCAACTCTTCAGCGCCGCAGGCCACTTCGACCCCGGCAACGCCGGCGCCAACGTCTCCAGGGTCGCCGGACTCGGCTACCTCGGCATGCTGGCCGGCCCCGCCGCCATCGGTCCGCTGACCCATGTCGTGCCGCTCAACCTCACCCTCTTCCTGCCTGTCGCACTCTGCCTGATCGCCGCAACCACGTCCGGGATCCTGCACCCCCGGCCCACCACGACCACCGCGGACACCGGCACCTGTACCAACGCCGACACCGGCGCTCCGTGACGTCCAGGCATCGCCACATGCCGGGACGTCCGTTCAGCCAAGGACCGCGGTGGCTTCGATCTCGACAGGTCGCCGGGTACATCAAGTGCTGCGACACCCCGCAGCGCGGGCCGACGGGACCGGGTCACCGACCCGCCCCCGGTTTCGGTCTCATGGCCGAGCATCAAGAAACCCGTTGGCCAATCACGGCGATCTTACGAAAATAGCCGCATGTCAGAGGCGCAGCAGTACTTGGTGGAGCAGCACACGATCCTGTCGGTGGTTGTCGGATCACGCGCGTTCGGTCTCGCCACAGCCGCCTCGGACGTCGATCGCCGCGGCGTGTACGTCGCGCCCACCGCCGACTTCTGGCGCATGGTCAAACCGCCCACCCACGTGGAAGGCCCGCTGCCCGAGCAGTTCGGTTGGGAGGTGGAGCGGTTCTGCGAGCTCGCCCTCGCCAACAATCCCAACGTCCTCGAAGTCCTGCACAGCCCGCTCGTCGAACAGCACACCGCACTCGGCGTCGAACTACGGGACCTCACCCCCGCGTTCCTCTCCCGCAAGGCACACACCACCTTCGCGCGGTACGCCAACGCCCAGTTCGTCAAGGCGGAGAACCGCCGGGAGCGCGGGAGCGAGCCGCGCTGGAAGCACCTCACGCACATGCTCCGCCTGATGATCAGCGGTGCCTTGTTGTTGGAGAGCGGCACCATGCAGGTCGACGCGGGCCCGTACCGCGAACGTCTGTTGGCCGTGCGCCGCGGCGAACTGCCCTGGGAGGAGATCTGCGCCTGGCGCGACAGGCTGTCCGCACGCCTGGACCGGGCACTGGCTACGAGCCCGCTCCCCGAACTCCCCGACACCACCCGCGTGGAGAACTGGCTGATCTCGGTCCGCCGTCGCTCCCTGACGAACGAAAGCAGCCCCGCATGACCACGCACACCGTGAGCGACCTACCGGACCTGACACACGTCGTCGCCGAGCAGCGGCACCCCCTGCTGTTCGCCACGGTCTCGGGTGCCCACCTCTACGGCTTCCCGTCCCGCGACTCGGACGTCGACTTGCGCGGCGTCCACGTACTGCCCCTGCGCGACGTCCTGGGGCTGACGCCCGCGCAGGAGACCCAGTCCCGCATGTGGGACGCCGGCGGCCTGGAGATGGACCTGGTCACCCACGACCTGGCCAAGTTCGCCAGGCTCCTGCTCCGCCCCAACGGCTACGTCCTGGAGCAACTCCTCTCCCCACTCGTGGTGCACACGACACCCGAGCACGCCGCCCTCGTCGACCTCGCCCCCCGCCTTCTGACGGTGCATCACGCCCGCCACTACCGCGGTTTCGCGACGACGCAGTGGCGCCTCTTCGAAAAGACCGGCGAACTCAAGCCGCTGCTCTACACGTTCCGCGTCCTGCTCACGGGCATTCATCTGATGCGCGCCCACCAAGTCCGGGCAGACCTGCCGACGCTGCTGGAAACCGTGCGCGCACCGAACTACGTCGAAGACCTCGTCACGGCGAAGGCCGCGGCCGAACACCGACACCTCTCCACGCTCGACGGCGCCCCCACGCACGAGCGCATCACGACCGACATCGAGGCCCTCCACGCGACGCTGGACGAGGCCGAGCAGTCGACCACGCTACCGACGGCGACCAATGCCGATGCCGCCGCCGACGTCAACGAGCTGGTGATCCGGACACGACTGCGAACAGCCGCCCTCTGACAACTGCCAGGCAGCCTGGTACTCAGCACCGGCTACCCTCAACCTCCCCACCCACCACCGTGTTTGCGAGGAGCCCGACCGTGCACAGCGCCATAGCGACGCCCCAAGGAGACCGGATCCGCTGGGTCGAACTGCCGGGCCGGGAACCCACCCGCGTCTATGTGCACGGCCTGGGCGCCACCTCGCCCGCCTACTTCACCGCGAGCGCGACCCATCCGCTGCTGGCCGGCCACCGCTCGCTGCTGATCGACCTGCTCGGCCACGGCCTCAGTGACCGCCCCACGGACTCGGACTACACCCTCGAAGCACACGCGGACGCCCTCGCCACCGCGCTGACCGCCGCCGGAGTCACCGACGCGCAGCTCATCGCCCACAGCATGGGCGGCTCGGTCGCCATCGTCCTGGCCACCCGGCACCCACACCTGGTCTCCCAACTCGTCCTGATAGACGCCAATTTGGACCCGATCACCCCGCGCGCCGGCGCGGGCGGCAGTACCGGCATCGCCCACTACTCCGAGGCGGAGTTCCTCGCAGGCGGCTGGCGGGAGATCCGCGACTGGGTCAGCGCCCACTGGTGGTCCACCATGCGCCTGGCCGGACGCGAGGCCCTGCACCGCAGCGCCGTGCACCTCACCCGCGGCACCGACCCGTCGATGCGGGACCTCCTCCTGAAGCTGTCGATCCCCCGCACCTACCTCCTGCCCGCGGCCGACGGCCCCCTCCCCGGCACGGACGCCCTCACCGCGGCGGGAGTCAACGTGGTCCCGATCCCGGACAGCGGCCACAACATCATGTTGGACAACCCGGAAGCCTTCGCCCGCGGCACCGCATCGGCACTGACCGGCCCGGAAGAGCACTGACGACCGGCGACCCACGGAACGGGCAGCCACCCCGACGCGGGACGCCGGCGGTGTCGTCCCCAGTCAGCGGTTGTTCGGGGCTAGCAGCCTGGCGGCCGCGGCGACGAAGGTCTCGGACGCCTCCTTGGCCGCATGCCGCCGGGCGTCCAGCTCGGTGCGATCGGCGGCCTTGCGCAACGCGTACGTGGCATCTGCGGCCTGCTGGGCGGGGCTCGCCAGCTCGGGGAGCAGGACCTGAAGGCGGATATGGGGCGCGGTGATCGCCGCCCGGGTGTCGTGGGACCTCGTCTGGGCCTCCAACTGGTGCTCGGTACCTGCCTCGCTCAGGGCCAGACGCTCCCGGTGGAAGATCGCCGAACGGTGCGCGTCCAGGGCGGCCGCGAAGTCGGTGACCGCGCCGAGCTGGTCCTGACGGTGACTGTCGGCGCGCTGCTCGGCGCGTGCGGTGCGTGCCGCACGATGCTGGAGAAGCCCGGCCACCAGGGCACCGGCGAGGGTACCGAGCACGGCAACGATCGAAGGCCATATGAACATCGAGGGGTGAGTCCTCTCCAGTGGTCGGATGCGGTGATGCGGCCAGCGGGACGGCGGACGATCCAAGCCCTGGTCGGCGCAGTCACCACAGGACGCGGCAGTGGTCTCTACCGCCGGGTTGAACAAACTACCGGTGGCTCGACATGAGCCCGGGCTGTGGGAACGTGCCGTTCGCACCGTGGGGTGCCAGCCACAGCAGGCTCGGGAGAGTGCCCGCATTGATCGCGAACATCGCCGCATGGGCGCCCACTTGCCTCAGCCCCTCAGGGTCGACAACATGTCAGCCCGCTGGAGCAACGCTGGAGTAGCACGCCCAACCGCCGTGGCCGACGAGAAGGCAACACCCGCCAGTTGGGGTCAGAGCTGTGAACATCAGCGACCTGACGGAGCTTTCGCACGCTTGGGGAGAGGTCCGCGACGTCTGCCACGCCCTCTTCGACGACGAGTACGACCGGAGGGTCCTCGCATGCGCGGCACGCCTCGCGGCCGAACTCGATCGGACCGAGCCACCCTCGAACCGATCCTCCATGCGCCGTGGCTCGTAGACCTCATCGACGTACGCGAACGGTGCGAGGCTCACCTCGTCCCTCGTCACGAAGCCCTTCACACTTGGGATTCGGTCACGCCTGGCGTTTCCGTCACGCCTGGCGTTTCCGTCACGCCTGGTACTCGGTGAGGTCGATGGTGTGAACGCGCAGCGGATGGCCGTACACCGGGTGGACCGTCTCGCGCTCCAGCACCATTCCGAGCTTGCGGATGACGTTCTCGGAAGCAGCGTCACCCACCCGACTGATGCTGATGACGCGGTCGAGGCCACGGTCCTGGAGCGCGAACTCCAGCGTGGCCTGGGCGGCTTCGGACGCGTATCCCTGGCCCCAGAACTGTGAGCCGAGCCGCCAGCCGATCGCCACGGCGGGCCCTACCTCCGGCAGGAACTCAGGCACGTACAGCCCCGTGAAGCCGGCCAGCTCCCCCGAGGCCAGCAACTCGACGGCGAAGAGCCCGAAGCCCTCCTCGTCCCATTCCTCCTCCCAACGCTCGATGGCCTCGGCGGTGTGGTCCAGGTCGCGGACCGAGCCGTCGTCGATCCAGCGCATGACCCGAGGGTTCGCGTTGATGTCGGCCATGGGCACGAGGTCGTCGTCATGCCATTGACGGAGCAGGAGGCGGGGGGTGCGGATCTCAACCATGGCACCCATCCTGCCGAAGGCAGGCGGCTCGTCGGAAATCGGCACTCGCCGCGCTACTGCTGTCGGCCCCAGGGCGTGACGAGTACGGCGTGACCGACCGGTCCTGTCCAGCCAGCGCCAGGCAACGGAGCGCAACCACGGCGCTACTCCCCATTCCCCGCGCCCGGGTCGGCGAAAATCCTCAGGTGCTCGCCTCCTGACCAAGTCTCCTTCGGTCTCGGCGTTGAGGTGTGTCGACTGCCGCGGTTATGGGTCCGTCGCAAGTCGCGCGTGTGTCTCGACGTCGTAGCGGACGCCGCCGTAGGCGAGTTTCTGCCGTTGCAGACCTTCGGCTGCAAAACCTGCGGCAAGGGCTACCCGGCAAGAAGCGCGATTGTCGGTGCGGTGTCCCAGTTCCAACCGGAAGAGTCCGAGGTCGGCGAAACACCAGGTCGCCAGAGTCCGGCAGCCGTGGGTCGCCGTCCCTCTGCCGCGGGCCGTGGAAGCGGTCCAATAGGAGATCCACCCGGTGCCGTGTTGGTGGTTGAGGTTGCTGACCGTGACACTGCCCAACGCCGTGTTGGTGCTGTCGGTGACGGCGAAGCTGTAGGCCACCTCCTGGTGCCACTGATTCCGCCGCCGCTGGATCCAGTTCTCAGCGTCTTCGACGGTGGTGAGGGGTGCGTCGCCTTGCCGTTCCATGAGCGGTTCTGTGAACGCCACCAGCACGTTGGGGGCATCGGACAACTCCCACGGACGTAAACACAGGCCCACCGGCAACCACATTCGATCACGCATTGGTCGATTGTCCCTGCGCCCCAGGAACGCCGCTACTGCCGCCTCGCCGGCCTTCTCACAACCACCGCCCGAGGAGCGGTACGGGGGCGAAGAGGCTGCGAACGTGCGCGGATGCTAGCTTCCTTCCCCGTGATGGAGCACCAGGACGAGACCGGGGCGGCCTATGACGGGGTCGTCGAACTGTATGCGTCGTTGTTCGCCGACCGGTTGGAGACACAGCCGTTCTCGCGGAACATGATCGGGACCTTCGCCGAGTTGGTGCGGGCGACGGGGAACCTGCGGGTAGTCGACGTCGGGTGCGGGCCCGGGCATCTGACGGCCATGTTGCATGAACTGGGGCTGGACGCCTCCGGGTTCGACCTCTCACCGGGCATGGTCGATCACGCCCGGCAGGCCAATCCGACGCTGCGGTTTGACGAGGCGCGGATGGAGTCCCTGCCGGTCGAGGACGGCGTGGTCGGCGGCGTGCTGGCCCACTACTCAATGATCCATACGCCGCCCGCGGAACTGCCCGCGCTGCTCGCCGAGCAGGTGCGTGTCCTGGCACCGGGCGGCCTGCTCTTGACCTCGTTCTTCGCGACCGGCGGACCGGAGCCGGTCCGTTTCGACCACAAGGTGACGCCCGCCTACAGCTGGCCGGTGGACCAGTTCGCCGAGTTGCTCACGGCCGCCGGGCTCGTCCCGTTCGCCCAGCTGGTCCACGATCCGGCCTCCGAACGGGGCTTCCTCGACGCGCACTTGCTGGCCCGCCTCCCCTAGGAGTTGTCTTCAAATGTCACGCCCACATCAGGAGCGCTGCGAGGGTGATGGCTGCTTGGTAGGACTCGGCTGTCTTGTCGTAGCGGGTG
>NZ_JBIVXW010000130.1:0-11516 GCF_044769405.1 Streptomyces sp. NPDC090442
GAGATCACCAACGCAACGACCAGGAGCCCTGCCGTGTCACGAGCCCTCCCCGGCAGCCCTCATCACCCTCCAGACCTGAGGATGAGAAACCTTCACTCAGGCAGCACAAAGTTCTTCAGATCCCTGCCGGGACGCTGTTCACCGGGCATGCCAGGAAGCTAGCAGAAACCCCAACTGACCTGCGAGAACACGTGAGTTAGTTCGGTCAACGTGCCTGACGGTAGTCAGTCACCCTAGATAACAAGGAGCGTCACAGTCTCTGCGATGTCCACGAGTTCAGCCTGAGTACCGGCATCAGAGACTCAGCAAATGAGATGGCTTCTCAGTACCAATGGGGGGCGGTGAGGATGGTGGATCCGGGCATGTAGCCTCTGGGGGCCAGCATTCTCGTCGGCCTGAAAGCATCCGTTGCTTCCTGGCTGGTGGCAAAATCCTGGTATTTGATGAGCTTGCGAGTTGTGCTGTCCTGGTACATCTTGGCCCATTTCGCCTCGGTGGCGATGATGGGCCCATCAAGATCCGGCATTCCCCGGTGGGCGAACTGGCCTGCGGAGAGGTCGAACACGTAGGTCTTACCACCACGTTTCCCCAGAACTACGTAGTGGTTCGCGTGCGCTCCCTCGAGGGCGTTGTCCCATATGGCCATCCCGCGGTACTTGATGTCTGTGAAGCCGTGAGCCTTCATATAGTCCCGGGTCGGCCTGACCAGGTTTTCGCAGTTCTGTGCAGGATTATCGATCATGGCGTTTATGGCCGTGTTGCGCCGCAGGTCGGACAGAGACCTGTCGGCCATGCTGATGTCCGCTGTGTTTTGCGCCGGGTCTGCGAGGGCGGGGCGACGTGCCTCGATCCGGAACTCCGGGGCGCTCGTCTCGGTATAGATCCGCACCCGGCGACCGTCCGGGAGGTGCATCCCATCGTCAGAAATGGTCAGGATGTCCCCCTTCTTGAAGTCTACTTCTGCGAAACCCGGCGACAGCTCCGGCCGCAGTGTCCCATTGTTCAGGCCCGCCAGCTTTCCGTCTCCTGTGCTGAGCATGGCATGAATCATCTGGGGACGGCCGTTGTCATCGACAATGAAGGCGACTCGGTACCCACCATCCAGCCGGGTCAGGCTCTCCAGGTTCGTGATCTCCTTGCCTGTGCCGCCCAGATACGCCTGGAAGCTGTGTGCACGTACGCCGCGAAGCGCCAGCAGCTCCTGAGGCGTGATGACATCGGCCATCCGCTGCACTTCGGCCACTGCGTCCCAGCAGACGGCTCCGTCACGCGCGATCTTGCCAGTGAAGGCTTCGCCCCCTGCCCCCTTGGATGCCATCCGAGCGGCCCGCCGTCGTGGCGTCAGCTGACTCAACAAGACCTTCTCCTGTGCAGCTTCTATGCCACTGCGGATCAGCTTGGCAGCAGTGCGCTCAGCTCCTTTGACGCCGGTACGGATGCCGGAGAGAGCAGCCTTGAAATCCAGGGCCGACATACCGACCGTCAGCCATCGGTCCAGCTCGGCGTCCTCCAGGGCCTGCCGATAGACGTCCCCGCGATCGGTGTTCTCAGCGATCTTCTCGTTGAAGTAGGCGCTGCCGAAACCGAATCCCAGTCCGGAGGCGAAGGCCACGACCGCGCCAGCGCCTCCTGTCGCGGCGCACGCCACGATCATCATCAAGGTTTCGGCGCCCTGCATGGCGGCACGGCCGAACTGCGCGGTCCACTCCCGATCCTCCTCCGCCTTGGTGTAGACGTAGCCGTTGAGGTTGGACTTCACACGTGCAATGGATGCTTTGCGGAGCTCGTCGGAAGTGTCCGGCACCTCGCGGAAGCTAATACGCGGCTCCAGGAACATGTACTGCGTTCTCTCATCACCGCGTTGGATGCGCGGGTCTGGAGGAAGTGTGGGGATGAAGTCGTCCGGTCGCGTGGCAGCACTGTCGAACTCCGCAAGGTGGCCCTTGATGAACGTCTGGAATCCGCTTGACTTGTCATCCTTGCGCCAGACGTATGTATCACCGGTTGCCAGCGACACCAGAAGGCTCGACTCGTTGGAACCGATCGCGACGACATCGGGGACAATCTTGCCCTGGAATACCACGAGTTTTTCCTTCAGACTGCCGTCGAGCCACCGGGAGGAAAAGATCTTCATGAGGGGGTCTGCGCCGTCCGCCAGATATCTGGCCAGCCTGCTACGGAGCCTGGCAGACGGGTACTGAGAAAATGATGTCTTGAAGACTTCACTCTGCGCCATGAGGTCCGCGTCCCGTGAGAACTCCTCGGCGATTCCTGATCGAACACGATCTCCTGTGAGTGCCTGCACAATCCCAACCGGGAGATCATTTCGAGACGGTTCAATCTTCAGGATCGTCACGGACAGGCCGACGCGCAGCATGGTCTTGCGGTATGGCACGCCCAGCGCGACTTCCCGGAGCGTGTACCGCTCCGTCGTGCGCAGGCCTGTGCCGCCTGTTGCAGGGGCCTCCAGGAAGGTGACGACGAACTTGCCATCGAGAGAGACGGCCTCAGCGGAGGCCGACGGCACGACCCGCTTGAGGACCTTTCTGATGGTGCCGTCCACATAGTCTTGTGCTGCCTGCGCCATTTTCTTGGCGGACTCGGCGTTCTGGCTGGAGAGCAGGCGCGACAGTAGATCGGCATCGACTTCGGGGGCCTGGACAACGGTGGGGGAGGAGAGGGCGTGGCGGAGGCTGTTTATATTTGTGCCTCTCTCTATGAAGCTGACATCGACGTCAAGGCGCTCGCCGACGGCCAGCCGCTGTGGGATTGTGACTGGATTCCAGGAGTCGAATTCCCACGGATCCTCATTCTCTGGGGTGATGTAAAATCCGGACGCTGTTTGAGATTTCCAGGAGATGAGATAACTTCTGCTGTATCTCATGGAGCGAGGACTGTTGCTGGTATCAACGTAGAGCTCCGCCTTCCCTGCCTGCTCCTCGAACTTGAATTCGAGCCACTCGGGGTGCGTTATCTTGATGCGCCCGCCCCAGAATGTGGACGTTTTTTCCGTTGTCTGAATAGTGAGTCTTTCTTTGGTGAATGTGCATGTCCCGTCAGCCGCCATGCGTACGACAGGAAACATAGGTGATGACAAGGAGGTGGTGGCTTCGGTCCGGCTCGTTGTAGGTTCCTCTCGTTTTTTTCTAGATTTTGCCTTGTCTGTCGTGTTGGGTGGTGTGGTGTTGGTGGGTGGGTTGGTGTTGGGGCGTGCGAGGGGGTTTTTGTGTCCTTCGAGGAGGATGCCGGTGCGTTTCTTGTAGGTGGTGACCTGGCGGATGTTGCCGGTGGTGATGCGGGCAAGGTTGGTGAGGGATTCTCTGGCGGGCTGGGTTTCTGTGGCGGGGTCGTAGTAGCTGGTGTGTGCGCGTTCGTAGTTTTTGGCTTTACTGAGAGCGGGGTCGGGGATGTATGTGGTTTTGAGGCGGGTGACTTTTCCGGTGGGGTCGTATCTGGTGTGGGTGGGGTCGATGCTGAAGTAGTTGAGGTGGCTGATGGGGTCCTGGGCGTGGGCGGCGGCGTAGATGCGGGTGGCGGGGATGTTGAGGTGTTGGGCGCGGCGGCCGGTGCCGGGGCTGCCGAAGAGGACGAGGTAGTCGGCTTCTCCGCCGCCGAGGGGTTCGCTTTTGTAGGCGGCGCGGGCTTGTTTGACGGAGCGTTTGACGGTCGCTATCACGGGGCGGGCTGCGAGGAGGGCGGCGGAGGTGATGGTGGGGTCGGTTGCGGCGGAGGCGAGGGGCACGGTCTTTTCGGCGCCTTCGCGTAGGGTTTGTGTCCAGGTGCCGCCCTGCAGGCGTTTCTTCGCAGCCGCGGTGACGGGGAAGAGGGAGATGAACTGGCGGGACAGCTCGCGGGTGCCTCCCACGAGTGCGCCCTTGGCGGTGTCACTGACGCCGCCGGGCCGGGTGCGGCGCATGAGGGCGTAGCCGGCGACGACGCTTCCGTAGCTGAACCCGTTGACGGTGACCTGGGGCTGTTCGGGGAGTCCGGCGGTTTTGCGGGCGGTGCTGTTCTTCCAGAAGGCACGCCATTGGGCGAGGTCGATGTTGAGGAGTTTGGAGCCTTCCTTGGCGGGGTCATCGGCGCTGACCTCGCCCTTGCCCTTGCGGATGTCGCGGGGGGCTCTATACCCCTGCCAGGCGATGACGGCGACCTTGGCCTCGGGGCCGACTCGGCGGCACTCGTCGTACACCACGCGGGCGCGGCGGACGAGTTCGTCGAAACTGGCGGGTGAGCTGCCCATGCCGGGGATGAGGACGGCGACGTGGGTGGCCATCTCGAGGGTGCCGAGGGCAACGGCCATACGGCCAACGCCCTCGAACTCCGGCTCGTAGACCAGGAGACGCGCCGGGAGGCCAGAGGCGTCGGTGAGGGCTGTGGTGAGGTGGCCGGCGTTGGTCCTGCGCAGTTCCTCAGGTGTCGGCTCCCCGGGGGCGGTGACACTCTGGGGTGCGCGATCGAATGGGCGCGGCTCGCCGCCCTGGAGTACGTCGGCGACGCGGGCAGCACCGCCTGCCACCGCCTCACGACGCGATACTCCCGGCACGACCTCGGCGGGACCCGCTGGTGCGGGTGCCGGCAGGGCCATGTCCCGCCCCAGCTGACGCATGTTGAGGGTGTCCGCCGCGGCGAATCCCTGGGGCTGGCCGGCCTCGAGGGCCAGTTCCTCGGCGGCTTCGACCTCCTCGGCCGCCGGCGCGCTGGGCTCATAGGCGCCACCGACCCCTGCGGCTTCCCCCACCAGGGCGCCGGGCCAGTACCTCTCGGCCGGGGGCGCGCTGGGTGTCCAGTCATCAGTGAGGGGACCAGCCTCTGCGGTCGCCTGCGCGGCCTCCTCCCACACACTCACCTCCCCAGCCGCGCCCGGGACCGGCCCTCCCCGGTCGGCCGACCCCATGATCGCCCAGCCGTAGGGGCGGGAGGTGCCGGAGAATTCCGTTCCCGAGGCCGAGCCTGCACCGCTGCGGGCCCAGGCGGACAGTGGGGAACTGGATGTCCAGTCGGGACGCCGCAGCGGCTCCTGCCTCACCTGCCAAGAGGCCTGCTGCGGCACCGCCTGTCGGGGCCCGGGAGTAGTGTTAGTGCTGTCTGGGGCGTACTCATGGCCCATATGTCCTCGGTGCTTCCTGGTGTCCTGGGACCTGCCCATAGCAGGTCCGAAAGCGGGTCGTGGGTAGGTGCACGGTGATGACCAGGCCTCCGCCTGCGCGTGATTGGGCTTGTGCCTGTCCGCCGTGGGTGTGGGCGATGTTGCGGACGATGGCCAGTCCGAGGCCGGACCCGTGTACGGTGCCGGGACGCTCGGTCTGCAGTCGCTGGAAGGGCTGGAAGAGTGCCTCGGTCTGGTAACCGGGTACTGGTGGGCCGGTGTTGGCGACCACTACTAGGGCGTGGTCGTCCTGGCGTGCGGTGGTGACCGAGACCCAGCCTCCGGGTTTGTTGTAGCGGATGGCGTTTTCGACGAGGTTGTGCATCAGCTGTTCGAGCATGACCGGGTCGCCGCTGACCTGTGCCGGTTCGGCGGCGACGCGTAGTTCCACGCCCGCCACTGCTGCCTCCTGGGCGCGTTGCCCTGCGACGCGTTCGGCGATGTCCTGCAGGTCGGCGGGGGAATGGTGGTGGATTTCACGGTCGCCTTTGGCCAGTGCGAGCAGGCCGTCGATCAGGCGTTCGTTGCGGCTGTTGACGATCAAAAGCGACTCGCCGAGGCGGCGGGCGTCGTCGCTAGCGTCTTTCTTGCGCAGAGCGACCTCGATGAGGGTCTGGTTGACGGCGAGTGGGGTGCGCAGTTCGTGGGAGGCGTCGGCGATGAAGCGTTCCTGGTCGTCGAAGGAGCGGGCCAGCTTGTCCAGCATGGCGTCGAAGGTGTCGGCGAGGTCCTTGACCTCGTCGCGTGGACCGGAGAAGGCCAGGCGTTGGCCGAGGCTGTTGCGGGAGATGCGGCTGGCGGTGTCCGAAATCTGGTGCAGTGGACGTACGACCCGGCCAGCCATCACGTAGCCGAGGGCCATGGCGAGTGCGGTGAGTAGGGCGAGGGCGATGCCTCCTTGCTGCAGGAGGGAGGACAGGGCCGTGTCGCGCAACGATGTGGCGAGCCCGGTCGAGCCCGCGCTCGGCGCGGCGGATCCGCCGTCCTGAGACAGGCTTGCCGAGCCGTCGGCGTGGTACTGCAACGCCACCACGTCCAGTCGTTCGGGCAGCGTGCGGTCGAGGAGGAGGTAGACGATGGCGAGGAGAACGGCCGAGGAGAGGGTGAACAGTCCGCCGTACAGCAGGGTCAGCCGTGCCCTGATGGTGAGGCGGGGTATGGCGATGCGGCTCACGGAATGCGGTACCCCGCCCCAGGGACGGTTTCGATGGCCTGCGGCTCGCCGAGTTTCTTCCGGAGTTTCATCACGGTCACCCGGACCGTGTTGGTGAACGGGTCGGTGTGCTCGTCCCAGGCGCGTTCGAGGAGTTCCTCTGCGGAGACCACGGCGCCGCCGACCCGCATGAGTTCCAGCAGGACCGCGAATTCCTTGCGGGAGAGCGACACATAGCGCCCGTTGTGGTGGACCTCGCGGCGTGCGGTCTCCACTCGCAGTCCCGCCCTCTCGTACGCGGGCGGGACTGCCGGCTGCGTACGGCGGGCGAGTGCGTGCACGCGCGCGAGCAGTTCCTCGAAGGCGAAAGGTTTGGGCAGGTAGTCGTCAGCGCCGAGGGCCAGTCCCTCAATACGTTCGGGGACTCCGGCGGCTGCGGTGACCATGAGGATCCGGGTGCGGCCTCCGGAGTCGGCCACGGCGCGGCACACCTGGTCGCCGTGCACGACGGGCAGGTCCCGGTCGAGGACGAGGACGTCGTAGTCGTTGACGGCGAGCCGCTCCAGGGCTGCGTCCCCGTCGTGTGCGACGTCCACGGCGAATGCATCGTCCCGCAGGCCCTCGGCCACAGCCTCGGCGAGCATGGGCTCGTCCTCGGCGACCAGTACGCGCATGGCATGTCCTTCTCGGCCAGCACCCGGAAGGAGACCGTGGGCCCGGCCTCGCTCCGTTGGTCCGGTGTGTCGGGGCCATCTTCGCGGAAGCAGGTTAACCGGAAGATAAACGATATTGGTTACAGCTCGGATATATCCCCTCTGATCGACTTGCTCCGCATCCGGGACGGCCCCGGTGCGGAAGGAGACGCTCTCTCCCTTCTTGTCTCGGCTCCTGTGGGCACGGAATGTGTAGCCGAGGAAGGTGAACGCTGTGTGCTCCTAGGAGTTCCGACGCTTGCCGTCCCGGCAGTACGCGATCCGGGTCTTGTCGGGATGCAGTTGCAGCCCGACCTGCTCCATCCTGTCCACCAGCGCGGCCAAGACCTCCCTGGCTTGCCGCTCGGTGACGCAGTGGATCACCGAGTCGTCCGGACGGCGCCGCGGCTGGTGCCGTGCTCGCGGACCCGCGCGGCGATGGACCGGCCGTCTGGGTGCGCGGTATGCACGGCGGGGGTGCCATTGCACTGTGACATTGCACATGGTTCACTGCCTCTACGTACGCTGACCTTCTCCCCTCAGGATCGGATCTCGTCATGACCGTCACAGACATATGCACCGTCGATTACCACGCCGGCGGTGAGCCGTTCCGGATCGTCACCGATGTGCCGGAGGTCGCGGGGGACACTGTCGCGGAGAAGCGGGTGACCGCGATGTCCGCGCCTGAGATCGACGGGCTGCGGGCCCTTCTGTGCTTCGAGCCCCGCGGACACGCGGACATGTACGGCGGGTTCATCGTTCCAGGCAACGACGAGGGTGCCCACTTCGGCGTGCTGTTCTGGCACAAGGACGGCTTCTCCACTGCCTGCGGCCACGGCACCATTGCGCTCGGTGCGTGGGCCGTGCGCAGTGGGCGGGTGCCCGTCGATCCCAGTGGTGTGACCGAGGTGGTGATCGATGTTCCCTCGGGCCGGGTGCGTGCCCGGGTGGCTACGGACGGAGAGCGGGTTGTCAGCGTCGACTTCGTGAGTGTTCCCAGCTATGTCCTGCACGACGAGGTGGCGGTGCGGACTTCTCGCGGGGTAGTCCGATGTGTGATCAGTTTCGGGGGCGCGATTTATGCGCATGTCCCGGCTTCGGCGTTCGGCCTCGATGTCAGTGTGGCGTCGCTGCCCCAGCTGATCGAGCTGAGCCGGGAGGTCAAGGCCTGCCTCAACCCCACCGGGTTCGCCGCGCACCCGCTGGACGATCGGCTCAGCGGGATCTATGGCGTCGTCTACTTCGAAGACCAGGGTGTCAGCCCGGACGGCAGTCTGCGGCAGCGCAATGTCACGGTGTTCGCCGATGGACAGGTCGACCGCTCGCCCTGCGGGCCGGGCACCTGCTCGCGGGTCGCCGCTCTGCACTCCGCCGGCCGGCTTGAGTCCGGCCAGGTGCTTGCTCACAGCTCGATCACGGATGCGACCTGGCTTGCACGCGTGCAGGAGACCACATACGAGGCGGGTCTGAAGGCCGTGGTGCCGGTGGTCACTGGACGGGCCTACCAGACAGGTGAGCACCGGTTCGTCAAAGACCCCCACGACAACATGGTGCCGGGCTTCGTGCTTCGCTGAGGGGCGGTAGTGATGGCGACGGTTTCCGGGCTTGGCCGGACGATGCAAGGGGGCCACATGTTCACGGACTTTTCCGGGGGAGATCTGCAGTTGGCCTCGGTGTCGCGAGCCGACGGCCTGCGTGAGCAGGTGACCGATGCGCTGCGTGCAGCACTCATCGCCGGCCGGATGAGACCAGGAACGCTGTACTCGGCACCGGTCCTGGCCGAGATGCTCGGAGTCTCGCCCACCCCAGTGCGCGAGGCAATGCAGGATCTCGCAAAGGAGGGCATGGTCGAGGTGGTGCGCAACCGCGGGTTCAGGGTGACCGCCGTATCCGAGCGAGAGCTTGACGAGCTAGTTGCGGTCCGACTGCTGACGGAAGTGCCCACGATGGGCGAGGTCGCCGAAGCCTATAACGCATCGATGGACGGAGAGTTCGCCCGGCTCCGGCAGATCGCCCGCGACCTGGAAACAGCGGCGGAGAGCAACGATCTCGTGTCCTATATGCAGCTCGATACCGAATTCCACACCTCTTTCCTCGCCCTGCATGGCAACACCATGCTGGCCACCCTCGTGCGGAACATGCGCAGCCGTAGCCGGCTCTACGGCTTGGAGGCGCTCGCCCGCACCGGCCGCCTCATCGCCTCGACACGCGAGCACATGCAGATGATCGACCTCGCGGCCACGAAGAACCGCAAGGCCCTTGAGGCGCTCACCCGCGTGCACATCGGCCACACACGCTCAATCTGGGCATCGGGCGGCGCCAACCGCTGACCGGGACTTGGCCAAGCAGCCGTGAGCAATTCCCCACAGTGCAATGTCACATAACAACTGCGTCTTGATGACGCACCAAAGGAGGACGCTGTGGACGTCGTGACGATCGGACCGAAAGAGATCCGCTCGATCGTGTCGATGCCGGACGCGATGCAGGCCGTCCGGGACAGCTTCCTGGCCCTGGCCAGAGGCGAGTTCGAGATGCCGACCCGGACCTCACTGCGTGACGGATCCTTCCTGGTGATGTCCGCCCACCACCGGCCCTCGACATCGGCCATGATCAAGACACTCAGCCTGAACTTCGACAACCGCAACCCCGCGATCGTCGGTACCGTCGTGTGGAGCGAACTGGGTCACACCTCGCACGTGGTCGCCGATGCCGCCGAAGTCACCCGGATCCGCACCGGGGCGATCGTAGGAGTCGCGACCGACGTGATGGCACCGCCAAACGCGCGCAGCTGCACCATCATCGGGGCAGGCGGCCAAGCCGCCGACCAGATCCGCACCGTACACGTGGCCCGTCCGTTGTCCAGCGTCACGATCGTCGACGCCGACTGCAGCCGGGCAGAGAGCCTCGCCGAGAAACTCGCGCAGGAGATGCCCCATACGAAGTTCGGCACCAGCTCAGACTCGGAGAAGGCCATCACCGGGGCAGATATCGTCTGCTGCGCGACCACCGCAACGGCACCCCTGTTCCGGCTTGAGGCGTTGAGTGAGACGGTCCATGTCAACGCGATCGGCGCATTCCGTCCGACCATGCGTGAGCTGCCGGACGAGCTTCTCGCGGATGCGATCGTCGTCATCGACGAACGTGAGGCGATCCTCGAAGAGGCAGGCGAGGTGATCCACGCCCTGCAGATCGGAGCGATCACTGAGGACGCCCTGACCGAACTGGGCACCGTGCTGGCTGCCGGGCTCCCGGAACGCACTGCGCGCACGGTGTTCAAGACGGTCGGCGTCGCCGTGCAGGACTGGGCAATCGCCGCCCTACTGGCCCGGCACTGCCTGACGCAAGCGCGCTGATGGCTATCCGATTCCACAAGGATTTTCCGGTATCAATCCCCTGAGTGGGCGTTGAGCCTGATCTTCCTCGGTTCGTGATCGCTCGATCGTGTTTACGATCGCCATGCGAGCCGCCGGATGGGCATGTCCATGCTGGGATGCGAAGCGTGAAGTGACCGGCACCTGGCCGACGGCTCCTACCTGGCCCGCATCGGCTACGGCGTCCTGCACACGTTGCTGACCGTGCGTGTCGTCGAGGCCGAGGTGACCTGCACCCTGGTCGACAGCACCACCACCCGCGAGCAGTGGCGGCTGGTCACCAGCCTGCTGGACGCCGACCGCTACCCGGCGAGCGAACTCATCACCCTCTACCACGAGAGACGGCAGGCGGAGTGGGACCGAATCCGTGATTGAGGGTGCTCGGCCCTGCCGGGTGGTGCTGTTCTTGCAGGTCAGCACCACCCGGCCTGATGCTGGGTCCTGTTTTCGGGGCGTCATGTTTCGCCGTCCGCTCACGCATCGCTCACGCACGCGGGCTTTCAGCGCGACGGGTGTGGGTGGTCGACGGGAATTTCCCGATGGTGGACAGTCTGCGGCGCTGAGGCGGACTCGCTGGCTCCCCGCTGGCGGACGGGGCGTGTACGTGGAGTAGCGGCGTTGTGCGTCGGTCAAGAGGGCGCCCCTGTCGGTTTCCGGGCCGTGCGCCGGGAGCGGCTGTGGTCGGAATGGCCAGGGCGATCTTGTGGGCTCTGCGGGCGGCGTGTGGGATGTGGCGGCGGCGCAGCATGCCCTCCCGGTGTGCTCACCGCGTTCACGAAAGGGGCGGGCGATGGCGGTGGATGTGCATGCCGACACGTACTGATGGGGGTACGGGCTCCATCTCAACCACGAGGCCGTGGTGTCCGTTCCCGTTCGTCGTTGCAGTGGCGTCCGGGAGCTAGCTAGCTGGGCGATGAAGGGATGCTGCGGTCCTGGCGACCCCGAGGTGTGTCATTCGATCTTGCATTTCCGTTGTCAACGTGGAATCGCGGTGAGCCAGGATTTCATGAGTGTGTGTGCCTGTTGTTCGAGTGCGGGTGCTTGCTGTGCGTGGGCGGTGAGGAATGGGTTGATGCCTTGGGTGCCGAGGGCTTGTTCGGCGGCGGTGCGGTAGGAGTGGTCGTGCAGCCAGTGTCCGGCCAGGTTGGCGG
>NZ_JBIVXW010000131.1:0-11472 GCF_044769405.1 Streptomyces sp. NPDC090442
CGGGTGAATCACGATTCACCCGCCGCCGACTGGGTACGGAGAAGGCGAAAGGACCCGTGGTCGTACACGTCCGGGCAGCTCCTGCGCCTGAAGCCGGTCCCATGACGAGCAGCGGACAGCGGGCGGTTTTCCCTTCTGCCCGGTCGCGCCGAGGAGAAGGTCACCGGCAGATATACAGGAACCTGACGGGGTGTCCGGAGAGCGAGAAACTCCGCCAGGCCATCGTCTCCCATCACCAACGGTCGTATCGATGCTGTTTAACTCGGCCAGCCCCCAGCGGAGGCCACGCAGTTCCCACATACCCGGCGCCGGTCGAGGACATCGATCGTGGTCCCCGCTGTGAACGTCGTCATCGCCCCATCTTCGAGGATGAATGGGGCCCCGCACAGCGGTTGGAGGGGGTTGCGCCCCTCCTGCTGTCGCTTCTGTGGAGCATCCTGGTAGGCGATATGCAGCGTGCCTTTCCGGGGGCGGCAGGCGATATCCACGGCCAGGTGAAGATGCGCACGGCCGACGCTCGACTCAGCGTGCTCCCGCTCGGCCGACGCCAGACACCGCTGGCAAACCTTGAGCTTCCCGGAGCCCTGAATGAGCGCCCCTGCGGGGATGGTCACCGCTTGCGCCGTGGTATCCAGCAGCAGCGTCCGCCGACAAGAAGCGGTTTCGCCGGCCGTCGCCCTCTCGTGCGGGTGCGTACCCCGTCCATCGCGGACAGTGGTATGGAGCATTCCCTTACCGTTGCGGGCCGGGTAGAAGTCCAATGGGCGCACCGTCCGGGGCGACTCCGGCCTTCTCGGGGGCGGTGGGACCGGCTGCGTGAGGGGAGTGGAGCGCTGATGAGGCTTCGCCCCCTTCTGCACGGCCCGGAGGGATCCCGCTATCCCGCGTGCCCGCAGCCGGGCGGCCCGCTCTCGCCGCAACCCGCGCCACGACGCCACCCACTCCGAGTCGTCACACAGCCGCGTCGGCTCCGCCGGCCTGATCCGGGTGGCGAAAATATGCTCGATGCGGGCGCGCTCCTCAGCTGATGCCGGGCGTAGCCACGCCTCGGCCTTGGCGCGGTGGCAGTCCAGACACAGCAGTTGGAGGTTTCCCAACTGCTGTGGGGGACCGTCGATGTGGTCGACCTGCGCACCAAGCGCTCCGCACATCTCGCACGAGCCTGCAGCCCGCTCGATCACGGCCTGCCGGACCTCCGACGTGGTCCGTATATTCCGGTAGCCGCCCGCGAGAGCTTGAAGGAACTTCATGCGGAACCCGTACATGGCCTCGGTGTCGTCCTCGCGACCCTCGCTCCGCAGCTTGCGCCGGTAGCGGATCGACTCGGCAAGCTGGGCGCAGCCGGTGCTGCAGAAGAGCACGGGCCGGTGCGACAGGTCGTCAGGAAGCTGCGCGTCACAATTGGCGCAGTGGTCGGACGTGAACTCCATAGCAGCCAGCATGACAGCGCATCACGCCGCTTCGGGCTCCACCTGCACCAGCGCGATCGCCCGCCAGTTGGCCGCTTCGTCCACGGTCATCCGGTACTCCTCAGCGGTACCCTCCAGATGCCCGCGGGCCCGTCGGCTGAGAGGTATGGGTTCACCAGTCGACGGTTTCGCCCTCTTCTAGGCGCATTACTGCAGATACCAAGGGCATGCTTTTACCTTTTCGTTAAGCCCCCTTGGTCATCGTCTGATGGGCTGTTGCGTCGGTAATGCTGAGGGGGATCAGTATGGCGATTGAGCTGCCTGATGAGGTGGTGTCGTTCCTTCAGTTCATCGGGGTGAACTGGCCGAACGTCAACGAGGACAAGGTCCGCGAGTTCGCGTCCCACGTGCGGGACTTCGTACAGAAGCTGGACGAGACCCACAAGGACTCGACGTCGACGGTCCACCAGTTGGCCGAGGTGTATCAGGGGGCGTCGTACGAGGCGTTGCTGGCCAAGTGGGGGCAGCTGTCGAACGGTCACATGACGGAGCTGATCAACGCCTGCCACACGGTGGCCACAGCGCTCGACATTGCGGCAGACACGATTGTGGCGATGAAGGTGGAGGCGATCGGTGAACTGATCGTGCTCGCCATCACGTTCGTGGCCGATCAGGCGGCGGCGGTGGCGACCCTGGGCATTGCGGAGGCGGCCGAGGCACTGGTGATCGCGGCGGGCAAGAAGCTGGTGAACTTCCTTGAGCAGCAGTTGGAGCAGTACATCATCGGCCAGGTCATCGAGGCCGCGATCAACCCCTTGGTGGAGGTGGTCGGCAAGGCGGTGAGCGGCATGGTCTTCCAGGCCGCCGAGTCCGCGCTCGGCGTCTCCGCCGGTGGTGGAGGTGGTGTGGGGGAGAGTTTCTCGATCCATCCGGAGGAGTTGCACGCGCGCGCCGAGGTGTTGCGCGGGCATGCGCAGACCGTGGCGTCACACGCCGCTGAGTTCGAGTCGAAGGCTGCGGGGGTGAGCTTCGAGTGAGCAACCGGATCGTCAAGGCGCTGGAGCACGGCGCGGAGAAACTGGGCAAGACCCTGGCCAAGGACGCGAGCAAGGCCGTCCAGGATCTGTACCACGATGCCGGGGGCCGGCTGAAGAAGGTCGCCACCAACCACGCCGAGAACGACGCCAAGCACGCGTCGGAACTCGACAAACTCCTCAAGGGCCACACGAAAGACCCCAAGGCCCCCAACCGCAGCCCTGGCACCTCCCTCAAATCCGCCGGAAACAAGCGGGGCAAGGGGCCCGGTCGTGAGCAGACGAACAACAGCCATCCCAACAGCCACACACGGCCGTCCGACACGGTCAACTCCGGGAAGAGCGACCCGGTGGACATGGCCAGCGGCAAGATGTTCCTGCCGCAACGGGATATCGCGCTGGAGGGGACGCTACCCCTGGACTTCACCCGCCGTGTGGAGTCGGGCTATCGGGCCGGCCATTGGTTCGGTCCCTCGTGGTCGTCGACGGCCGACCAGCGCCTGGAAATCGACGACCAGGGAATCGTCTTCGTCGCCGAAGACGGCCTTCTCCTCTCCTACCCGCGTCCCGAAGCGGGCGAGGAGGTATTGCCCGTCCGCGGTCCGCAATGGCCCCTGACGCTGACCGAGCAGGGCGACTGGGCTCTGCACCGGCCCGACACCGGTCACACCCGGTATTTCCTCCCGGCTGCACACGACGCCGGACTGGCGCTCCTGGACGAAATCAGCGACCGCAACGGCAACCGGATCACATTCGACTACGACGACCGCACAGGAGCACCGGTCGCCATCCGCCACGGATCCGGCCATCACCTCCTCCTCACCACGGAGGACGACCGGATCACCGCCCTCCACCTCGCAGGAGCCGCACCCGACGGCGGCGACCAGCTGATCAGGCGGTACCAGTACACCGACGGTCACCTCACCACCGTCACCAACGCCGCCGGGCAACCCCTGAACTTCGGTTACGACGCCCGGGGCCGCGTCACCTCCTGGACGGACAGCAACCATCGCCGTTACGAGTACCACTACGACGATCAGGACCGCTGCACCGCCGAAGGCGGCGAGGACGGGCACGTCAGCCTTCGCTTCACCTACAGCGCTGCCGATCTCGTCACCGGGTTGCGCGTCACCACCGCCACCGACGCCGACGGGAACACCACCCGCTACACGGTCAACGACCGGCTGCAGATCGTCGCCGAGACAGATCCGCTCGGCAACACGATCCACACCGAACACGACAGCCACGACCGGATCACGGCAGTCGCGGACGCCCTCGGTCGGCGGACCACGTTCGACCATGACGAGCACGGGCGAACGACAGCCATCCACCGCCCGGACGGCACACAGACCACCGTTGCCTACTCCGACCTGCACCTACCCGTAGAAGTCACAGCACCGGACGGCGCCCTGTGGCGGCAGGAGTACGACTCACGCGGCAATCGCACCGCTGTCGTGGATCCCACCGGCGCCACCACGCGGTACACCTACGACAGCCGCGGCCACCTCACCTCGGTCACCGACGCGTTGGGGCACGTCACTCACTTTTCCTCTGACGAAGCGGGCCGGGTGCTCAGCACCGTGGATCCGACCGGCGCTCGGACAAGCTGTCAACGCGACTCCTTTGGGCGCGTCACCGCCATCACCAACGCCCTGGGCACCACAACACGGCTGGTATGGACGACAGACGGCAGGCTGGCGGCACGTGTCCACCCGGACGCGTCAGAGGAGACCTGGACGTATGACGGCGAGGGCAACTGCACGCGCTACACGGATCAGGCAGGCAACACCACTCACTACGAGTGGACCCACTTCGATGTCCTGGCCGCCCGCATCACTCCTGACGGAGCCCGCTACACATACACCCACGACGCGCACCTGCGGCTGACCGAAGTCACCGACCCCCGCGGGCTTCGCTGGACGTACGACTACGACCCGGCCGGACGCCTCGTCGGGGAGACCGACTTCGACGGCCGCACCCTGCAGTACACCCACGACGCCGCCGGACGGCTCGTCTCCCGCTCCAACGGCCTGGGCCAGATAACGCGTTACGAGCGTGACGCCCTCGGCAGGATTGCGCTGAAACACACCGAGGACGATGCCGTCGAGTTCCGCTACGATCCGGCCGGTCACCTGCTGAGGGCCGCTGGCTGGGAATCGACGGTTACCTACGAGCGTGACCAGCTCGGCCGGGTCCTGGCGGAGGAATGCGATGGTCGCATCGTCTCCTCCGCCTACGACGCCCTGGGGCGCCGCATTCGACGCACCACCCCCTCCGGAGCCGTCAGCACCTGGACGTACGACGCCGCCGGCAACCGCACCGCGATGTCCGCCTCCGGGCATGCGTTCACCTTCGACTTCGATCACGCGGGCCAAGAGACGGCTCGGCACTTCGGTGACGCGATCACCCTCACCCATGGTTGGGACCCACGGGGACGCATCACCACGCAGACGCTCACGGGACGCGGTCAGCGACTCCAAGAGCGTACGTACGCCTATCGCCCCGATGACCATCTCGCCGCTGTCACCGACCAGTTGAACGGGGACCGGGCCTACGAGCTGGACGCGGGTGGGCGGGTCGTCGCCGTACAGGCGCAGAGGTGGTCGGAGCGGTATGCCTACGACGAAGCAGGCAACCAGACCGAGGGACAGTGGCCTGACCGGCACCCGGGCAATGACGCGCAGGGCGAACGGGCCTATGACCACAACAGGTTGATCGCAGCCGGGCGCGTCCGCTATTCCTACGACGCCCAGGGCCGCGTCACCACCCGCATCAAGAACCGGCTGTCACGCAAGCCGGATGTCTGGTCCTACGAGTGGGACGCCCAGGACCGGCTCACCTCGGTGGTCACTCCCGACGGCACGCGTTGGCGCTACCGCTACGACCCGCTGGGTCGCCGGACGGCCAAGGAGCGGCTGGACGTCGACGGTTGCACCGTTCTGCAGCGAACGGATTTCGCCTGGGACGGTTCCACCCTCGTCGAAGAAACCCAACAGGTAGCCGGCCGCCCCGATACCGTCACTCTGACCTGGGATTACGACGGCCAAGGCCCGATAGCGCAGAGCGAACACAAGTCGCCGGCCGGCACCGCGCCCCAAGAGGAGATCGATCGGCGCTTCTACGCCATCGTCACGGACCTGGTCGGCGCGCCGCGGGAACTCGTCGACGAGACGGGCGACATCGCCTGGCGCGCCAGGTCCACCCTCTGGGGGACCACCACGTGGCGCAACGAGGACACCGCATATACACCGATCCGGTTCCCCGGCCAGTACTTCGACGCAGAGACCCAGCTCCACTACAACCTGCACCGCTATTACGACCCGGAGACCGCGCGCTACACCACGCCGGATCCCCTGGGCCTTGCACCAGCCCCCAACCCCGCCACCTACGTACACAATCCGCACACCTGGACGGACCCCCTCGGCCTCTCCCCCGACTACATCACCGTCTACCGGAAACAGACCGATCACCCTGGAAGCCAGCGGATCAAGATCGGTCCGAACGGTGAGGTCTCCCTCCAGGGGAAGCAGTCCCTGTACGTGAACATGAGCAACGACATCAAGCACACCACGGAGTATCGGAGTGGGCAATCAAGGCCTGACGAGATCGTCGCCTTCGATATGCCCAAGTCCTATCTCGAAAAAGTGCGTGAAACCGCCGTTCCGCAAGGCGCCCCGGACGATTGGGAGGGCAGCAAGCAAGATTGGAAGAAGTACAAGAGCGATAAGCCAGAGATATCAGACCCGACCAAGGGGCCCGACCTGTATGGAATTCCGGCCAAGCTGCTCGACGAATTCATGGGGGAAATCAAGCCCAACTCTGGTAGGATGATCAAGAATATGTAATGGGAGTGTGGATGCTTCACGAGATTGATGACCTGCGCCAGGAACGACAGCGAGTGGAGGCCCGGCCCTCGACCGAGGAAGCCCCACCCGTACTCACCGTCTTCGATGTCGTTCCAGCGGTCGACCCGCAGGACTACATTCATCGGGTACGGACGGTGCTGTCCACCGCGCTCGATCTCGCCATCACCGAGTCTTTCGACGATGAAGACCTGCCGACCGAGGGCATTCCCGAATGGTTCGCGGCAGCGAGCGGTGGCGCCGGGAGTGAGACCGCGGAGTTCTCCCGTCGCGGCATGGATCGCTACCATGCGGCAGTCAACGAGAAATCGTGGGACCTGCAGTGGTGGCTTTTCGAATTCGATCCCGACAACGAGTTCAGGGGTTGGGCATGGTGGGACGTCACTCAGGTCGAGGGCCGGCAGGTACGCGTCTGGACCGATAGCTGGGGCGAATCATTTTTCGCTTGTGACGAATTGCGCTGGCTCCTGTACACGGCTGGCGCGGACGAGGTCTCCGGGCCCTTTCTGGCAGACACCTCGGAATGGGCGCAGGAAATCATTGGACAGCGAGGGTGAGCCCCACAGACCAACCCGTGAAAGTTTCCGGCAGCCGCCTCGTCCGCGCCCAGTACACCGCAGAAACGATCACCGTTTACCAGGCGTACCCTCCGCAGATCGCGCTTCCGGCAGTCGCCGCCGGCAAGTTCGTTGCACCTTTCAAACGCGACCGCATGACCTGGATCAAGCCGTCGTTTCGCTGGATGATGTACCGCTCCGGCTGGGCAACCAAGCCCGGTCAGGAACGAGTTCTGGCGATTCAGATCAGCCGAACCGGGTTCGAATGGGCCCTGCGCCATGCTTGCCTGAGCCACTTCGAACCGGAGCTGCACGACAGCGAATCCGCCTGGCGGTCCCTGAAGGCGGCCAGCCCGGTACGAGTGCAATGGGACCCCGAGCGCGCCACTGACCTCTCGCCCCTGGCCGACCGCGCGATCCAAGTGGGGTTGTCCGGCGAGGCCGTCGACCTGTACGTGGACCAATGGATCGTCGAACTCCGCGACATCACGCCCCTGGTACAGGCCATCCACGAGGACGTACGCGCCGGAAGACAAGACAGAGCCGACGCCGCAATCCCCGCAGAGGTGCACTACCCACTTCCCGCGGACATTCGCAGCCGACTGGGCTCCTCTGGATGAGAGCAGGCAGACTGGCCTCAGCGTGACTGCTGACGAACGCGCTTTCTACGCGACTACACCCGCGATTGGCAGCCCCTGACCGGCATCCGCAACGCCTTCCGCGCCATGGCATACAACTGGCGCTGCGCGCGCCTCTCCAAAGCCCTACGGCGCTACCGGCCCCATACCAGCCCATCACCAACATCCGCCGGCAACGGCACACCCAGCGGCTCCGAACCACCCCGCGCCGCCCGGCCGCGACGAAATCCACAGCCGGGCGCGTCCCGGCCCAGCCCAGATCCAGCAGCGGCACGAATGGCCAGGGACAACAAGAGGTGGCGAACCGTCAGGAAACCGAGCAAGGATCCGGCAACCGGCGCGGCAAGGGGGCCGACCCCACCCAGGGCTGCCTTCGTTTGACCTACATGTTTGTCAGATCACTACACCGATGCTGCGACGTGCAACACACGTTGAAGCGGAATGTCGGCAACTCCGCAGTGACCTGCGCAAACCCGGATTCCGCCGACCGGATCCAGCGACGATCCAGCAGCCGGGGCGGTCCGGTGGACGTCCGTGGCGCCGCGGATGCATCGGCCGGCGCCGGGCCCAGCCCTTGCTCCAGGGCCTGCCGGCAACGCTCCCACGCGGCGGGCACCAGGTGCCCGTAAATGTCGACCGTCGTCTTGATCGACGCGTGCCCGAGCCACCGGGAGACCTCGTGGAGGGGCACCCCGTGCGCCAGCGCAGTGGAGGCGAAGAAGTGACGCAGGGTGTGCGGGGTGTACTTGAGGGTCCGGTCCCGGCCGAGGAGGCCGGCCGCCCGCACCGCCCGCCGGAAGTCGGCGCCGTAGGTGGTCGCCGTCGGCATGGCCCCCGCCGCCGCTCCGCGTCGCGCGAAGAGCACGTCCCGGCCGCCCACCGAGGTGGCGCCCCAGCGCCGCAGGTGCGCCTCGATCTCCTGCTCCAGGAAGGCGGGCAGCGGAACATCGCGGTAGGCGGCGGGTGTGCGGTGTTTGAGGGGGACGAAGCGGTCCGGGCAGTCGGCGCGGTGCGCCGTGCGGCGCACCTGCTCCCGCAGGATGCCGGCCCGGCGGCACTGGGTGGCGAAGGCGAGGGCCTCGCTGACCCGCAGGCCCGCGCCGGCCTGCAGGTACACTGACAGCCGGTAGTACGGCCCGATGTGCCCGGCGATGAGGTCGACCTCTTCCCGGGTCGGGATCGCGTCCTCGTCGACCGCGCCGGTGCCGACCCGCGGGAGCTTGGCGCCGTCCACCGGGCTGCGAGGGATGCGCCGTTCGTCCACCGCGGTTTGGAACAGGTTGCGGACCAGCGTCATGCGGTCGTGCACCGTGCTCGCCGAAAGCCTGGTGCTCAGGGCGGCGAAGAACCGGTCGATGTCCGCCCGCTCCACGGCGGCGAGCGTCTTGCGGCCCAGCTGCGGCAGGAGGTGCAGGCGCAGGAAGCTGTCGTAGTTGCGGTGGGTGTTCTCCCCGACGAGTCGGCGCTCCAGCCAGTCCGCGGCGTATGCGCGGACGGTGACGGCACCGCGCTTGGGGTCCAGGAAGAGTCCCTGGTCCTTGAGGTGCTCTACCCGCGCGGCGAACTGCCAGGCCTGGGTCTTCATCGGGAAGCTCACCTCGCGCTGACGGCCCGTCTGTCCCCCCGGTTCCCGGTACCGGACCGTCCACGGGTGTCCGCAGCGTGGCTTCGCACATGGATAGTGCTTGCTGCGCTTGTCAGTCCTGCAACGCTGGAACACCGAGGCCATACGCCTGTATCGGCGGTGTCCGGCCCGGGCTGAACATGCGGCTGGTCACGGGAGGGGCACCCGCCTCCCGTGACCAGCCACACGACTCCTGGCACAGGGCACGGCGTCAATCAGCCCATTCGGGCCGGTGATCCCCAAGATCAGAGCGCGGGTTCGATTCCCTTCACCCGCTCCATAACTGAGCCCCAGATCAGCGGCTGCCCACGACAAGGGCCTGCCCCTCTGCGACTTGCCGACCGCTACGGCATCCCGATTCGTCCGAGACGCCCTCACTCGCAACCGCCCCCTGTCCCGCGGCCTCCCGCCTCATCAGACCCACTCTTGGGCGACGGGCCATCCTTCACTTCATCAGATCTGGGACGATGAACCAACAAGTAGTCGAGAGGCACATAGGGGGCAGTGGTGGCTGACTACAGGAGCGAAGTCCGGCCCAGCGTGATCACCGACTTGGAGACCAAAGCATCCAAGGAGAACTACGGCAAATACCTCAAACGGCTGACTTTGCGGAAGCTCCGGGGGTTCACGGATCGAGAGGTCACCTTCGACTTCCCCGTCACCGCACTTGTCGGGCCGAACGGCGGGGGCAAGACCACTGTCCTGGGGGCGGCGGCGCTGGCTTACAAGAGCGTGTCACCGGGACGGTTCTTCGCCAAGAGCGGCAAGTACGACGCCAGCATGCAGAATTGGTCGATCGAGTATGAGCTCATCGACAAGGAGCACACGCCGCGCCTGTCGGTCTCACGCACCGCCAGCTTCAAGCAACTGAAGTGGAACCGCACCGCCCTGGAACGCGAGGTGCTGGTGTTCGGAGTCGAGCGGACCCTGCCCGCCACGGAGCGATCCAAGCTCAAGGCCGCCGTCGGCGGGTCCTTCGCCGCCGCCCGCGAGGTGGCCCTTGATCCCGAGGTCACGCAGCATGCCGCGAAGATCCTGGTCAAGCGGATCGAGGGGTTCCGGAAGCTTTACGTGGACACTGCGGGCAAGGTCTCGCTCTTCTCCGGGCTTACCCCTCGGGGGGATGGGTACTCCGAGTTCCACTTCGGTGCCGGCGAGGCGAGCGTCATCCGGATCGTCGCCGAAGTCGAAGCGGCCTCACCCGGGGCCATGATCCTCATCGAGGAGATCGAGAACGGTCTGCACCCGATGGCCACTCAGCGCATGGTCGAGTACTTGATCGGCGTCGCCCACCGCAAGTCCTGCCAGGTCATCTTCACCACGCACTCCAACGACGCGCTCGCCCCGCTGCCTTCCAAGGCCATATGGGCAGCTCTGCAAGGCAACGTGATCCAGGGGAAGCTCGACGTCAAAGCCCTGCGGACCATCACCGGTCAGATCCAGGCCAAGCTCGCGATCTTCGTCGAGGACGACTTCGCCGAGCTCATGGTCCTCACCGCTCTGCGCAGTCATGGTGGCATCGAGCTCGACGAGGTCAAGGTGCATGCCATGGGAGGGCACGACCCAGCCCTCAAGGTCAATACCCATCACAACATCGACCCCACCGCAACCTATCCGTCGATCTGCATTCTCGACGGCGACCAGGCAGAACGCGCCAACCCGGATAAGGGCATCTTCACGCTTCCTGGATCCAGCTATCCCGAAGCCCATGTGCTGGAACGGGTGTTGGACTGTCTCGATGAGGAAGCAGGTCGACTCGCGTTTGCCCTCCATCTCGGCCTGCACGACCAAGAGCGAGTGAAGAAGGTCGTAAGGGAACGCGCGCTGACGAACTGGGACAGGCACATGATCTGGGAACAGATCGGCGGCGACCTGGACTTCACCTCCGGCCACATCGTCAAGGGCGCGTTCCTGACGACCTGGGCCCGGAGGTTCCCCGAGGAGGTCAAGGCTCTGGTCGAGGCAGTCGGCGACAAGCTTCCCCGCCGGGACGGCAGCCAGCCGTAAAGTCGTCAGAACCGGGTTGTGCCCACTCTGGGGCACCCCGACTGTCCGAGAACTGTCTCATTCAACTTAGTCCGCGCAGGTCAACGCGAGGCGGGGGCCTAACTTCGTTGAGACAGGACACCCAGAGCGGCCTGGACGCCGAGGCCCAGGCCGCCGATCCCAGGAAAAGGCTCCCGCTAGGAACGTCAGTGGCCACCATGGCGGCCCCTCCACTCGCACGTGCGGGGGCGGAAGCCGGCCGGGGTGGTTACTGACTTCGGCGTTTCAAGGTGATGGTGGTGGGTCGAGGGAGAGTCTGGTCCCGGCGATGAAGCCGTTGAGGGTGTCGGGGCGGTATTGC
>NZ_JBIVXW010000132.1:0-11283 GCF_044769405.1 Streptomyces sp. NPDC090442
CATGTGGCGGGGGTGTTGTCGTTGGAGGACGCCTGCGTTTTGGTTGCGGCGCGTGGTCGGTTGATGCAGGCGTTGCCGGAGGGTGGGGCGATGCTCGCCGTCCAGGCTGGTGAGGACGAGATCGTCGAGCATGTGGGTGAGTTGGTGTCGCTCGCTGCGGTCAACGGTCCGGGCGCGGTCGTGGTCTCCGGTGACGCTGACGCCGTCGAGGGCGTACGCGAGTGGGCTCAGGCGCATGGTCGGAAGGCCAATCGTCTGCGCGTCTCGCACGCCTTTCACTCCCCTCGCATGGATGGCATGCTCGATGAATTCGCCGAGGTGGCGGGTAAGTTGGTGTATCGGGCGCCGCGCTTGTCGGTGGTCTCGACGCTCACCGGTCAGGTCGCTTCCGTCGATGACTTGTGTTCGCCCGCGTACTGGGTGCGGCAGGTGCGGGAGGCGGTGCGGTTCGCCGACGCGGTGCGCACGGCATTCGACGCCGGTGTGACCCGGTTCGTGGAGGTCGGCCCGGACGGCGTCCTCACCGCCCTGGCCGCCGCCACCCTCGCCGATGCGGAGACGGTGACGGAGACCGGGAACGCCACCTGCGTGGCGACGCAGCGCGCCGACCGCGACCCCGAGCACACCCTCGTCACCGCGCTCGCCCAACTCCACACCGTCGGCGTGGCGGTCGACTTCGGCCCCGCGCTGGTGGGCGGACACACGGTGGAGCTGCCGACGTACGCGTTCCAGCGGCGGCGGTACTGGGTGCAGACATCGCCGCTGCGCGCCGGGGACCTGCCGTCGGTGGGGCTCGGCACGGTCGGCCACCCGCTCCTGGGGGCGGCCGTGACGCTGGCGGACTCCGGGCAGGTGGTACTCACCGGCCGGCTGTCACTGTCGTCGCATCCGTGGTTGGCGGACCACGCGGTGCTCGGGTCCGTGGTGCTGCCGGGTACGGCGTTCGTCGAGTTGGCGGTGCGTGCGGGGGATCAGGTCGGTTGCGATCTGGTGGAGGAACTGGCCCTGGAGGCGCCGCTGGTGCTCCCGGAGTCGGGCGGCGTGGCGTTGCAGGTCGTGGTGGAGGCCGAGGACGCGGCCGGCCGTCGGTCGGTTGGCGTGTACTCGCGGCCGGACGAGGACCCCGAGGCGCCGTGGACCCGGCACGCCACGGGCGTGCTGTCCAGCGCGTCCCGGAAGGGCACCGCCGCCGCGGAGGTCGAACCGTCCGTGAGCTTCGAGGTCTGGCCGCCGGCGGCCGGGGAGGCCGTGGAGACGTCGGATGCGTATGAGGTGCTGGCGAGCGCGGGATACGGGTACGGCCCGGTGTTCCGCGGGTTGCATGCGGTGTGGCGGGACGGTGGTGCGTTGTGGGCGGAGGTGGCGCTGCCGGAGGGCGTTGACGGGGTGACCGGCTTCGGCGTGCATCCGGCGCTGCTGGATGCCGCCCTGCACGCGGCGCGCGTGGGCGGGTTGTTGGAGCCCGGGCCGGCCGAGGGGCCGCGACTGCCGTTCGCCTGGTCGGGCGTGCGGGTGCATGCGGTGGGTGTGACCCGGGTGCGGGTGCGACTGGCCGCGCTGGGGCGCGACACCATGTCCGTGGAGATCGCCGACGAGACCGGTGCGCTGGTGGCCACCGTCGAGAGCCTCGCGGTGCGCGCCGTCGCCCCGGAGCAGCTCCGGGCGGCCCGGGAGTCCGGCACGCTGTTCGAAGTGCACTGGGAGCCCGTGGAGTTGGGGCGGGCGACGACTGCCGGGCGCTGGGTCGGGGTGGGCGCCGATCGGGGCCGGGACGCGTTGGGGGTTGGTGACTGGTACGCGGACGTGACCGCGCTCGGTGCCGCCCTCGCCGCGGGCGCTCCGGCACCCGAGGCGGTCCTCGTCGACGTGGCGGACGACGGGGCCGAGGAGGCCCTGGTCTCGACGCTCGACACGGTCCAGGCGTGGCTGGCCGACGAGCGCCTCGCCGGGTCGCGGATGGTCCTGCTCACCAGCGGTGCCGTGGCCGTCGGGGCGTCGCACGACGCGGTGGACGTGCCGGCGCAGGCCGGCGTGTGGGGACTGCTGCGGTCCGCGCAGGCCGAGCACCCGGGCCGGTTCGTGCTGGTGGACCGGGAACCGGGCGGCGCGACGCCAACAGCCGTGCTTCTGGCGGGAGTTGTCGCCGGCGAGGAATCCCAGGTCGCGTTGCGCGGCGACGCCGTCTACGCGCCGCGGTTGCGCCGTGCCGTCACCGTCGCCCCCGGCGCGGATCCCACCAGCACCACCCCCACCTCCTGGAAGCCCGACGGCACCGTGCTGATCACCGGCGGCACCGGCTCCCTCGGCGGGCTGCTCGCCAGGCACCTGGCCACCCGGCACGGGGTGCGGCACCTGCTGCTGATCAGCCGCAGCGGGACACGCGCCCCCGGAACGGACAAGTTGGTCGCGGAGTTGGCCGGACACGGAGCCGAGGTGCGGATCGCCGAGTGCGATGTCGCGGACCGCGCGGCGCTGGCCGAGGTGCTGGCGACGGTACCGGCCGAGCACCCGCTCACCGCCGTGATCCACGCGGCCGGTGTGCTGGACGACGGCATCGTCGAGTCGCTGACCCCGGAACGGATCCGCACCGTGCTGCGCCCGAAGGTCGACGCCGCCTGGCACCTGCACGAGCTGACCCGCGAACTGGGCCTGGAACTCGACGCGTTCGTCCTGTTCTCGTCGGCCGCCGGCGTGCTCGGCGCCTCCGGGCAGGGCAACTACGCGGCGGCCAACGCCTGTCTGGACGCGCTCGCCGCGCACCGGCACGCCCAGGGGCTGCCCGCGACCTCCCTGGCCTGGGGACTGTGGGAACAGTCCGACGGCATGACCGCCCAACTCGCCCAGGCGGCAACGGCCCGCAAGTCCCGGGCCGCCATCCGCGCCCTGTCCGCGCAGGACGGGCTCGACCTGTTCGACGCCGCCCTCACCCGGCCCGCGCCGCTCCAGGTGCCCGTCCGGTTCGACTTCGCGGGCCTGCGGCAGCGGGCCGCGGCGCCCACCGGACTGCCGCCGATGCTGCGCGGGCTGGTCAGCACACCGGTCCGACGCGCCGCACGGACCGGCGGGGACCGGGCACCGGAGCTGCGGCGCCGCCTGGCCGGCCGCAGCAAGGCCGAGCAGCAACGCATCGTCCTGGACCTGGTCCGCTCCCACGTGGCCACCCTGCTCGGACACGGCTCGGCGGACGCGGTCGGCTCCGGCCGGCTCTTCAGCGAACTCGGCTTCGACTCCCTGACCGCCATCGAACTGCGCAACCAACTCGGCGCGGCCATCGGCGGGTTGCGACTGCCCGCCACGTTGATCTTCGACTATCCGACGCCGGCCGCACTCGCCGCGTACCTGCGCGGCGAGATCCTCGGCGACGCCGCGGACGACTCCGTCGAGCCGGTGGCGGCGACCGCGAACCCGACGCCGGGCGGCGCGCCCGAACCGATCGCGATCGTGGCCATGGCCTGCCGCTACCCCGGCGGCGTCACCAGCCCCGAACAGCTCTGGGACCTGGTCGCCGGCGACGGCGACGCCATCTCCACCTTCCCCACCGACCGTGACTGGGACCTGGCCAGGCTCTTCGGCACCGGCCCCGACGACCCCGGCCGCAGCAACACCCGCGAGGGCGGGTTCGTCTACGACGCCGCCGAGTTCGACGCCGCGTTCTTCGGCGTCTCGCCGCGCGAGGCCACCGCGATGGACCCGCAGCAGCGCCTGCTGCTGCAGACCTCCTGGGAGGCCCTGGAACGCGCCGGGATCGACCCGGCGTCGCTGCGCGGCAGCCGCACCGGTGTGTTCGCCGGCCTGATGTACCACGACTACGCGTCCCGACTGAAGGCCGTCCCCGACGAGGTCGGCGGCTACGTCGGCACCGGAAACTCCGGCAGCATCGTCTCCGGTCGCATCGCCTACACCTTCGGCTTCGAGGGCCCCGCCGTCACGGTGGACACCGCCTGCTCGTCGTCGCTGGTCGCGCTGCACCTGGCGGCCCAGGCACTGCGCGGCGGCGAGTGCTCGCTGGCCCTGGCCGGCGGCGTCACCGTGCTGGCCAGCCCGGAGGTGTTCGTCGAGTTCTCGCGGCAGAACGGGCTGGCGCCCGACGGCCGGTGCAAGGCGTTCGCCGACACCGCGGACGGCACGGGCTGGGGTGAGGGCGTCGGCGTCCTGCTGCTGGAGCGGCTCTCCGACGCGCAGCGCAACGGACACCAGGTGCTCGCCGTGCTGCGGGGCTCGGCGGTCAACCAGGACGGTGCGTCCAACGGTCTGACCGCGCCGAACGGTCCGTCCCAACAGCGGGTGATCCGCCAGGCACTGGCGAACGCCCATCTGTCGACCGCCGACGTGGACGCGGTGGAGGCACACGGCACCGGAACCCGACTGGGCGACCCGATCGAGGCCCAGGCACTGCTCGCAACCTACGGGCAGCAGCGGGACGCCGAACGTCCCCTGCTGCTGGGCTCCATCAAGTCCAACATCGGCCACACCCAGGCCGCCGCCGGCGTCGCCGGCGTGATCAAGATGGTGCAGGCCATGCGGCACGCCACACTGCCGAAGACCCTGCACGTCAACGAGGCGTCCTCGCACGTGGACTGGGCGGCCGGCGCGGTCGAGCTCCTCACCGAGGCCCGCCCGTGGCCCGCGACCGGCCGGCCCCGCCGCGCCGGCGTCTCCTCCTTCGGCATCAGCGGCACCAACGCCCACGTCGTCCTGGAGGAACCGCCGACGGGGGACCGGACCGCCCCGGACGCACTGCCCGCCGATCAGCCAGGCACGAACGCGGCGGACGCCCCCGCCCCCCGAACCGCCCTGCCCTGGCTGCTGTCCGCCGCCTCCGAGACCGCGCTCCGGTCCCAGGCACAACGGCTCCACGACCACCTCACCCACCACCCCGAGTCGTCCCCCGCCGACATCGGCCACTCCCTGGCCACCACCCGCGCCACACTCGACCACCGGGCCGCGGCGATCGGCGCCGACCGGGACGAGCTCCTGAAGGCCGTCGCGGCCCTCGCCACCGGCCAGCCCTCGCCCGCTCTGGTGCACGGCACGGCGGTCGGCGATAGGGGCAGGCTAGGGGTGTTGTTCTCCGGCCAGGGCTCGCAGTATTCAGGCATGGGCCGCGAACTGTGGGAACACTTCCCGGCGTTCGCGGAGGCGTTCGACGCGGTCTGCGACCGCCTGGACCAGAGCCTGCCGGGCTCGCTGCGTCAGGTGGTGTGGGGCCGGGACGAGGACGAGCTGAACCAGACCGTCCACGCCCAGGCCGGGCTGTTCGCGGTCGAGGTGGCGCTGTTCCGCCTGCTGGAGTCGTTCGGGATCGCCCCGGACGTGCTCATCGGCCACTCCGTGGGCGAGTTGGCGGCAGCCCACGTGGCCGGAGTGCTCTCGCTGACGGACGCCTGCACGCTGGTCGCCGCCCGCGGCCGACTGATGCAGGCCCTGCCCCAGGGCGGCGCGATGCTCGCCGTCCAGGCACGCGAAGAAGAGATCACACCACTACTGGGAGAATCGGTGACACTGGCGGCCGTCAACGGACCCGAAGCGGTCGTGGTCTCCGGCGACGCCGACGCCGTCGAAACCGTACGGGACTGGGCTCGGGCGCACGGTCGGAAGACCAACCAACTGCGCGTCTCGCACGCCTTCCACTCCCCGCACATGGACGGCATGCTGGACGAATTCGCCGATGTGGCAGGGGAGTTGACGTACCGGCAGCCGAGCATCCCGGTCATCTCCACCCGCACCGGCCGGGCCACCGACCCCGAGGAACTGTGCTCGCCCGCGTACTGGGTGGGCCAGGTCCGCGAGACCGTACGGTTCGCCGACGCGGTCCGCGCCGCCGCCGCGCAGGGCGTCACCCAGTTCGTCGAGGCCGGCCCCGACGGGATCCTCGCGGCCCAGGCCGGCACCGTACTGGCCGACCGCGCCGCACCGGCCACCGTCGTGGCCGCCCAACGCGCCGGACGCCCCGGCGACCGGACCCTCGTCACCGCCCTGGCGACCCTGCACACCGCCGGCACCCCCGTCAACTGGGGCCCCCTGTACGCCCCCTATCGACCCCGCCGGGTGGAACTGCCCACCTACGCCTTCCAACGGCGTCGCTACTGGCTGGAGGCCGCCACCGCACCCCGGATGGACGGCGCGACCCTGGCGCCCGACGCGGTCGAGTCCCGCTTCTGGGAAGCCGTCGAGAACGAGAACCTGGAGGACCTCGCCCGCACCCTCCGGGTCGACGACGACCAGGCACTCCGCCCCCTCCTCGACACCCTCGCCCCCTGGCGCCGCAACCAACGCACCCGATCGACCGTCGACCGCTGGCGCTACCACACCCGCTGGGCGCCGCTGACCGGCACCCCGCAGGGCACCCCCGCACCCACCCTGGACGGCACCTGGCTGCTCGTGACGTCGAAGGGCGCCCAACAGCATGCGCTGGCCGCGGAGTTGACGGCGATCCTGTCCAGCAACGGCGCCACCGTCACCACTCTCGACCTTGCCCCCGACCCGGCAGACACCGACGTCGCGCTCCTCGCCGACCGACTGCGGGCCGCAACCGCCACCGACGGGCCGGCCGAGGGCGCAGCGGCACCCCTGCGCGGCGTGCTGTCCCTGCTCGCCCTGGACGACACCCCCCACCCCGCCCACCCCCACCTGCCCAACGGCACCGCACTGACCGCCGCACTCGTCCGCGCCCTCGACCGGGCCGGTAGCACCACACCCCTGTGGTGCCTGACCCGCGGCGCGGTGGCGATCGCCGACCACGGCCAGGCACCCGAGGCGGTCACCCACCCCGAACAGGCCATGATCTGGGGCCTGGGCCGCGTCGTCGCCCTCGAACACCCCGGACTTTGGGGCGGCCTCATCGACCTGCCGCACACCCTCGACGCGCACACCGAGGCGGGCCTGGCCCGACTCCTCACCGGCGACACCGACGAGGACCAACTCGCCCTGCGCCCGCACGGCACCTACGCCCGCCGACTCCACCGCGCACCCCAGGCACCCGAGCCGACCGCCGAGCCCTGGCGGCCCCACGGCACCGTGCTCATCACCGGCGGGCTCGGCGCACTGGGCGCGCACGTCGCCCGCTGGGCGGCCGCCAACGGCGCCGAACACCTGGTGCTCACCAGCCGCCGCGGCGAGACCAGCCCCGGCGCCGCCGAACTCCGCACCGAACTGGCCGACTTGGGCGCCGAGGTCACCCTCGCCGCCTGCGACATCGCCGACCGGGAGGCCGTCCGCACCCTGCTCGACGCCCTCCCGACCGAGCACCCGCTCACCGCCGTGGTGCACGCGGCCGGCATCAGCCAGACCACCGCCCTCACCGCCACCGACCCGGCCGCATTCGCCGACGTCGTCGCGGGCAAGGCGGCCGGCGCCCGCCATCTGCACGAACTGCTCGGCGACCGGCCCCTGGACGCCTTCGTCCTCTTCTCCTCCGTCGCCGGCACCTGGGGCAGCGGCGGCCAGAGCGCCTACGCCGCCGCCAACGCCTACCTCGACGCCCTGGCCGAACAGCGCCGGGCCCGGGGACTGGCCGCCACCGCCGTGGCCTGGGGCCCCTGGGCGGACGGCGGCATGGTCGCCGACCCGGCCGCCGAGGCGTCGCTGCGCAGGCGCGGACTGGTCGCCCTCGCCCCCGAGCCGGCCGTGCAGGCCCTCGTCCAGGCAGTCGCCGAGGGCGCGGCCGTGACCACCGTCGCCGACGTCGACTGGCAGGTGTTCGCCCCGCTGTTCACCCTGGCCCGCCCCGCTCCGCTCCTCGCCGAGCTGCTCGCCCGGGAAGCCGACCCGGACACCACCACGACGTCCACCGGCACACCCGCCACCGGACACCCGGCCGACGCCGACGACGAACCGTCCCCCGCAGCCGCACTCCGCCAACGCCTCACCGGCGCGCCGGACGGCGAACGGGAACGCCTCGTCCTGGACCTCGTCCGCACCGAGACCGCCGCCGTCCTGGGCCACTCCGCCGCCGACGAGATCGACGTCCGACGCGGCTTCCTGGACATGGGCATGGACTCCCTCGGCTCGCTCCAACTCCGCAACCGGCTGGGCGAACTCACCGACATCGCGCTGACCGCGACGGTCACCTTCGACCACCCCACGCCGACCAGCCTGGCCCACCACCTGTGCGCCGAACTCACCGACGGCACCGCCGCGGTGGACCAACTCCTCGCCGACCTGGACCGACTGGAGTCCGGCCTGGCCGACCTACCCGACGACGAACTGGCACGGACCCGCATCAACCTGCGGCTCCAGGGCCTGATGGCGAAGTGGAAGCAACCTGAAGCACCCGCGGACGGCGCGGACGCGCACCGCGACTTGGCATCGGCCACCGCCGATGAGCTGTTCGACCTCATCCACGAGGAATTCGGAAAGTCTTGACCAGGCCGGACCCGGGCGGTCGGCAGCTTGAACATGGGGGTATCGCTGTGGCGCGTGAGCAGAAGCTTCTGGACCACCTCAAGTGGGTGACGGCCGAGCTCCGACAGGCAAAGAACCGCCTGACGGAACTGGAGACCACCGAAGGAGAAGCCCGGGAGGACATCGCCATCGTCGCGATGAGCTGCCGGTACCCCGGCGGCGTCAACAACCCCGACGACCTGTGGCGACTGGTACGGGACGGCCGGGACGCGATGTCGGCGTTCCCGGTCGACCGCGGCTGGCAGACCCCGGACGGCACGGCCGGGGACGGACCCGGATCCGCTGACGGCTTCGCCACCGACCAGGGCGGATTCCTGCACGACGCCGGCGACTTCGACCCCGCGTTCTTCGGCATCTCCCCCCGCGAAGCGCTGGCCATGGACCCCCAGCAGCGCCTCCTCCTGGAGACCTCCTGGGAGGTCCTGGAGGCCGCCGGCATCGACCCAGGCACCCTCCACGGCAGCCGCACCGGCGTGTTCGTCGGCTCCAACACCCGCGACTACGTCGGCACCCTCAACCGCTCCGACCACGACCTCGGCGGCCTGGTCGCCACCGGCATCTCGGCCAGCGTCTTCTCCGGCCGCATCGCCTACACCCTCGGCTTCGAAGGCCCCGCCCTCACCGTCGACACCGCCTGCTCGTCGTCGCTGGTCTCCCTCCATCTGGCCGCCCAGTCACTCCAGAAGCGCGAATGCGCCCTCGCCCTCGCCGGCGGCGTGACGGTGATGTCCACCCCCATCGGCTTCGCCGAGTTCACCCGCCAGAACGGCCTGGCCACGGACGGCCGCGTCAAGGCGTTCGCCGAGGCCGCCGACGGCACCGCCTGGGGCGAGGGCGTCGGCATGCTCCTCCTGGAACGCCTCTCCGACGCCCACCGCAACGGCCACCAGGTCCTGGCCGTCCTCCGCGGCTCCGCCGTCAACCAGGACGGCGCCAGCACCGGCCTCACCGCCCCCAACGGCCTCGCCCAGCAACGCGTCATCCTCCAGGCACTCTCCGACGCCCGCCTGACCGCGGCAGACGTGGACGCGGTGGAGGCCCACGGCACGGGCACGAAACTCGGCGACCCCATCGAGGCCCAGGCACTCCTGGCGACCTACGGCCAGGGCCGCGACGCCGACCGACCGCTGCTGCTCGGCTCCATCAAGTCCAACGTGGGCCACACACAGGCGGCCGCGGGCGTGGCCGGCGTGATCAAGATGGTGCAGGCGATGCGCCATGGCGTGCTGCCGAAGACCCTGCACGTGGACTCCCCGTCCTCGCACGTGGACTGGTCGGCCGGCGCGGTGGAGCTGCTGACGGAGAACCGTCCGTGGCCGGAGGCCGCGACGGAGTCGGAAACGGGACGGCTGCGCCGGGCCGGCATCTCCTCCTTCGGCATGAGCGGCACCAACGCGCATGTGATCTTGGAGCAGGCGCCGGCGGTGGAGCCCGCGGAGGTCGAGCCCGGACGTTCGGACGCGGGTCCGGTGGCGTGGGTGTTGTCGGGTAAGTCCGAGGCGGGGCTGCGGGCGCAGGCGGAGCGGTTGCGCGACTTCGTCGCCGAGCGCCCGGAGTTGGCCCCGGCTGACGTTGCGTTCTCGTTGGCGTCGTCCCGGGCGTTGTTCGATCACCGGGCGGTGGTGGTCGGCGCTGATCGTGATGAGCTGCTGGCGGGCGTGGGGTCGGTGGCGGCCGGAGAGCCAACTGCCGGTGCCCACACTGGTGTTGGAGCTGCCGGGATCGGTGCGGGCTCCGGTGCGGTGTTGGTGTTCCCGGGGCAGGGTTCGCAGTGGGTCGGTATGGCGGCCGAACTCCTGGACTCGTCGGAGGCGTTTGCGTCGCGTTGGGCTGAGTGTGAGGGGGCGTTGGCGCCGTTTGTGGAGTGGTCGTTGACGGAGGTGGCGCGTTCGGTCGACCCGGCGGTGTTGGAGCGGGTTGATGTGGTTCAGCCGTTGTTGTGGGCGGTGATGGTGTGTTTGGCGGAGGTGTGGCGGGCTGCTGGTGTGGATCCCGCTGCCGTGATCGGTCACAGTCAGGGTGAGATTGCGGCCGCGGTGGTGGCTGGTGGGTTGTCGTTGGAGGATGGTGCGCGGGTTGTCGCGTTGCGGTCGCAGGCGATCACGGCGCTGTCGGGTGCTGGTGGGATGTTGTCGGTTCCGTTGCCGGTGGCCGAGGTGGAGTCGGTCCTGGCTGGCTATGAGGGGCTGGGTGTTGCGGCGGTCAACGGGCCGGCGGTGACGGTGGTTTCGGGTGACGCTGCTGCCTTGGATGCGGTGCAGGCTGCCTGGGAGGCGGAGGGTGTCCGCGTTCGTCGCGTCCCGGTGGACTACGCCTCGCACTCCCCGCACGTCGAGGCGCTCCGGGACCGTATTCTCGCTGACCTTGCGCCGATCGTGCCGGTTTCGTCGTCCGTCGGCTTTTTCTCGACGTTGACCGGTGAGGCGATCGATGCCGGTGAGCTGGATGCCGGTTACTGGTATCGCAACCTTCGTCAGACGGTGCGTTTCGAGGATGCGGTTCGGGCGGCGGTTTCGGCTGGTCACACGGTCTTCATTGAGGCTTCCGCTCACCCTGTTCTGACCGTTGGTGTCGAGCAGACGCTCGACGCGGCGAACGTCGTCGGAGCGTCCTTCGGCACCCTGCGGCGGGATCACGGTGACACCACTCAACTGCTGACCGCGCTCGGCCAGGCGCACATCTATGGTCTGCCTGTTGCCTGGGACAAGGCATTCGCTGCGCAGGAGCCGAAACTGGTGGATCTGCCGACGTATGCGTTCCAGCGGGAGCGGTATTGGCCGAAGTTGTCGGTGCGGGTGTCTGGTGATGTGCGGGGGTTGGGGTTGGGTGCTGCTGGTCATCCGTTGTTGGGTGCGGCGGTGGCGTTGGCGGATTCGGATC
>NZ_JBIVXW010000133.1:0-11256 GCF_044769405.1 Streptomyces sp. NPDC090442
CGTCAGGCGCCCCTCGTCCGCCACCGCCGTCAGGTATTCCAGCTGCCGCAGCGACAGGCCGCCGGTCATCGGGCAAGGAAGCGGAAGACGTTGCCCTCGGGATCCTTCATGACCTGCAACGGCCGTTCCCCGCTGCGATCGATGCCGCCGACCGGCGTCCCACCCAGCCGGACGGCGCGGACCACGGCCAACTCCAGGTAATCCACCGCTATGTCCACACAGGAGCGGGTGCCGGCGGCGGTGCGTCTGCGGTAGAAGGACATCGCGACCGGGCCGGCGGACGTGACCGCCACCGGTTGGTCCTGGGAGTTGGTCGACTCGCCGGACAGGATCTGGGACCAGAAGGCACAGAGGCGCACGGGGTCGACGCATTCCACGTTCATTCGCTCTACGTTCACTTTCATGGAATCAACGTTAGGGAACGGGAAGGGCTCGATAAAGGGAACGGGGAAAGGTTCAACTGGTCGGGAGGGAATCCCGACCGAAGAGAGGACAAGCCTGTCCCCTACGTGATTCCTCACGGGTTGGAGCGAGGCTTCCCGTCCGGCCAGGCGCGCCCCGACCGTCAGGCATCGACGGGCCCCGTGGGGATCCGTTCCACCGTTCAATCCACCGATCGTCCGATACCGGTGATTGCGCGGTCACGTAACCATGGGTTCGAGGAATTCCCGCGCGCATCGCGGAGAATTCCGTTCTGCTTCCCTGCTGCCGGGCGGGGATCGTGTCCAGTGTGTGCCGGCGGTGCCGAATTCCGGACCGCCGTTCGCTTCCGAGAGGAGTGCCGATGCTCCACACCACGCACCAGTCCGAGCTGACGTGGGAGTTGAAGCGCGACCACCGCACGATCCAGTCGCTGTTGGACCGGATCCGTGGCGCCGGGGCGGGGAGCGTTGAGCAGGAGCGACTCGTGTGGCACGCCGCCGCCGAATGTGCGCGGCACGCCGTGGCGGAGCGCCGGTTCCTGCTGCCGTTGGTGCGGTGCGAGATGCGGGGCGGCGATGTCCTGGCCGGGCGGTTGGCGGCCGAGTATCCGGATGTGGCGGGGGTGTTGGACCGGGTGGCGTCCGACTCGTTCCGCGACGCGGGCTTCGGGGCGGGGCTTGCGGACCTGGCGGCGGCGTTCGACCGGCATGTCCGGTTCTGTGAGGGCCAGTTGTTCCCCCGGGTGTGCCGGACCTGCTCCGCGGTGGAACTGGCCCGGCTGGGTGCGGAGTTCCACCGGCACGCGCAGCGGCACCACGCCGACATCGCCTGACCGGACGGGGCCGGATCGACGTGCGACGTGGTGCCGGGGCGGGGTGGGGCGGCGGTCAGTTCGTGACCCGGTGGGCCTCCTGCCGGGCCTCGGCTTCCGGCTTCGACAGGCGCAGGGCGAGCTTGTCGCCCTCGACGTCGAGGTCGGGCACGATCCGGTCCAACCAGGCGGGTAGCCACCACGCCTTGCCCTTCGCGAGTGCCATGGCCGCCGGGATGAACGTCATCCGGATGACGAACGCGTCGATCAGGATCCCGGCGGCGAGGGCGAAGCCGAGCTGCTTGATCATGGGTTGGCTGTTGAAGATGAAGCCGGAGAAGACCGCCACCATGATCGTTGCGGCGGCGATGACCACCCGGCTCGCCTGGGCGAACCCGAAGGCGGTTGCCCGTGCCGGGTCCGCACCGTGCACGTGCGCCTCGCGCATCGAGGTGACCAGGAACATCTGGTAGTCCATGGCCAGCCCGTAGAGGACGCCCGTGACGATGATGGGCAGCAGGCTGACGACGGGTGTGGTCGCGTCGAGCCCGATCAGCGGCTGGAGCCAACCCCATTGGAAGACCGCCGTGGTGGCGCCGAGGGTGGCGGTCACACTGAGCAGGAAGCCCGCGGTGGCCATCAGCGGGACCAGCACGGAGCGGAAGACCAGGAGGAGGACGATGAGCGACAGTCCCAGAACGGTGACCATGTAGAGCGGCAGCACGTCGGTGAGGCGGTCGGAGACGTCGATGGCCAGTGCCGTGAAGCCGGTGATGCCCAGGGTGACGCCGTGTGCCTCGTTCAGGGAGCGGCTCTGGGTGCGCACCGTGGTCGCGAGCTTCTTGGTGCCTTCGTCGTTCGGTCCGTCCTGGGGGACGAGTGCGAACAGGGCGGTGTTTCCGGTGGAGTTCATCGCCGCGAGGCTCACGGAGTCGGCGCCCTTGGTCGTCGTGAGCCCGCGGGCGACGGCGGCCAGGCTCTGCGGGGTGAGCGGGCGGCCCGGCTCCGTGGACCGCGCCACGACCATCAAGGGACCGTTGTACCCCGGGCCGAACGCCGCGCTGACCGCCTGGTAGTTCTGGCGCTGTGCGGTGTCGGTGGAGTAGCTGGCGCCCGAGGGCAGGCCGAGTTGCATGTCGGCGACGGGTGCGGCCAACGCCAACGTCACCAGGCAGGTGGCGAGGAAGGCCGGCCCTCTGTGACGTACCAGGGCGTTGCCCCATCGCGCGGCGCGCCGTGGGGAGTTCCCGACGCGGTCCCGGGCCCGGGTTCGCGCGCGGGCGGAGCAGATGTCCTCCTTCACCAGGCCCAGCACGGCGGGGAGGAGGGTCAGGGCGAGCAGCACGGCGATGGCGATCGTGGCGGCGGCGGCCAGGGCCATGGTGGTGAGCAGGGTGATGCCGACGACGAGGAGTCCGGCGAGCGCGATGATGACGGTGCTGCCGGCGAAGAACACGGCGCTGCCTGCCGTTCCGATCGCGCGGGCGGCGGCCTCCTGGGAGCTCAGTCCGTCGTCGAGTATGAGCCGTCGCTGGCGGTTGATGATGAACAGGGCGTAGTCGATGCCGACCGCCAGTCCCAGCATCAGCGCCAACATGGCGGTGAGGGAGTGGATTTCGAAGACGCTGGAGAGGGCGAAGGTGCCGCCCACGCCGATGACGACGCCCGTCATGGCGACGAGCAGGGGCAGGCCGGCGGCCACCAGGGAGCCGAGGGCGATCAGCAGAACGAGGGCCGCGACGACCAGGCCGACGACCTCGCCGACGCCGACGACCTCGGGCAGTTCCATCATCGTCGCCGAGGGCAGCACCTCCAGGTGGCCGCGGGCGGCCTGGTGTCGGGCGGCTTCGACGAGGCTGTCGATGGTCCCGGAGGGCAACTCGTAGGTCTGCTGGTCGAACTGGAACTGCAGCATGGCGGTGGAGCCGTCGGCGGAGACCAGTACGCCGGGTACGGGTCGGCCGCCGGCCTCCTGCAGCGGCACGGGGGGCCTGGTCGTCTTGGGCGGCCCGGCCGCCTCGGCAACGAGGGCCTGGGCGCGCGCCAGGGGGTTGTGCGGGCCCGTGGCGGCCTGTTGGGCCAGGGCCCTGCGGGCGTCGAGGACGTGGTCGTGCCGGTAGACGGCGTCCACGGCGGCGATCAGGGCGCCGCGGGTGGCGCGTCCGTCGATCCGGCCGCCGCCCTGCGCACGGAACACCAGCATCCCCTGGCCCCCGGACGCCTCCGGCATGTCCTTGGCCAGGCCGTCGATGACCTGCTGCGCCGGCGTCCCGTCGATGCGCACCTCGTTGCTGAGCTTCACCGGATTGATGATCAGCAACGACACCACGGCAGCGGCGATCGCCGCCCATCCGGCGATCACGAACCACGGCTTGGCATAGGCGAACCGTCCCAGTTTGTACAGCAGTACAGACACAACCGCTTCCCGCTTCCCCAGTGCGCGGAGTCACTCCGCCCCACTAAATGAGAGTCGACTATCAAAGTGATAGGACACTATCACCAGCGGGTAGGTAGGTACGCTGCACCGTGGATCAGCGAGGAGTGCCCCATGCCGAAGGAAACGTCACGCACGCAGCGAGCGCGCAGGGTTGACGCCCGCTCCAACGTGGAGCGCATCGTCACGGCCGGACGCGTCGTCCTGGGGTCCGGCGAGGGCTCGTTGGACCGCATCGCCGCGGAGGCCGGCGTCGGCATCGCCACGCTCTACCGGCACTTCCCCAACCGCGAGGCCATCGTGCGGGCGGTGCTGGACGACATCCTCCGCAGTGACCTGCTCCCGCTGGTCGAGGAGGCGGCCGACTCCGCGCACCCCCGCCGCAGCCTCCAGGACATCGCCACCCGCCTCCTCGAACTGATCACGGAGGAACGGGGGCTGGTCACCTTCGCCAGCAACTTCGCCGACGTCGCCGTGGACGCCCTCCAGCAGTTCAGCGACTCACTGGCACCGCTGCTGGTACGGGCCCAGGAGGCGGGTGAGGTGCGGGACGACCTCACCGCGGCCGACATCCCGCACTTCCTGGTGATGGGCATCGCGGGACTGGCCCTGCCGGGCACCACCGCCTCCATGCGCGCCCGGTTCATCGCCCTGCTCTTCGATGCCCTCCACCCGGCCCAGGCCACCCGCCTGCCCCCGCTGCGGGACGACGAACACCAGGACCTGGGCAGCGCCATCAGTCGCGTGGTCAAGGGCTGAGGCGCCGCCGCGGGCCGCGTCGCCCCGCGGCGAGCGGCCTGTACCGCCCTACGGGCGCGCGGGTTCCTCACGCTCGGCTCGTGCCTGGCGCCGGAGGTGGTCGGCCAGCGCGGTCAGCCGTCCGTTCAACTCCGCGTGGTGCGCGGCGTCGTCGTCGGTGAAGGCGGTGTGGGCCTCGGGGATGGCGAGGGAGAAGTCGGTGACGTGAGCGCCCGCTGTGCTGAGGATCGTACGGAGGTGGTCCTGGGCCCATTGGGCGCCGTAGGCGCCGGGGCTGGCGCTGATGACGGTGACGGACCTGACGGTGAGGGCGGAGTCACCGAACGGCCGGGAGGCCCAGTCCAGGGCGTTCTTGAGCTGCCCGGGAATGGAGGCGTTGTACTCGGGCGTGGCGATCAGGACGTGATCCGCTGCACGCAGCGCGGCCCTCAGGGACTCCACGGCACGGTCGGCGGGGTGCTCGTCGTCCTCCGAGAAGGGCGGGACCGCCGCCAAGCCGTCCCACACCGTCAGGCGGACGTCGTCCGCCAACAGGGCGGCGACGGCCCGTAGGGCCTGGGTGTTGTGGGAGTTGGCGCGCAGACTGCCGGATATCCCCAGGATGCGGGGGCGGCGCGGGGAGTTGTCTGTGATCACGATGGGGTTCCTCGGTTGTACGGGAGTGGTGCGGGTGTGACCTGCCGGGGCGTACGGCCCCTTCGAGGTCACAGGGGCAGGCGGGGGCGCAGTCGGGGCCAGGTAAGCGTGGTCCACCGGGGGTGGTCGGCCAGGGCGGCCAGGACGTGTGCGTGGCAGAGCCGCGGTGCGCACCAGCAGCCCAGGGTGCGCTCGCGCAATTGGGGCAGGTCCGCGAGGAGTTGGGGGGTGTGGAGCAGGTGGTCGTGGTAGGCGCGGACGGCGATCTCGCGGGCTTCGGGGGGCTCGGGCAGGACGGGGAAGGGGTTGCGCCAGGGCGATGCCGGGAGGTTCCAGCCGCCGCGGGCCATTCTGCGGCCCACGTACAGGACGTCCTCGCGCCATGCGGTGTCGTGGAGGTGGCCCTTCATGTTGACCACGGTGGTGTCGTTCATGGTGGTTGCCTCTGCGATGTCGTGGCCGGGCCGTTCGGCCGGCCCGGCCACGACGCGTGGGTGCGGCGTCAGCCGAGGGCGGTGCGCAGCGCCTGGGCCGCGCGGGCGGGGTCGGGGGCGTTGTAGAGGGCGCCGCCGACGACGGCGACGACGGCACCGGCGTCCCGGACGGCCGTGAGGGTCGTGGCGTTGACGCCACCGGCGACGGAGAAGGGCACGCCGGATGCGCGTCCGGCGTCGAGCAGGCGCTGAAGGTTGAAGGACTTCTCGGCCTGTTCGTCGAGGCCGGCGTGCATCTCGACGAACCGTGCCCCCAGCTCTATCGCGGCGCGGGCCCGAACGGCCTTGTCGGCGACGCCGATGAGGTCGACCACCACGGCCTTGCCGTTCCGTTCGGCGGCGCGGACGGCACCGGCGATGGTGGAGTCCCCCGCGGTTCCCAAGACCGTGACGAGGTCGGCTCCCGCGCTGAAGGCGAGGTCGGCTTCGAGTTCGCCGGCGTCGGCGGTCTTCAGGTCGGCGAAGACGGTGGTCAGCGAGTGGGCCTCCTTGACGGCTCGGACGGCGCCGAGACCTTCGTTCTTGATGAGCGGGGTGCCGAGTTCGAGGATGTCGACCCAAGGGGCGACCTTCGCGGCCAGGTCCAGGGCCTGCCGGGTGGTGGTGACGTCCATGGCTGCCTGCAGCTTCATGGCGGGCTCCGTTCTCTTCATGGTGACGAGCGATCGTGTGAGTGGTGGGGCTGTGTGGGTGGTGGGGCTATTCGAGGTTGGAGTGGCGGGACCACAACTGACCGCGTTCCTCGCCCTGGAGTTGGCTGAGGGTGTGGAAGAGGGCGTCGGTCGTCAGCAGGAGCGACTGCTCGAAGAGGCTGCCGGCGAACTGTTGGGAGGCGGTGTGGTCGGGGCGTTGCTTGGCCGGGGCCGGCAGCACGACGGTGTGCGTGGCGAGGGCGGCCAGCGGGGAGGCGGGGTCGGTGGTGAAGGCGAGCACGCGGGCCCCGGCGTCGAGGGCCTCCCGGGCGGTGTGCAGGACACCGGGGGTGGTGCCCGATCCGGAGGCCGCCCACAACAGGCAGCCCTCGGTGATGGCTGGCGTGGTGCTCTCCCCCACCGCATGCGCGAGGCGCCCGAGGTGCATCATGCGCATCGCGGCCATCTTCATCACCAGGCCCGAGCGTCCGGCCCCGGTGAAGTACAGGGCCCAGGCCTCGTCGACCAGTTGGGGCACCGGCCGGAACCGGTCGGGGCTCAGGCGGGCGGCGAGCCGGACGTTCTCCTGCACGACGAGGTCCAGGGTCGTGGCCACCAGTTCGGGTACCAGGTGGTCGTCGTGCGCGGTCGCGAAGGTGTTCACAGTGGTTCTCCCTTCTCGTGCCACCCCGATCGGGGCGGTCGGGAAGTCCCTTACGGGTGAGGGGTGTTGGCGGCGTGCTGCGTCGCCGGCCGCCGGGGTTCCGTCTCCGTCGCGGTCCGGGCGACGCGCGTCGGGGAGGCGGGGGTGCGGAAGCGCACGGCGATGATCAGCACGACGGTCGCGGCCGCGAGGGCGGCGGCGAGGACGGCGGTGGCGTTCAGTCCGGAGGCGAACGCCGCGTGCAGCAGACGGTCCGTGGTGGCACGCGCCGCCCCGCTCAGATGGGCCGTCAACTCTCCGGCGGTGCCGGCGGAGAGCTGGGCGGCCGCCTGGTGGGCGTCGGGGACGTGGCCGGTCAGCTCGTGCTGCATCCGGGCGGCGGTGAGCGTGCCGAAGACGGCGACGCCGAGTGCGTAACCCAGTTGCTGGAAGGTGCTGTAGGCGCCACTGGCCATCCCCGAGCGGCGGGGGTCCACCGCCTCCATGGCCAAGGCCGAGGAGGCCGGTGTGAGCAGGCCCACGCCCAGACCGCTGATGACGAGCCCGGGCACCAGGACGGTCCAGCCCGAGGAGGCGTGCAACACCGCCTGCCCCAGGGCACCGAGGCCGATCAGCGCCAGCCCGACCGACATCCTCGCCTTGAGCGGGACGCGCGTGAGGACCCGGCCGCCGAGCGCGGAGACCAACACCGCGGCGACGGCCTGCGGCACGATCACCAGCCCCGCGCGCAACGGGGACAGGCCCGCGAGGGACTGGAGCCACACCGACGTGTAGGGCTGGAAGCCGAACGCCACGACCTGGCCGACGAAGATGGCCGACACGGCGGTGACGAACTTCGGCTGCCGGAACAGCGCGAGGTCCAGCATGGGGTGCGCGCTGCGCCGCTGGACGAGGACGAACACCACCGCGGCGGCCAGGAAGATCCCCAGCGGCAGGAGGGTCTGCGGGCTGTTCCAGCCGCTGCCGTGCGCCTGGGTCAGTCCGTAGACGAGAGTCGTACCGGCGAGGGCGAACAGCAGCAGGCCGGGGACGTCCATCGCCCGCCGTTCCGGGACGGCCGCGGGCTCTGCCGCGGGCCGGTCGGGGATCACCCGTAGGGTCAGCAGCACGGTGGCGGCGGCGATCGGCAGGTTGATGAAGAAGATCCACCGCCAGCTCAGCCCCTGCGTCAGCAGGCCGCCCAGGACCGGGCCGAGGGCCGCGGCGCCGGAGGCGACCGCGCCCCAGACCCCCAGCGCCACCGCCCGCGCACGCCCCGTGTAGGAGGCGGTCAGCAACGACAGCGTGGCGGTGAACATCGCGGCGGCGCCGAGTCCCTGCGCGATCCGGGCGGCGATCAGCATGCCGGTCGACGAGGCCAGGCCGCAGGCCAGCGAGGCGGCGGCGAAGAGCACCAGACCCACCAGATAGACGGGCCTTCGGCCCTTGATGTCGGCGACCATGCCCGCGCCCAGGAGGGCCGCCGCCAGGGCCAGGGCGTAGCCGTCGATCACCCACTGCAGGCCCGACAGGTCGGTGCCCAGGGCATCCGACATCGCCGGCAGTGCGACCAGGACGATGGTCACGTCCAGCAGCAACATGAACGTCCCCAGGCAGATCGCCACCAGGGGTCCCCATTTGCGCATAGCGAAGCTCCAAACCTCACGGCTGTCATAGGGGGCGTGACCCCCGAGGAGCTCCACCGTGGGCACCGCGCCGTCCGCCCCGGGAGTCAGCCGCCGTGTTCCGGGAGAAACCAGCACGGCGAGGGGGCGCCATGACAGATCTCCGCACGCCCCGCCGCCATCGTCCGCCGCCCGGGCCGCGGCGGAGCACGGCAGCCCCGTGGGGGCACCGCGTCGGGCAGCCCCGTCCAGGGCCGCCCGACGGGCTGGTCAGCGGCCGCGTGCCTTGGAGAGGTGGCCGGTCGGTGCCTGGCGCGTCGGTACCCGCGGGGTGAGGCGCTTGACCTCACGGATGATCGGCGTGGTCTCGACGGCCTGGACCTCGGAGAGGGCGCCGATGTGGTGGTTGAGGTAGAGGTACAGCTCGGTGACGTTGTGGCAGATGACGGTGGCGACGAGGTTGGTGGGGCCGGAGGTGGCCGCGACGAGGTCGGTCTGCGGGTGGGCGGCGAGGGTCTCGCCGACACTCTGCAGCGCCCCGGGGGCGACCCGCAGCCAGAGCACGGCCCGTTTGCGGTAACCGAGTTGGGCCGGGGGGAAGTCGACGCAGATGCGGATCGCGCCCGTCTCCCGGAGCCGATCCAGCCGCCGGTGGACGCTCGACGCGGACAGTCCGGTGGCCGTGCTCAACTCCGGCAGCGTGGCACGCGCGTCCTTGGCGAGCGCGCTGAGCAACCCGTGGTCGGCGTCGTCGAGCGCGACGGTCTGCTGCACCGTGCCCAGGGCCGTCAGGGGCGAGGGCGCGACGGCGGGTGGCGGCTCGTCGGTGCCGGGCGGTTGCAACACTTCGTGTTGTTCGGGAGTGAGGGCGCCGAGTTTGGTGTACCAGTGCGGAGGGTTGCCGCAGAAGGTGTGCAGGAAGCAGTGGGCGTCGAAGCCGACGATGCGGGGCGTGCGAGGCAGGGCGCGCAGCAGGACGTCCTCGTCCTCCTCGGCGCTGGTGGTGTTGATCGCGCAGTGCAGTTCGGTACCGCCGGACGCGATGCTGACGTAGCCCGTGTTCGGCCGCAGGGCGAGGGCGTCGGCGATGGTGGTCGCGGCGTCCGGGGCGCATCGCAACCGCAACAGCCAACGGGTGTAGCCGAGGCGTTCGGGGTCGGGTTCGCCGACGACGCGCAGCCCCGCGGCGCGCAGCCGACGGTAGCGGCGGGCGATGGTGTGCTCGGAGACACCGATGACCGGGGCGATGCGGCGGAACTGCGCCCGCCCGTCGAGTTGGAGCGCGTGCAACAGCTGCCGATCGAGCCCGTCCACCGTACTGGTATCTGCCATACCGCCCTCATCGTGCTGGCATTCTTCGATGCGTCTGTGGTGACCGCGGCCGTCGTGCCGCGCGGGGCGACCGTGTGACACGAGGCCGACGGGCGGCACGACCCTGATACGCAAACCGCGAATCATGTCGCTTTCGCCACTTAGACACTACTTCGCACCTCACCCGCAACGGGTGAGACCAGCTCTTCGACGTGCGAAGGGCGAGCACGCCGTGGAACTCCTTGCGGACGACCGAGGCTCGTCCGGGAATGGCTGGCGCGCCCTGACCGTCCGTCGGCTCCTTCCACATCGACGGGCGGCGCCAAGGATTGGGCGACCTTCCCTCACCCGTTGATACGGCGATCCACAGGCAGCGGTGGCCGGGTCACAGGCTCACAGGCTCACAGGCTCACAGGCTCACAGGCTCACAGGTAGAGCGTCCGGTTGATCTCGATGCCCTGCTCCTTGCAGCCGCGCTCGTAGTGGTCGATGAACCAGAAGACATCCATCACCTCGGCCACCCTGTTCTGCTCGTCGAGGAACTCCACCGGCCCGTTCAACCAGAAGATGGTCTTCATGCCCTCGTCGGAGACCAGGGTGTGGGTGCGGCCCGGACTCTCCCGGATGAAGTCACCGGGCCGGCCGACCCAGTCGTACTCCAGGTAACGCCAACTACCGTCGAGCACATACCCGGAGACCGGACCACGGTGACGGTGACGGCCCAACACCCCACCAGCCTGCACCCACAAGACGTTCGCGGCCGAGTTGCTCCGGATGTCGAACGTCAGATGCTTGATCATCACGTTGGGGAGGAAGGGCAGCCATGGTGAGGCCGCCTCTGCGATATGGCCTTCCGGGAGTGCGTACTGGTCCCGGCGCTGGTCGATCCTCGCTTCGATCGCGGCCAGGCTGTCCGCACCCGAATTCGAGTTGGTCGTCATCGCTGACATCCTTCCTGCACGCTGCTGGGACGGACTCGCACACATACCCATGTTCGACTCCCCCGACCCGCACAACAACACCCTCCGAGGGTGAAGTCGCCGTTGCCGGCCGGGGGTCGAGACCGCGACGAGGGTGTCCAGGCACCGGCTCCGCTCACCGCGGCGGTGCGAGGTCCTCGGTAGCGCGCCGTGTGCCGTGTCTCTCGGGGCGGCGGACGGTCGTCTCGGCTGGCCACCGCCAGGTTCCATCGGACATGCCGGCGGTCAGCGTCGACTTGCCGTCGCCGACGGAACCGGCGGTGACGAAGGCAGCAGGGAGGCGGCACCGGTGTCCCCGGCGATGGCGGTGCCGATGCTTAGAAGTACCCCTCGCGCTTGCGGTCTTCCATGGCGGCTTCGGAGAGTTTGTCGTCGGCTCGGGTGGCGCCGCGTTCGGTCAGGCGGGAGGCGGCGATCTCGGCGATGACGGCGTCGATGGTGTCGGCGTCGGAGTCCACGGCGCCGGTGCAGGACATGTCGCCCACGGTGCGGTAGCGCACCTGGCGCG
>NZ_JBIVXW010000134.1:0-10791 GCF_044769405.1 Streptomyces sp. NPDC090442
GCGGAGCGGTTGGGGGCGTTCCTTGGTGATCGTCCTGAACTGTCCCTGGTTGATGTGGCGTTCTCGTTGGCGTCGTCGCGGATGGTGTTGGAGCACCGGGCGGTGGTGGTCGGCGCCGACCGGGACGAGCTGCTTGCCGGTGTGGGCTCGGTCGCTGCCGGCGTACCAACTGCTCGCGCCGCCATCGGTACCGGGATCAGCGTGGGTTCGGGCGCGGTGTTGGTGTTCCCGGGCCAGGGTTCGCAGTGGGTCGGCATGGCGGCCGAGCTCCTGGACTCCTCGGAGGCGTTCGCGTCCCGATGGGCTGAGTGTGAGCGGGCGTTGGCGCCGTTTGTGGACTGGTCGTTGACGGAGGTGGCGCGTTCGGTCGACCCGGCTGTCCTGGAGCGGGTCGATGTCGTTCAGCCGTTGTTGTGGGCGGTGATGGTGTGTCTGGCGGCGACATGGCAGGCGGCGGGTGTCGAACCCGCTGCCGTGATCGGTCACAGTCAGGGTGAGATCGCGGCCGCGGTCGTCGCCGGCGCGTTGTCCGTCGAAGACGGTGCCCGGGTCGTCGCCCTTCGCTCGCAGGCGATCACTTCCCTCTCCGTTGCCGGCGGCATGCTGTCCGTCCCCCTTCCCGTCGCCGAGGTGGAATCGGTCCTGGCCGGCTACGAGGGCTTGGGCGTAGCGGCGGTCAACGGCCCGGCGGTGACGGTCGTTTCGGGTGATGCCGCAGCCCTGGACGCCATCCAGGCGGCCTGGGAGGCGGAGGGCGTCCGCGTCCGTCGGATCCCGGTGGACTACGCCTCGCACTCCCCGCATGTCGAGGCGATCCGGGACCGCATCCTGGCCGACCTCGCCCCCCTCACCCCCACGCCCACCCCCACCACCTTCTTCTCCACACTCACCGGCGAGGCGACCGACACCACGCACCTCGACGCCGACTACTGGTACCGCAATCTCCGCCAGACCGTCCGCTTCGAGGACGCCGTCCGGGCCGCGGTCACCGCCGGCCACACCGTCTTCATCGAAGCCTCCGCCCACCCCGTCCTGACCGTCGGCGTGGAGCAGACCCTCGACGCGGCAGACGCCACCGGAGCCGCCTTCGGCACCTTGCGACGCGACCACGGCGATGTGGCCCAACTCCTCACCTCGCTCGGCCAGGCGCACCTCCACGGCCTGCCCGTCGCCTGGGACAAGGTCCTCGCCCCGTACCATCCCCGGCGCGTCGACCTGCCCACCTACGCCTTCCAACGCCAGCGCTACTGGCTGGCGGAGCCGGCCCCCGACGCGAGTCGGGCCGTCGATCCCGCGGAAGCCGACTTCTGGCGTGCGGTCGAGAAGGAGGACGTGGGCGCGCTGGCCGACACGCTCATGGTCGAGGGCGATGAGCGTGCGGCACACCTGTCGGCCGTCGTGCCGGTGTTGTCGTCCTGGTGGCGCGGACGGCGGGAGCGTTCCGCCGTGGACGGCTGGCGTTACCGGGCGACGTGGAAGCCGGCGTCCACGGCCAACGGTGCGCGGCTCAGCGGCCGTTGGCTCGTGGTGACCGCCGAGGGCGAGGACGGGGGCGGGCACGCGACCGCGTGCCGCCGGGAACTCGCCGAACACGGCGCCGACGTGACCGTCATCGACCTGGCACCGGACGCCAGCACCCCCTTGCGGGCCGCCCTCGCCGCACGACTGGCGGAGCTCGCCGCGGAGGACGGCTTCACCGGCATTCTCTCGACCCTGGCGTTGGATGAGCCGACCACCCACGCCGACACCGACACCGCCCCCCAGCCCCCCACTCACCCCCACACCCCCCACCCCCTCCTCCGCACCGCTCTCCTCCTCCAGGCGTTGGGCGATGCGGGCATTGAGGCGCCGTTGTGGGGTGTGACCAGCGGTGCGGTCTCCGTGGGGCGGGCCGATCGATTGCGAGCGCCGGAGCAGGCCATGGTGTGGGGGCTCGGGCGGGTGGCCGCCCTGGAGCACCCCGACCGTTGGGGCGGACTGATCGATCTGCCCGAGGTGTTGGACGAGCGGGTGGGCGCCCGACTGGTCGCCGTGCTCGCGGGTGCGGACGGGCTGCGCGGTGAGGACCAGGTGGCCGTGCGGTCCTCCGGGGTGTTCCTCCGCCGACTGGTCCGGGCTCCGCGGAACCGGCAGTCCCTCCGGCAGCAGGGCCAGGATCAGCAGCAACGAGAGCAGGGTGATGGGCTGCAGCCGTCGCAGCCGTCGCAGCCGTCGCAGTCGTCGCGGGTCGCGCAGCGTCCATGGCAGCCCTCCGGCACCGTGTTGATCACCGGCGGTACCGGTGCGCTCGGTGCGCACCTGGCGCGTTGGGTGGTGCGGGCCGGTGCCGAGCGGGCGTTGTTGCTCAGCCGGCGGGGCGAGGCCGCTCCCGGGGCGGCGGCGCTGCGCGAAGAGCTGGGCGAGCGGGTCGAGTTCGCGGCGTGCGACGTGGCGGACCGCGACGCGTTGGCGGCCGTGTTGGCCGCGGTGCCGGAGAACCGGCCGCTCCGCGGGGTGCTGCATGCGGCCGCGGTGCTCGACGACCGCGTGGTCGACGGGCTGACCCCGGAGTTGTTCGACGGCGTGTTGGGGCCCAAGGCGACCGCGGCCAGGCATCTGCACGAGCTGACCCGGGACCTCGACCTCTCCGCCTTCGTGTTGTTCTCGTCGCTGAGCGGCACCCTCGGCAATGCGGGCCAGGCCAACTACGCCGCCGCAAACGCCTACTTGGACGCGTTGGCCGAGCAGCGCCGCGCCGACGGGTTGCCGGCCCTGTCGGTGGGTTGGGGTGCCTGGGCCGGGTCGCTGGCCACCGACACCGCCGTACGCGAAGGCCGGATGCGCCGGGCCGGGATGGGCTTCCTCACCCCGGACGGGGGCATCGCCGCCCTTCAGGACGCGCTCGGGCAGCCGGAGGGCACGGTGGCCGTGGCCGATGTGGCGTGGGAGAAGTTCGCCCCGTCGTTCGCGGCCATGCGGCGCAGTCCGCTGCTGGAGGGGATCGAGGAGGCCCAGCAGGCGATGGCGGCCGCCGCCGCGGAGGCCGGCGGGCCCGAACTGGCGCGCCGGCTGGCCGAGGTGCCGGCCGGCGAGCGGCCGCGGGTGGTGCTCGACCTGGTGCGGGCGCACGCCGCCGCCGTCCTCGGGCACGGTTCGGTCGGCGACGTCGAGCCGAACCGGGCCTTCCGCGAGCTGGGTTTCGATTCGCTCACCGCCGTCGAACTCCGCAACCGGCTGTCGGCCGCCACCGGAATCGCGCTGCCGGCCACGGTGGTCTTCGACTACCCCAACGCCACCGGCATCGCCGAGCACTTGCTGGCCAGTGTGGTGGAAGCGCGGCCGGGCACCGACGGCAACCCCATCGGCGGCAGTCTCACCCACAGCAACCTCCCACACGGCAACCCCATCGGCGACGACCCCATCGTGGTGGTCTCGATGGGTTGCCGGTTCCCCGACGGGGTGGGCACGCCGGAGGAGTTGTGGCGGATGCTCGCCGAGGGGCGGGACGGCGTCGGTACGTTCCCCGAGGACCGGGGGTGGCAGCTCGACGCGCTGTTCGACGCCGATCCGGACAGTCACGGGAAGAGCTATGCGCGGCACGGCGCGTTCCTCGACGACCCCGGGGCGTTCGACGCCGCGTTCTTCGGGATCTCGCCGCGCGAGGCGCTGGCGATGGACCCCCAGCAGCGCATCCTGCTGGAGATCTGCTGGGAGGCGATCGAACGCGCGGGCATCGACCCGGGTTCGCTGCGCGGCACCCAGACCGGAGTGTTCGCCGGTACCAACGGGCAGGACTACACCGCCCTGTTGGCCCACGCGCCCGCCGAGTTGGAGGGCTACACCCTCACCGGCAACGCGGCCAGCGTCGTCTCCGGGCGGATCGCCTACACCCTGGGGCTGGAGGGCCCCGCGGTCAGCGTCGACACCGCGTGTTCGGCGTCGCTGGCGGCGGTGCACCTCGCCGCCCAGTCGCTGCGCTCCGGTGAGTGCTCGTTGGCGCTGGCCGGTGGGGTGACGGTGATGTCCACCCCGAGCGTCTTCGTGCAGTTCTCCCGGCAGCGGGGGCTGGCGGTCGACGGACGCTGCAAGTCGTTCGCGGGCGCCGCGGACGGCACCGGTTGGGGCGAGGGCGCCGGCGTGGTGGTGTTGGAACGGCTCTCCGACGCCCGGCGCAACGGGCACCCGGTGCTGGCCGTGCTGCGCGGCTCGGCGATGAACCAGGACGGCGCGTCCAACGGCCTGACCGCGCCGAACGGCCCGGCGCAACAGCGGGTGATCCGCCAGGCGTTGGCCAACGCGCACCTCTCCGGCGAGCAGGTCGACGCGGTCGAGGCGCACGGCACCGGCACCACGTTGGGCGACCCCATCGAGGCCCAGGGCATCATCGCCACCTACGGCCAGGAGCGGCCGGCGGACCGGCCGTTGTGGCTGGGGTCGATCAAGTCCAACATCGGACACACCCAGGCGGCGGCGGGCATCGCCGGGTTGATGAAGATGGTGCTGGCGATGTCCAGCGGGACCCTGCCGGCCACCCTGCACGTCGACCGGCCCACCCCGCACGTGGACTGGGAGGCCGGCGCGGTCCGGCTCCTCACCCAGGCCCGTGCCTGGCCGGAGGTCGACCGGCCGCGGCGTGCCGCGGTGTCCTCCTTCGGGGTCAGCGGTACCAATGTGCACGTCATCCTGGAACAGGCACCGGAAGAGACGTCACCTCAGGCACCGGAACCAAGGCGGCCTGCCACAGACACGGAGGCGACCCCAGGCGACACCCCCACCCCCTTCCCCTGGGCGCTCTCCGCCCGCACCGAGGCGGCGTTGCGGAACCAGGCCGAACGGCTGCGCGCGCACCTGTCGGCGCGTCCCGAGTTGTCGCCGGCGGCCGTTGGGCATGCGTTGGCCACCACCCGGGGGTCCTTCGAGCACCGCGCCGTCGTCATCGGCGGGGACCGCGACGAGCTGCTTGCTGCGGTGACGGCGCTGGCCGACGGTCGGCCCGACCCCGCGGCCGTGCAAGGGGTCGCCGGCGCCGATAGGGGACGGCTAGGGGTGTTGTTCTCCGGTCAGGGCTCGCAGTATTCAGGCATGGGCCGTGCGCTGTGGGAGCGGTTCCCGGTGTACGCCGAGGCGTTCGACGCGGTGTGTGCCCGGATGGACCGGTTGCTTGACCGGCCTGTGCAGGATGTCCTCTGGGGCGCCGACGACGGTGACCTCAACCAGACGGTCTACGCGCAGGCCGGGCTGTTCGCCGTCGAGGTGGCGCTGTACCGACTGATCGAGTCGTTCGGGATCCGTCCCGACGTGCTGATCGGCCACTCGATCGGCGAGATCGCGGCCGCCCACGTCTCCGGAGTGCTGTCCCTCGACGACGCGTGCGTGCTGGTCGCGGCGCGCGGCCGACTGATGCAGGCCTTGCCGGAGGAGGGTGCGATGCTCGCGGTGCAGGTCACCGAGGACGAGATCGCCCCGTTGCTGGACGAGCACGACGGCCGGGTCGCGCTGGCCGCCGTCAACGGCCCCTACGCGGTGGTGGTTTCCGGCGACACCGACGCCGTCGAGGCGGTGCGGGAGTGGGCTCAGGAGCGGGGGCGCAAGACCAACCGGCTACGGGTGTCGCACGCCTTCCACTCGCACCGGATGGAGCCGATGCTCGACGAGTTCGCCGAGCTCATCGCCGGCCTGGACTACCAACCGCCGCGCATCCCCGTCGTCTCCACCCTCACCGGCCGGGCCGCCACCGCCGACGAGCTGTGCAGCCCGCGGTACTGGGCGGACCAGGTCCGCGGCACCGTGCGGTTCGCCGACGCGCTGCGGACCGCCGCCACCGACGGCGCCACCACCTTCCTGGAGGTCGGCCCGGACTCCGTGCTGGCGGCGCTCGCCGGCACCGCGTTCCTCGACGGCGAGCGGGAGCCGGCCACCGTGGCCGCCCAGCGCGCCGACCGCGAGCCCGAGCGCACCCTGCTCGGCGCCGTCGGCCGGCTGCACACCATGGGCGTCGCCGTCGACTGGTCGCCGGTCTTCGACGGCCAACGTCCGGCCGGACCGGTGGAGTTGCCGACCTACGCGTTCCAGCGCGAGCGGTTCTGGGTGAAGCCCGGACCGTCCCGCGCCGGGGATCTCACGGCGGCCGGGCTCGGCGCGGCCGGGCACCCGCTCCTGGGCGCCGCGGTCACCCTCGCCGACTCCGACCAGACCGTGCTGACCGGCCGGCTGTCCGTGCGGACCCACCCCTGGCTCGCCGACCACGCGGTCCAGGACGCGGTGCTGCTGCCAGCGACCGCCTTCCTCGAACTGGCCCTGTACGCGGCCGAACAGGTCGACTGCCGGACCGTCGAGGAACTCAGCCTGGAAACGCCCCTGGTGCTGCCCGCGGACGAGGCGGTGCAGATCCAGGTGACCGTGGGCGCGCCGGACGCGTCCGGGCGGCGCGCGCTGAGCGTGCACTCCCGGCTCGCCGACGACCCGTGGACCCGGCACGCCAGCGGTTCGGTGCTCCCGGAGATCCCGTCGGAGGCCGCCGCCGTGGACGCCGACGCCCTGGCCCAGTGGCCGCCGGCCGGCGCCACCGCGCTCTCCGTCGCCGACTTCCGTGCCGAACTCGCCGGGCTGGGCTTCGACTTCGGGCCCGCGTTCCAGGGGCTCCAGGCGGTCTGGCGGCGCGACGGCGAGGTGTTCGCCGAGGTGCGCCTGCCGGACGAGGTGGTGGCGGACGCCGGCGCGTACGGGCTGCACCCGGCGCTGCTCGACGCCGGACTCCAGACCGCCGGCATGAGCGGCCTGTTCGCCGACGAGGAGGGCGCGCGGCTGCCGTTCTCCTGGGCGGGCGTCACCCTGCACGCGGTCGGCGCCGACAGCCTGCGGGTGCGGCTGTCGCCGGTGGGCAACGACACCCTGTCGGTGCTGGCGACGGACGCCACCGGTACCCCGGTCCTCGCGGCCGGTTCGGTGACCCTGCGGGCGCTCGCCGCGCCGGGGGCCCGGGCCGCCAAGGGCGCCGAACCGCTCGCCGTCGACTGGATCCGCATCGACGCCGACGCGACCCCGGACGTGGCGCACTGGGTCGCCCTCGGCACGGTCGCCGGGCTGAGCACCGGCCGGACCGGACACCGTCCCCTCCCGTCGTACCCGGACGCCGCCGCCCTGGCCGAGGCGATCGACGCCGGCGCCGTGGCACCCCACCTCGCCGTCGCCGAACTCACCGACGACACCGGCCCGGACGCCGACCTGGCCGCCGCCGCACACCGCACCGCGGCCCGGGCGCTCGCCCTGGTCCGGTCCTGGCTGGCCGACGAGCGGCTCGCCGACACCACGCTGGCGCTCGTCACCAGGGGAGCGGTCGGCGTGCTGTCCGACGACGCGGTGCCGGGCATCGCGGCCGCGCCGGTATGGGGCCTGGTGCGCTCGGCCCAGTCCGAGCACCCCGGCCGGTTCCTGCTGGTCGACGCCGACGGCACCGAGATCGGCAACGGGGCCCTGCCGCGGGCCCTCGCGGCCGGCGAACCCCAGACCGCGGTGCGCGGCGCCGACGTCCACGTGCCCCGGCTCGTGCGCGTCCCCGCCGATGACACCGCTCCCGCCGATGACACCGGAGCGGCGGGGGAGACCGGCACCGACCCGGAGCACGGGCCGTGGGACACCGCCGGCACCACCTTGATCACCGGCGCCACCGGCATGCTGGGCGGGCTCGTCGCCCGCCACCTGGTCGCGCAACACGGCGTCCGCCACCTGCTGTTGCTCAGTCGCGGCGGCCCGGACGCGGACGGCGCCGACGCTCTCCTCGCCGACCTCCGCGCCCTCGGTGCGCAGGCCACGCTGCTGGCCTGCGACGTGGCCGACCGCGCCGCCCTGGCCCGGGCCCTGGACACCCTCCCGGCCGAGGCACCGCTCACCGCCGTCGTGCACACCGCCGGCGTGGTCGACGACGGCGTCCTCGACGCGCTGACCGACGAGCAACTGACCACCGTCCTCCGCCCCAAGGTCGACGCCGTGGTCCACCTGCACGAGCTCACCCAGCACCTGAAGCTGTCGGTGTTCGCCGTCTGCTCCGCGGCCGCCGGCCTGTTCGGCGGGCCGGGGCAGGCCAACTACGCGGCCGCCAACACCTTCCTGGACGCCTTCGCGCAGGCCCGCCGGGCCCAGGGCCTCGCCGGCACCTCGCTGGCCTGGGGCATGTGGGCCGCCACCGGCGGCATGACCGGCCGGCTCGGCGAACGCGACCTGTCGCGGGCCGCCCGCTCCGGTTTCACCCCGATCACCGCCGAGCACGGCATGGCCCTCTTCGATGCCGCGCTGGGGCAGGACCGTGCGGTCACCGCCCCGCTGCGGCTCGACCTCCCGGCCCTGCGCGCCCGCGCCGCCACCGGCGGCGTGCACCCGCTGCTGCGCGGCCTCGTCCGCCCGGCGGCCCGGCGGGCGACCCCGTCCACCGCCGCCACCGACCCCGCCGCGCAGCGCGCCGAACTGGCCGCGCTGCCCGAGGCCGAACGCGCCCGGAGCCTGCGGGAGTTGGTCCGGGCCCGGGTCGCCGAGGTCCTCGGCCACGCGTCCCCGCTCGCGGTGGACCCGGACCGGGGCTTCCTCGACCTCGGGTTCGACTCCCTCGCCGCCGTCGAACTGCGCAACCGGCTCAACGCGGCCACCGGCGTCCGGCTGTCGACCACCGCGGTCTTCGACTACCCGTCGGTCACCGTGCTCTCCCAGCACCTGGGCGAGCTGGTCGCACCGGCCGACGGCGGCACCCGCACACCGGTCGGCGAGGAGATCGCCAAGCTGGAAGCGGCCCTGGCCGCCACCGACTTGGCGCAGGTGGAGGTGGCCGACATCACCGGCCGGCTGCGCCGGCTCCTGACCACATGGCAGGAGCGGGAACGGAGCGCCGCCGGCGACTCCGCGGACCGCGTCGACGCCGATCTCGACGACGCCAGCGCGGAGGAGATCTTCAGCCTTCTCGACGACGAGCTCGGCGCGCCCTGAACCGTCGGTGCCAGCAGTCCACAGCTTCTAGGGGGAGTGAACGTCCGTGACGACTGACGCGAGGTACCTGGACTACCTCAAGCGGGCCACCGCCGATCTGCGCGAGACGCGGCGCCTGTTGCAGGAGGCCGAGTCGAGGAACACCGAACCGGTCGCCATCGTGTCGATGAGCTGCCGCTACCCCGGCGGGGTCGCCTCGCCGGAGGAGCTGTGGACGCTGGTCGCGTCGGAGACGGACGCCATCTCGACGTTCCCGACCGACCGCGGCTGGAACCTGGAGGCGCTGTTCGGTCCCGACGCCGCCGCCTCCTTCGTCAGCGAGGGCGGATTCCTCTACGACGCCGCCGACTTCGACTCGGCGCTGTTCGGCATCTCGCCCCGCGAGGCGCTGGCGATGGACCCGCAGCAGCGGCTGATGCTGGAGACCTCCTGGGAGGCCCTGGAACGCGCCGGCCTGGACCCGACCTCGCTGCGCGGCAGTCGCACCGGCGTCTTCACCGGCGTCATGTACCACGACTACACCGCCGGCGTGCGCGCCGTGCCGGAGCAGTCGGCCGGCTTCATGAGCACCGGCAACGCCGGCAGCGTGGTCTCCGGCCGGGTCGCCTACACCTTCGGCCTCGAAGGCCCCGCGGTGACCGTCGACACCGCCTGCTCCTCCTCCCTGGTCGCCCTGCACCTCGCCGTCCAGGCCCTCCGCCAGCGGGAATGCGGTCTGGCGCTGGCCGGCGGCGTGGCCGTGATGTCCACCCCCGGCACCTTCGTCGACTTCAGCCGGCAGGGCGGACTGGCCCCCAGCGGCCGCTCCAAGTCGTTCGCCGCCGCGGCCGACGGCACCGGCTGGAGCGAGGGCGTGGGCGTACTGCTGCTGGAGCGGCTGTCCGACGCGCAGCGCAACGGGCACCCCGTCCTCGCCGTCGTCCGCGGCACCGCAGTCAACCAGGACGGCGCCAGCAGCGGCCTGACCGCCCCCAACGGACCGTCCCAACAGCGCGTGATCCGGCAGGCGTTGGCCAACGCGCACCTGTCCGGCGAGCAGATCGACGCGGTGGAGGCGCACGGCACCGGCACCAGGCTGGGCGACCCCATCGAGGCCCAGGCACTGCTCGCGACCTACGGCCAGGACCGGAACACCGGTCACCCGCTCTGGCTGGGCTCGATCAAGTCCAACCTCGGCCACACCCAGGCCGCCGCCGGTGCCGCCGGCATCATCAAGATGGTCCAGGCCATGCAACACGGCGTGCTGCCGAAGACGTTGCACGTCGACGAGCCCACCCCGCACGTCGACTGGTCCGCGGGCGACGTGGAACTGCTCACCGAGGCGCGCCCCTGGCCGGAGACCGGCCAGGCACGCCGCGTCGGCATCTCCTCCTTCGGCATCAGCGGCACCAACGCCCATGTGATCCTGGAACAGGCACCCGAGCCGGAGGCCGCCGAGGACGAGCCCGGGCGCGGGGACGCGGGCCCGGTGGCGTGGGTGCTGTCGGGCAAGTCCGAGGCGGGACTGCGGGCCCAGGCCGGGCGACTGGGCGCGTTCCTGGCGGAGCGCCCCGAGGTGGCCCCCGCGGACGTCGCCCTCTCGTTGGCGTCGTCGCGGGCGGCGTTGGACCACCGCGCGGTGGTGGTCGGCGCCGACCGGGACGCGCTGCTGGCGGGCGTGGGCGCGGTGGCGTCCGGCGAACCAACGTCCGCCGCGATCAAGGGCGTTGGGGTCGGCGCGGGCTCCGGCGCGGTCCTGGTCTTCCCGGGGCAGGGTTCGCAGTGGGTCGGTATGGCGGCCGGTCTGTTGGATTCGTCAGAGGCGTTTGCGTCGCGTTGGGCTGAGTGTGAGGGGGCGTT
>NZ_JBIVXW010000135.1:0-10398 GCF_044769405.1 Streptomyces sp. NPDC090442
AGCCTGATGAGTCATCACAACCCAGACAACTCATAGAAACCACTCCATGTCCCCAACCGTGAGCAAGATCATCAATCGTGGGGCGACCCGTTACGCTGCCGCTTTCCCACACGCTTCCCCAAGGGGAGCCAGCACCCTGGCACGCCGCACCCCGCGTGTTCGACACCGCCCCGATGCCCGCCCCAAGACATTCGCCTCCGACTACGTGGGCAGGTTCCCTGCCGGGCAGCAGCTCAGCAGACGCCCCGTCGCCTTGAAGGCGTGGTGGATCACAACCGGTGCCCCGGAGGTGGGCCAGACCGCACCGGAGCTGTACGGCGGCACACCGAAGACCTGGGCGGCACTCGGAGACCTTCCTCCTGGCCCTGGGGGAGAGAGTCGTTGATATCAGGCGAGTGCGGACTTGGCGTCGGCGTGAGGCCGCGACGGAGCTGCCCCGAGGCGTCCGCCGTAGTCGGGTCATGGCGGCGGCTCCAGTCACCGTTCAACTCGTCCGCACAAGCTACGACGAACCCGAACGCGCGAGCCGAGGCAGCGGGAGCGAGCAGCCTTCCCCCAGGACGAAGCCGCCCCCACCGGCACGATCGGGCAACTCGCCTACGCCTGAAGGACGGAGAAGGCGCCCGCCCAACCAGGCCGCGACAGGCAAACCGCCCGAGACTGCCGGGCCCGGCATAACAAGCTCCTCGACCAACGCCACTCCCCCGCACCACCGCCGTCCCGCCCTCCTACGCCTCCTCGACGACGCCCTCCCCACCGAAGTGGCAGACGCGGCCGACGTTACGTCTCAGGCATCAACGTCGTTGTTACGGTCAGGGGATGGATACCTGGGATGTGGGCGCCGTTCGCGGCCGGATACGACGGATGGCGGCGCAGGACCCCACAGGCGAACGCTTCGGGGCCGAATCGCACCGGTACGCACTGTCGCCCGCGCTGCCGGAGGCGGAGATCAAGGCGTTCGAGGAAACTCACCGTATTGAACTTCCCCTGGACTACCGGTCGTTCGTCAGGCAGGTGGGCGAGGGGCCCGCCGGCCCCGGCCACGGGCTGATGCCCTTGACCACATCCCGCGCAGAGGTCGTCGAAGGCGAGGAGTGGGCCGTGGACGACGAGTGGGAACAAGACCGGCTGCCGGGTCGGCTCGCCGCGCCGTTCCGCCTCACCGAAGCCCTGCCCGGCCGCATCACGACACCGGCCGAAGAACTCACCCCAGGCACACTCATGCTGGCCGAAGAGGGCTGCGGTACCTACATCCGGCTGATCCTCAACGGTCCACGAGCAGGCGAAGTTTGGCGCATCGATCCCGACTGGGGCGGCTTCGTCCCAGCAAGCCCCGACTTCCGCACCTGGTACACCAAATGGCTTGACCGAACATGAACGCGCCCCTCACACCGATCGGGTCAGCCAGAGACCTCGGCAGGCACAGCAGCGGGTTGAGGTCCTGTCGTGCCTGTTTGGACGGGGCGGAACGCGCCACTCGGGTAACGAGAACGAGGACCGTGTCTCCGTTCGTGAAATCAGTGGACGACGCTGCCGCAAGTTCACTATCAACAAAGGGGACAAGGCGCTTCGAGGTCTCCTCCGCTCGGGTTCCGAACCGTACTCCCCGCGCTCCCAGTAGGTGATGTCCGCATGCTCACGCACCCCGTCAGCACCATCCGTGCCATCTTGGAAAGGGAGTTCCCGCAGACGTGCATCACGTCGGTCCACGCCCTCGACAAGGGCTACACGAGCAGGCAGTGGGTGGCCGACACCGACCAGGGGCGGCTGTTGGTCAAGGTGCCGCAGCGTGAACGGGACCCCGAGCACCTGCGACGGCTGATAGCCGCCGCGCAGGTGGCGGCCGAGCACGGCATCCCGGTGGTCCGCTACCGGCAGCTCGTCCCCCACGAGCCGGCCGTGGGCGGCCCGTTGGTCATCCAGGAGTTCCAGGAGGGTGACGCCGCGGGGGACGTGTGGGAATCCTTCAGCCGGGAGGAACGGCTGGCGCTGGTGGGCGACCTCGGCGATGTCGTCGGACGGCTGCACGCCATCAAGGGCCCGCACTTCGGTGACGTGGTCGGCGGTACGGTCGCGCCGACGCTGCGGCAGGCGGTCGAGGCGGAGGTGGAGGCTCTGCTGCCGCAGGCCGACCTGAGGCTGATCGGCGGCGCCGACGCCCTACGGACCGCCGTCGGCGCCGCCCTGGCGCGACTGGACGACGCGGCGAACATCCCGGCCCTCACCCACGGCGACCTGTGGCTACCGAACGTCCTCGTCCGTGAGGGACGGATCAGCTGCGTCCTGGACTTCGAACACGCTGCGTACGCCGACCGGTTCCGGGACTTCGGCAAGCTCGACGAGCACCTCTTCGACGACTTCACGGACGGCCGGGAGGTCTTCCTTGAGGCGTACACGGCGGCCTGTCCGCTGCCGGACGACCACCGCGAGCGCATCGACCTCGCCCATTTCCTGCACGCCCTGGCCATGCACGCCTACTTCCTGCGGTGGACCCCGCAATGGGCTCCGCAATACGCCGAACAAGCCAAGGCATGGCTGGCGCGTCAATCGTGAACCGACCGCCGGGAAGGCCCAGGACCGGCTGGATTTCGGCAAGCCTCCGCGCGGACGTGCGGCACTGCGTCGACGCCTCCACCCCGGCTTCGTCACCGCCCCATCAGGCGGGCCCAGGTCGTGTCAGGAGGTGGCGCGCATGGTGGACTTCACCCGGTCGTAGACCTGGCGGGTACGTTCCTCACCGCCGGGGTCATGGCCTTTTACCTCCAGCACGATGGTGTCCTTCGGCGCCACCACCGCGAACTTGCGGACCCAGATGCTGGGGTCAACGGCGCTCGGGGGTTGGAGTTCGTAGTCCATCTCCGCCGCCGGCTGTCCGGCTACGGTCATCGACTCGTTCACGTGCTGGTTGTGCATGTACTCGCCGTAGAGGTTGGACACTCCCTCGCCGTCGTGGTCACCCACCACCTTGCGAGGGTTGTCGCCCTTGAGGGAGTCGACGTCAACGGTGAGCTCCACCGCTTCCTTTCCCGTCCCCAGTTCGAGCTTGCAGGCATTGGAGAAGTGGTACCAGCCGCCCGAGTCGGCCTGTCCCAGCGGCTTCGCCTTCCAACCCCCCACCACCTCGAACGTCACCGGCAACTCGCACGCCGAGCGCGGACCGCCTATCGACGCCGCGGATTCCCGCTCATCCCGCGCACACCCGAGGGCCGCTGACGCCAACAGCGCCACGGCCAGCGCCCAAGACGCTTGACGAGGTATACGACTTTCCATCCAGGCCCCTCCCCCTGCTTCCGCGGAACCGTAGCCGACTTTCACAAAACGACTCAACAGATTCGGTATCCGGAGCGACCGCGGACGACGGGCGGAACAGTGGCCCGCCCCGCCGCCAGACTGCGGCCAGCCCGCCGGCGAGCCCGGTTACCCGCCGGCGGAGGACAGGTCAGTTGGTGCCCTTGGCTCCACGCTTGCGGCGCACGGTGAGGACCGCCCCGGCGCCCAGCAGTACCGCGGCGCCGCCGGCGAGGGCCAGCGTCTGTTCGGTCGAGGACGTGCCGGTCGTGGCGAGGCTGCCCTTGGCGGCGTCGGGGGTGGTCTCCGGCTTGGCTGAAGGATCGTGCTTCGTCGAACCGTTGGCTTCGGGCTTCGCCTTCGGTGTCGGGCGGTCCTTGTCCTCGGCGTTGCCGGGCTTGGCCTCGTCGACCTTGCCTGGCTTGCTGCCGGCGGGCAGGACCTCGAAGTCGTAGCGCTTCATCGGCCCGAGGACGCACGGGTTGTACTGGTCGGAGGCGTCACCCGCGAGAAGGGCCAGGGCCTTCTTTGCCGGGGTCTGCGCCTCGATCGCCATCCGCAGCTTCACGTCGCTGCGGGCACCGGGCTTCATCGACTTGATGGTCGCGATGCGGTCCGTGCCGTGGCCCCGACTGTCCAGTTCCTGCCAGCCGGAACCGTTGAACCACTGCACCTTCATGACGCGCTGGTCGGCCATCCCGGTGTGCAGCAGGGTGAAGGAGGTCAGCGGGGACACGTTCAGTGTGCGGTCGGTGTTGTTGGCCACCGTGAAGGAGAAGTCGACCGTGTTGCCGGCGACGACCTTCGAGGGCAGGCCGTTGGCCAGCACGGTCAGGCCCGGTACTCGCACGCATTCCTTGGCAGTGGTCAGCGCCTTGTCCGCGGCTTCCTTCGCCTTGTCGGCCTTGTCCAGGGCCTTGTCGAGCGTGTCGTACTCCCGCGACGCCGCGACCCGAGCGTCGTCCCAGGCATCTTGGGCATGGTCCAACTTGGTGTGTGCGTCCGCCTTGGCGGCCGCGGCCTTCTCGACCTGGGTCTGGGCCTCGTTGACTGCCTTTCGGGCCGTGGCCTTCCCGGCCTCGTCCGTGGCCGCGTCCAGCTTGGCCTCGGCATCCGCGACGGCCTGGTCCGCGGCCGCCTTGTCGGCGTCGGCCGCGTTGGCGACCTTCTCCGCGGCGAGCCAGGCCGCCTTCAGCGGGTGGGTGTCCTGGTCCAGTGCGGAGAAGGTGGCCTTCAGCTTCTCCTGCCCGGCCGCCTTGGCGGCCGCCGCCTCGTCATACGCCTGCCGCGCCGCTTCGGCGGACTGCGTCAACTCCGTGTAGGTCGGCCTGTGTTGCTCCTGCTGGGCCGGTGACGTGGCGTCGGCGAGGGCGGGGCCCGCGGCAAGCAGAACGCTGGGCGCGGTCGCCGCGGCGACGACAACGGCGGACGCGATGGTACGACGAAGAAGCACTGGAGCCTTTCCTGGTCAGAGAGAGGGGCGCCCGTAGCCTGGCGCAACGCCGGTGCGTACGGAGCACCTTGATCGTAAAACCGAAATAAGCCCCATTGGCAATGAAGTTTTGACTTGGATGAGCACTCCTCCTCTCCGTCCGGAGTGGCAAATCGTGACAATCGCGAGCAGTTGCTCTCGTTGTTGCGGTTTCCTCTGTGACGTACCCGACGGGCCGATGGGCGTTCCCGTGCTGCGGTGTCGCTTGGCGCAGGCATCGAGGATCGCTCGATGCCTGCGCCGCTCAGCCGGCGTCGGCGAACACGAGGTGAGGCCGGTCAGGAGTCCGGCGCGGGGTGGCCTTCGATGATGCGGCGCTCAGTGGAGTCGGCGTGGCGCCGTCCTCTGACTGTGGCGGTGAAGGCCCGCAACGCCCGTAGGACCCACAGCAGTCGGCGCTTGCGCGTTCGTCGGGAGCGGGGGCGCCATACGGCCTGCGTTGGGGCCGGGACCGGAGAGGTCGGTACCGGTGCGGACGGGTCGTCCTGGTTGGCGGGCACGGGAGTGGCCGCGGGGTGCGGCGGCGTGGGTCTCACCTCGCCTGGTGACGTAGTGGGGGTTGGGGTGCGGGGCTCGGGTCGGGCTGCGTTGCGGGCAGCCTCGGCGCGCACGAGGGCGCCGAGGGCCGCGAAGATGTCGGCGGGCATGCCGGAACTCCTGCGGTGCTGAGGTATTGGAGGCTGAAGTGGCAGGCCGCGAGGTCCCGTTGGCCCTTGTTGCAGGGCGGGCGGGATGGAGGTGGTACGCGGCCGGGTCCGCTCAGCAGCGCAGAACCGTCACCTGGGCGGGGGCTCCGGCGACGGCCGGGAGAACGGCCCAGGGAGCGGCGTGTTGGGGCGCGGCAAGGGAGGCCAGCACTCGGGATTCCCGAACCGCCTTGTCGTTCGGGCCGGTCGGAGCGTGGGGGCGCAGATGGCCGGCCGTCGCGTGGGACAGCCGCCGGAAGCCGTTGCCGTGGTGGTGTGCCTCGCCTCGCGAGCGTGTCAGCACGTCCGTCGAGGGGTCGCAGGTCCGGTCCGCGGGGCCGGTGGCGGCACCGGTGGCGACGCCGGCGGGGGCGGTGCAGCTTCCGGCGCCGGGCCACAGTGCGTCGGAGTAGGGGGCGGTCAACGCCGTGAAGAGCAGGGCCAACAGGGCCACGAACACCAGCATGCGGCCGTGGCCGTACCCGGTCGCCGCGGAGCGGCCGGTGTCGGCGGTGTTACGCATGCGGGTCTCCCAACGCTCTTCCGCGGAAGGCATGCCCCGGGAGGGACTGGGACATTCGGGAGCCAGATGAACAAGTCGGCTATTCCACTCGTTCCGGCTATGGGTCGTATGCGTGATCTAGCGCACCCCGGGCGCAGTTCGGGAGATGGGGCGCGGGATGCGGGTGTCGGGGTGCCTGGTTCCGCGCCCCGCGCCCCTGGTGGGCGCGGGTACGAACGCGGGCATTGGGCTCGCCAGGGATGCAACGATCCCCGCCAGTCGACAAGTCGGGACGTGGTGGTCCCGTCAGTCCTCCGCGCGGGCGCGACTGTAGTGATGGGCGAAACGCTCCAGCGGTTCGCCCTCCGCGTTCCACGGCCAGGGCGTCGCGACGCCGCCGGTGGCACGCAACGTGTTCGCGGCCTCGCCCGGTCGTGCGGCCTTGAGCAGTGCGTAGGCCAGCAGGTTCAGGTCGGCGAGCGCCCGCGCGTGGTGGAGGAAGCCGGGGCTCAACCAGTAGTGCGCAGCGTGGTCGAGCACGGCGACGGCGTCTGGGCGTCGCCAGAACTCCCCCGCGCCGAGGGCGGTCACGCCGCCGGGTGCCATGGCGCGCTGGTGACTGCGGACGAGTGCGGTGAGTTCCAGGCCGGCCGCGGGGGCGTTCGGTGGCATGGTGCGGACGCTGTCGAGCAGGTCCAGTACCTGGCCGCTGGAGCCGCACTCGTCGGGCGAGAGGTATCCCAGGGCCTGGAGGTGGGCCTCCCGGTTCCACGGGTCGCGGGCCTTGATCTCCCGCCAGACCGCGGACAGTTCGGTGGACGGCCACCGTTCCAGGCGGAGGGTCGCCAGGTACACCGCCCAGGGGGTGGGGTCGGCGGGCACCAGTTCGGCCGCGAGCCGGCAGCTTTCCCGGGTGGCGTTGAGGTCGATGGTGGAGCCTTCTTGGCCTGCCTGAAGCAGCTCCGACCAGGCGTGCAGTAGCACGGCGGACTGCTTGCGCGGGTTGTGCTCCCGCCATATGCCTGGCAGCGCCCGTCCCGCGGATCCGGCCAGGACGCGGAGGCGGTGGGCCTTGCGGTCCCAGTCCTCGCCGGCATCGTCCAGGATGTCCGACATCAGGGCCATGACAGCCGTATCGAGCGATCCGCGGTCCCAGCAGGTCTCGACGCGTCGCCGGACTCGCCCGAGGGCGACGTCGTCGAGTTCGGGGAGCAAGCGGGGACGGCTGCCTTTGCGGCGTCTGAAGACGGGCATTCCGCGATGGCCTTCCGGAGGAGAGGTGGACGGGTCGGAGTTTCGGGCATCGTACGGGCGAAGGGGCGCCACGTGATCCGCATCCCGCACTCCGAGACGCACCCGATATTCAGGCGCGTAGGTGGTGTCATGTATTGGCATGAGATGGGTGGTTTGCGAGAGGTATCGCTCCTCTCTCCAATTGACCTTTGGTTGGGGTTGGGGGTGGGGTGGGCGCGCAGTCGGCGAACTCGGGGAGTCCTACGCCGTCCCCGGAACGATGACCGGCCTCTGCCCCGGAGTGACGCGGGCGTACCGCACCGGCCCGGCCAGTCGTTCCCCTCCCACCAGCGGCGACTGGGCGACCTCCTCACCGAGGGCGAGGAGGACCCAAGTCCCGTCGGGGAAGCGGGTGTTGATCGTCGTCCCGTTGACGGTGCAGCGTACGGTCGGCGGGGTGGGGTCCGCACCGCGGCCGGTGAGGCCGACGAGGGCGACGTGTACGGAGCGTGCCGTGGTGCGTCGGCCGGTGGCGTGGGGAACGGCGGTGTGCCGGCCGAAGGCACTGGTGCCTTCGGCGGTCGCCACCGCGAGGTCGGTGTGGCCGGCGAGGGAGACGAACGAGCTGGTCAGGCCGTCGTCGGTGACGGCAGTGGCCCGGCCGTCGGCGGACCGGACGCGCGGGGGCCGCTCCCCCGCGATCTGCCAGCCGCTGTCGTACAGCGGTAGGTGTGGGGGCGCGTCGACCAGGTGGGCGCGGAGCTCCCACGCTCCCCAGAGCACGCTCGCGGTCTCGATGCGGGCCTCGGCATCCGTACGTCCGGCCCAGGTCGGGCGGTGCCAGGACGTGGCGTAGCGGTCGTGGACGTGGCGGCGGTGGATGCGTGCGCGGCCGGACAGCCCGAGTTCCGGGTGGTTGAGCGCCACGTGGTTGTCCGGTTGGGGCCTGTGGTGGACGGCTTGGGGGTGGGTGTTGACGTGGTAGGGGCCGGTGGTGGTGGAGTAGGCGAAGCGCGAGTAGTGCGGGTCCCCGGCCGTGCCACCCTGGCTGGCGCCGCCGTATCGGTCGCTGCCGTGGTTGTCGCTGCCGTGGTTGATCAGGCGGACGATGCCGTCGGCCCGGGTCGCCGAGAGGAGGAAGCCGGGGGCCGGCAGTGCCTGGATGCGGTCCTCGCGTTCGACGGGCAGGGGTTCCTCGGGGGCGGTCCAGCACGGGTGGTCCGCCGGCAGCAGCAGGCCGAGGAAGGCTTTGGAGAGCCAGTAGGGCGAGCCGGGGCCGGAATAGCGCTGCACCATGGGCGGATACGGCCCGTACCAGCCGAGGGTGGCGATCCCGTTCCGGTCGCGGAATCCGTGGTCGGTGAAGTGTCGCAACGCACCACTGGCCAGGCGCCTGGTCTGGCCCGGGCTGAGTGGCGTCGCGTCGGCCAGTGCGCCCAGCCAGGGGGCGGTGGCCGACGCGAAACGGTAGATGAGTGAGCGGCCCTGGTGCATGGGGGCGCCGTCCGCGCCGAAGAACAGTGCGAAGTCCGCGAGGAACCGTCGTAGGCGTGCCTTGAACAGCGGCAGGCGCTCTGCCCGGTCCGTGGTGCGCGGGTCGGCCATCAGGGCCCACAGGAGTGGGTAGGTATGCAGGGCCCAGCCGTTGTAGTGGTCGAAGTTGTCCGCGGTGTGGGGGTGGCCGCCGTCGCGGTACCAGCCGTCGCCGACGTAGAACTCTTCGATCCGTGCGAGGTCGGCGGCCATCTCGACGCGGTCGTGGGGAGCGCCGACGCTCGCCAGGAACTCGCCGACGATCACCCGGAACATATGCCAGTTGTTGTCGGGTATCGCCAGCCCCCACACGCCCTGGAACCACTCAACGGTCCGTTCCTGCACGGAACTTGGCAGGTTCTCCCACAGCCACGGTCGCGTCAGATGGAGTCCGAGTGCGAGCGAGCACGCCTCGACGAGCGTCTGGCGGCATGCCCGGTCGAGTGACGGCCATGCTTCGGGGTGTCCCGGATCGGCGCCGGCGCCGATACCCTCGGCGTACGACTGGAGCAGCCCGGCGGGCGCCTCCCCACCGCAGCCGGCGGTGCGGAAGGCCAACAGCAGGAACGTGCGGGCGAAGCCTTCGAGTTGGTCGGAGTGCGTGCCCGATACCGAGGGCCGGCCGGGCAGCACGATGCGCGCGCCGGAGGGAGAGGCGAACCGATGTACGTCCGTGAGGAGTTGGTCGGCGAGGGCCAACCAGTGGGTGCGGTCGTATCCCGTGAAGGGCGACAGCGTGCGGTCTTCGGGCGGCAGTTGTGAACCGTTCTCTTGCGTGGGCGGCATTCCACTCCTTGGGACGGCGGACCCCTCTCGTCAGCATGGCCGCCGCACCACGAGGGTGACAACCACGCGTGTCTGCCGGGGCGGACCATCACGGTCCGGCGTCGCGGCCCGCGCCCTGCTGCGTACCCACATCCCCCACACAGGAGAGGCAGTTGACGTTGTCGATCCCCCAGGAAGACTCCGCACCACACAACCAGGGTGACCTCCGACTGGCCGTAGTCGGTCTCGGGCTGCGCGGAAGGCTCGGCAGGCATGTCGCGGCGCGCGGCCTGCCGGCGCGGGTGGTGGCGGTGTGTGACCCGCTCGCGGCCCGTCGGGAGCGCAGTCGGGAGGTGTATCCGGAGGCGGCCCACCATGCCGACCATCATCCCTTGCTCGACCAGGGCGCGAACGGCGACTTGGACGGCGTCCTGCTGACCACGCCGGACGACACTCACGAGGAGCTGGCCGTCTCCTTCCTGGAGGCCGGCGTGGCGGTGTTCGTCGACAAGCCCCTGGCCATCACGACGGCGGGGTGCGACCGGGTGTTGGACGCGGCCCGGCGCACCGGCACCAGGCTCTACGTCGGGCACAACATGCGGCACATGCCGGTCGTCCGGACCCTGCGGGAGCTGGTCGCCAAGGGCGCCATCGGTGAGGTCAAGGCGATCTGGTGCCGTCATTTCGTCGGCCACGGCGGCGACTTCTACTTCAAGGACTGGCATGCGGACCGGCGGCGGACCACCAGTCTCCTGCTGCAGAAGGGTGCGCACGACCTCGACGTGATCCACTGGTTGGCCGGCGGCTACTGATCTTTGACTACTGGCTTGATGCGGGTGGGGCGAGTTCGAGGCCGGTGCCGGCCAGGAAGGCGGTGAGGAGTTCGGGATGTCGCTGGA
>NZ_JBIVXW010000136.1:0-9969 GCF_044769405.1 Streptomyces sp. NPDC090442
GTCGGCGTCGGCGGAGAAGGCCTTGCAGCGGCCGTCGGTGGACAGGCCGCGCTGGCGGCTGAACTCGATGAAGGTGTTGGGCGTTGCCATGACGGTGACGCCGCCGGCCAGTGCGAGGGTGCACTCGCCGTTCCGCAGCGCCTGGACGGCCAGGTGGATGGCGACGAGGGAGGAGGAGCAGGCCGTGTCGACGGTCACGGCGGGGCCTTCCAGGCCGAGGGTGTAGGCCACCCGGCCGGAGGCCACACTGCCCGCGCTGCCGGAACCGATGTATCCCTCGAAGGACTTGGGAGCGGGTGTCAGGCGCGTCGCGTAGTCGTTGTACATGACGCCGGCGAACACCCCCGTACGGCTGCCGCGCAGGGTCTCCGGGACGATGCCCGCGCGTTCGAAGGTCTCCCAGGCGACCTCCAGCAGCAGCCGCTGCTGGGGGTCGGTGGCCAGGGCCTCGCGCGGGCTCAGGCCGAAGAACTCCGGGTCGAAGCGCGGCGCGTCGTGCAGGAAGCCGCCGTGCCGTGTGTAGCTGGTGCCCGTCCGGTCCGGGTCGGGGTCGTAGAGGCCGTCCAGGTCCCAGCCGCGGTCGGTGGGGAAGCCGCCGATGGCGTCCGTGCCGTCGGCGACCAGTCGCCAGAGGTCCTCCGGGGAGGCGACACCGCCCGGGTAGCGACAGCCCATCGCCACCACGGCCACTGGCTCGTGCCGGTCGGCCTCGACCTCGCGCAGGCGTTGCCTGGCCCGGGCGAGATTGCCGGTGGCACGCTTGAGATATTCGCGAAGCTCTTCCTCGGTCGCCATTACGGTGTTCAACCTCTCGAAAAACGGGGCGGACGGGGATCGGGGCGAAGCGGAACCGGTCAGGCCCGGCGCGCGGCGAGACCGCGGCGGGCGCGGTGGGTGAGATGCGCGTACCGCAGGGCCGCCCGGGGCAGGTAGTGGCCGCCCTTCATGCGGAGAATCGACAGGAAGCCCCACAGCTGCATCTCGGGCAGGTGATGCGGGGCCCCGTGCACGTCGTCGTACTCGACGAACCGCAGGTCCCGTACGTGACGGCGCAGGCGCAGCGGATCCCCGGCCGGGATGATCTCGTCCCGCGCGCTCGCCGCGTAGGCCAATGGGACGGACAGCAGGGAGAGTTGACGATCCGTCAGGGCCCAGTCGCGGAGGTGCGGGCCGACGTCCGCGGCCGGGACGCCGGTCAGGTGGGCGAGGGTGTCGACGGTGATCCGGGGCACCTGTGCCTGCCAGGCGCGGTCCGTGAAGAAGTCGTGCACCGGGGCGCCGACCGTCATGATGCCCCGGATGCGCGGATCCTCCAGGGCGGCCCGCACGGCCATATGGCCGCTGAAGCTCAGCGTGATGCAGTACGTCCGCGTCACGTCGGCCAGGCCCTGGACCGCGTCGAGAAGCCGCGGCAGCATGCGCCAGCTGTCGGCGTCGTAGGGCAGGGTGTTCTCGCCGACGCCGGGGAGCTCGGTGACGATCCCGGCGAAGCCCAGCCGGTCCAGGCGGGCGAGGAGCGGTGCCCACTGCTCCTTGACGCTGACGATCCCGCCCATGAACACCAGCAGGGGCCGATGTCCGGTCTGGCCGAGCCCGGTCGTCCAGCAGCCCACCCGGCCCCCGGGGAGGTCCAGGTCGAGGCGTTCGATGCCGCCGGTCTCCTTCCGCCAGCGGTCGAAGGCGTGCACACAGCGCTCCAGCGCCGCGCCGCGGGCGGGGCCGTCGACGTAGGGGAAGCGGGCCATGTTGAAGTGCCGGCTGGCCTCCAGGTACTGGCCCGCCTTCTCGAACCGCTCGCCGACCCGGCACCACTCGCCGGCCCAGGAGTCCTCCGCGCCCTCCTCGTCGGTGCGGATACGGCCGAGCAGTTCCTCGAAGTGGCTCGGTGGCAGGGACTGCGCACGGGCGTGCGCGCCCACGTACTGCTTGAGTTCCCCGACGTCGTTCATCGGTCCGTCGAACCGGCCGCCGTGGCACCGGCGGTCCGGTCCTCCCCTCCTTCCGGTGCGCCGGGGAAGCCTTCGAGGCGTTCCTTGATCTCGGTGAGCATGTCGGCCGCCTCGGCGCCGTCGACGACACGGTGGTCGAAGGCCAGGTTCAGGCGCATCACCGGCGCCACGGTCACGGCGCCGTCCCGGACGACGGGCCGGTCCGTGACGCGGCCGACGCCGAGGGTGATCGTGGTGCCGCCCACCGAGTGGAAACCGTCCACGGCGCGGTGGCCGAGCGAGCTGACCGCGAACGTCCCGGTGCGGGCCGCCCGCGTCGCCAGCGACCGGGTCGCCCTGCGGAACAGCGCCCGGCCGACCGGCACCGGCAGCTTGTGCAGCGCGCGCAGGTTGGCGAACTCGGCCATGACGTCGGGGTCGCCGTCGCGGTAGTGGTCGACCTGGTGCTGGATCTCGTCCAGGCCGGCGCGTTCGAGGTCGGGCAGCACGGCGGCGAGGACGACGCGCCGGCCGCCCAGCCGCCGGTCCAGGGCGAGCTTGGCGCTGGTCGAGCCGTAGTTGACGGTCCTGGGCAGCAGACGGCCGCCGATCGCGCTGTTGGCCTGGGGGTGGGCGGCGATGACCCGCGCTCCGGCGTGCAGCACATAGCTGACCACCGAATAGCGGTGGCCGTCCGCGGCGGCGGCCGCGCGGTGCTGCCACACCCGCCCCATGTCGACCTCGGTGTCGAGGAAGACCGGCGCGAACGCCTTGGCGCTCTCCAGGAAGTAGAGCGTGTGCCGTCGCTCGCGGGCGACGGGGACCGGCCTCATCCGGCCACCGCCACGTCGTACAGGCCGCGGAGCGTCGTCGCCTCCAGCGCGGCGGGCAGCGACAGCGAACGGCCCGTTTCGCGCTCCAGCATGCTGAGCAGGGTGATGAGGTGGACGGAGTCCCAGCCCGGGACCGTCTCCAGCGCCCGGTCCACGTCGGAGTCGTCGACGGGCAGGCCCAGGTCGTCCTGGATCAGCGTCATGAATGCGTCGATGGAGTTCACGGGGTGTTCCCTTCGGAGGACTCGGTCAGCTGCACGTGGTCGGGGACCGGGGGGACGGACGCCAGGTCGTGCCGGAGGACGAGGCCGTCCTCGGTCTCCGTCACGGGCTCGAAGCCGTTCTGCGGATAGAAGTCCCGGACCTTGGTGTTCTTGGCGCTCTCGCGGTAGACGGCGAGCACCTCGCGTGCCCCGTCGGCCTGCGCCTGCCGCAACACCGCCGCCAGGGCGGTCTGTTCGATGCCGCGGGAGAACACCCGGCAGCTGAGCAGGAAATTGTCGATGTGCACGGTGGTGCCCGCACGGCGGGTGAAGACCGCGCCGACCAGACCGTTCTCGCCGAAGCGGTCGCCCGCGTGCACGGCCAGCACCCGGGTGTCCGGACGCGCGGCCAGTTCCTTCACGTCGGTCGCCTGGAGCCGCCGCGTGGTGAGGTTGAACTGGTTGGTGCGCAGCGTCAGTTGGGCCACCCGCGGCACGTCCCGCTCCTCGACCGGGCCGATCCGTACCCGCACCCCCAGCTCGCGCAGGTAGTCCTGGAGGGAGTCGAAGCTGTGCAGGAAGTCCTTGCGCTCGGCCTCGACGCGGTAGAGCGCGGGGCGCGCCCGGTCCTCCACGGTCAGCTCACGGACGTCGAACCAGCCGTCCCGCAGCAGCTTCCCGACATGCCCGGCCGGCTCCTCGTCCAGCTGGACGACGCTCACCCCCGGCAGTTCGTGGCGCACGAGGCCGCACTCGTAGGGGCTGTCGTCGGCGAACACGACGCTGTCGACGGCCAGGTTGAGGTCCTCGGCCAGCTCCTTGAGGTTCTCGTGCTTGGGCCGCCAGTTCACCGCGAAGCGGACGAAGTCCTCCTCCCGCAGCGTCATCCCCGGATGCCCGGCGACGACCTCACGGACCGGGGCCAGGTCGTTCTTGCTCACCGCGGCCAGCAGCACGCCCTGCGAGGCGAGTTGCTTGAGCACCTTCTGGAAGGTCTGGAACGCCTCGCCGCGGGGGCTGCCGCCGTCGACCTCGATGCCGTCCGGCCCGTCGTCGCCGAGCACCCCGCCCCACAGCGTCTGGTCCAGGTCCACCGCCAGGCACTTCTTCGGCTGTCCGGCCACGATGCGGGCCAGGTGACCGGCCTCCCGGGCGTAGCACGAGAGCATCCCGGGCGAGAGGTGGGCCTTGGCGTAGACGCTCAGCCGCGGGTCGGTGACCGCGACGCCCTCGGCCGCGTGCGGGTCCAGGTCGAGCACCACCAGCTCCGGGCGCGTCTCGGCCAGCCGCAGCAGGCGGGCGTTGGCCTCGCGCCAGACCGCGCCGAGCCGGGCGCGCGAGCGGTGGTCGACCAGCTGGGCGACGAGGGCGCGGGGCAGCGGCATGGTGTTGAGCACCAGGGTGCCGCTGCCCGACGCGGCGAAGCGGGCGGTGAGCCCGTCCAGCAGCGCCGTCTTCTCGGCGAGCACCGCCTCGACGTCCTCCGGACGCCAGGGCGTCGGCAGCTCGTCCATGACGATCATCGGGTCGAGCAGGCACAGGACCAGGTCGTGCGCGGCGGCGTGCAGGGCGCTGCCCGGGTCCGACAGGTCGAAGACATAGGAGTCGAAGTCCGAGACGGCCGTGCGCAACACGATGCCGTGGCGGGCGGCCTCCAGGGCGAGGGCCGGAACGAGCGCGGAGAGCGTCCCATGGCCGGTGACGGCGACCGACAGGGCCGGAAGCCCGGGGTGCTCGCGCAGCACCGCGTCCGGGTCGACACGGGACAGCAGTTGCGCGGCCCGCACGGTACCGGCCTCGGGCAGGCGTGCCAGCAGGGACTTGAGGTCCGGGTAGGAGGCGGCGAGACGGCCGGCCCGGTGCAGGGCGAGCAGTTCGTCACCGGGGTCGGCGGGGGCGGGGGCGGAAGTCGCGCGAGTCATGGTGCCGCTCAGACCCCTTCCAGCGCGAAACCGGCCTTGATCCACTTACTGGACTCGATGGCGATGCCGATCGCCCGCTCACCGGGCGCGAGCCGCTCCAGCGCCCGCTCCAGCTGGAAGAAGACCAGGGCGTTGGCGTTGTTGCCCGTCGTGTTGACGCAGGAGACCTCCTCGGCGCCCGCGACCCCCAGCCGTTCCACGATCCGTCGCGTCATCCGGCCGGACAGCTGCGGCGGCAGCAGATAGGTGACGTCCTCCTCGCGCCAGTCCAGGTCGTCCAGCAACTCGCGCAGGGTCTCGTCGGACATCTCCGGCACGCGCTGCTCGATCGCCTTGTAGTCCTCGGTGGCCGCGGGCCGTTCCGAGTGCCGGTCGACGGGCCCGAACCACTCCAACGTCGCACCGGCCACCTGGTTCAGCCCCGTCAGCCGCGTACGGACCGACACCAGCTCGCAGCGGCCCGCCGTGGGGTCGGAGCTCAGGACGGCCGCACCGGCCCCGTCCCCGAACAGGACGTAGTTCACCAACTGGTCGGGCGGCAACTTCGCCAGCTTCGCGTCACAGTCGTAGAACCGCGCGAGCACATCGGCGCCGATCACCAGCGCGGTACGGTGCCGTCCCGTCTGCAGCAACTGGTGGGCCACGTCCAGGGCCTGGACCGCGCCCGAACAGCCCGACTGCAACTGGTAGGTGGGCACGTCGTCGATGCCCAGCCGGTCACAGATGACGTTGACCGTGGCGGGCATGAGCTGCTCCGGCGTGGCCGTGGCCATCACGACGAGGTCCACCTCGTCCGGCCGGACCCCCGCGCCCTCCAGTGCCCGCCGGGCCGCCGTCTCGCCGAGGCCGGACAGCGAATCGCGGATCTCACCGGTTTCGATGTCGACCGCCAGATGCCGGTTGCGCGTTCCGATGAACGCGTCCACCCACTGTTCCCACAGGGCGTCCATGCCGAACCGGCGGGCGAGCGCGGCATTGTCGACGGGCGGTCCGGGCAACGCGGTACCCACCGACAGGATCCGGATGTGTGGAGTCTCCACGACCTGCTCCTTTCCTCTGCCCGGCCATATTCGGGAAAGCCGCTACCGTGCTGCTTACGTGACGCTTCCGTGAGCCGCCGCATTACGTGGCGCTAAAGCCCCGGAGGCACGGGGTTGCAGGGCGTTCGCGGCGCCTCCTAGCTTTTCCGGCTGCGGGGAAATCCCTGCCCGCAGGAAGAAGACGAGGGGAACGCGATGGAAATCACCGCCCCGCCGGGCCTGTCCGCTGCACCGCCCTTTCCGCAACAGAGGGCCTGCCCCTATCAGCCGCCGCCCGCCTATGAACAGCTCGGCGCCCAGGCGCCGTTGACCCGGGTCACGCTTTTCGACGGCCGCGTCGTATGGTTCGTCACCGGCTACTCCGAGGCGCGGCAACTGCTCGCGGACCCGCGGATCTCCGCCGACCGGCAGCGCCCGGACTACCCGGCCGTCGCGCCCCGCTTCCAGGCCGAGGTCGCCAAGCGCCTGGTGCTCATCGGCATGGACCCGCCCGCCCACGATGAGCACCGCCGCCTGCTCAACCCGGACTTCAGCCGCAAGCGGGTCGCCGAACTGCGGCCCGTCGTGCAGGAGATCGTGGACCACTACGTGGACCGGATGCTGCGGACCGGCCCGCCCGCCGACCTCGTGCACGACTTCGCGCTGCCCGTGCCGTCCCGCGTCATCTCCGAGGTACTGGGACTGCCCCACGAGGACCTGGAGTTCTTCCAGGACGCCTCACGCCGGCTCCTCCAGGCCACCACCGGTGCGGATTCCCAGGCGGCGGGCGGCGAACTCATCGGCTATCTCGACGCGTTGGCCACCCGCCGGCGCACCGAACCCGGCCCCGGACTGATCGGCCGCCTGGCCCGGGAAGAGGTCGCGACGGGCCGCCTCAGCCACGCCGACCTCGTCCAGATAGCCCTGGTCATCCTGGTCGCCGGGCACGAGACCACGGCCTCCACCATCGCGCTGGGCACCCTCACACTGCTCGACCACCCCGAGCAACTCGCCCGCATGCAGGCCGACCCGGAGACCGTGCCCCAGGTGGTCGAGGAGATCCTGCGCTGCGTCGCGGTCACCGACCTCGCCGGAGTACGCGTCGCCACCGCCGACATCCCCCTCGCGGGGCAGGTCATCCGCGCGGGCGAGGGCGTCCTGCTCTCCGCCACCATGGCCAACCGGGACAGCCGCGTCCACCAGGACCCGCAGGCATTCGACACCGACCGCACCGGCCGCCGCCACCTGTCCTTCGGCTACGGCATCCACCAGTGCCTCGGCCAGAGCCTCGCCCGGCTGGAACTGGAGATCGCCTTCTCCGCCCTGTTCACCTCCATCCCCACGCTGCGCCTGGCCGTCCCCGCCGACCGGCTGCCCACCCGGCCGCCGGGCAGCGGCACGGTGCAGGGCGTCAACGAGATGCCGGTGACATGGTGAGCGCAGGCGAGCCCGCCGAGGCACGGGTCACCGCCGACCGGGAAACCTGCATCGGGGCCGCCCAGTGCGCCTACAGCGCCCCCGCCGTCTTCGACCACGACGACGACGGATACGTCCTCGTACGGGACCCCCACCCCGGCCCCCACGAGTGGGAGGCGGTGCGGGAGGCCGTGGACCTGTGCCCCGCGCGAGCGATCGTGCTGCGCGGTACGCCCGACGGGAACTGATCACCTCGGCCCGGCCCGCCACCGGACACGACGACGAGCCCCGGAGGCCGAAGCCTCCGGGGCTCGTCGTGTCGAGCCGTCACGCACCGTCCGGCCGTTACGAACGGCTGCCGCCCGGCCCCCACGCCACCGGCAGCGAGCCCAGCGTCCTGATCTGCATGCCCTTCAGCCACTGCACGTCCTCGGGCGCCACGTCCAGCCGCAGGTCCGGGAAGCGCGTCAACAGGGCGGTGATCGCCACCTGCATCTCCACCCGGGCCAGGGCCGCGCCGGTGCAGTGGTGCAGGCCGTGTCCGAAGGAAAGATGCGCGTTCCCGGCCCGCCGCAGGTCCAGGGCCTCGGGGTCCTCGAACGCCTTGGGGTCCATGTTCCCGGCCGGGGTGGCGCACAGCACGGGCTCACCGGCCCGGATCAGCTGCCCGCCGATCTCCACGTCCTCCGTCGGGTACCGGGCGAACGTCGCGTGCGAGACGAGCGGGACGAAGCGCAGCAACTCCTCCACCGCCTGCGGAACGGCCTCCGGGTTCTCCCGCAGCAGCCGCGCCTGTTCAGGCCGCGACAACAGGACGTAGAAGGTCGAGGCCAGTTGGGAGGCCGGGGTGTCGTAGCCGCCGATCAGCAGCGTGTACACCAGCTCCAGCAACTCCTCGTCGGCGTAGGGGCCGCCCTCGGCCGCGGTCTCCAGCATGGCGCTGACCAGGTCCTCACCCGGCTCGCGGCGGCGCCGGTCGATCAGCTCGCGGACATAGTCGCGCAGCAGCTCCAGCTCGACCGCGATCTCCTCGGGCGACAGCTCCGTCCTGCCGAAGAAGCACTGCACCATGTCCTGGAAGCGGTCCCGCTCGTCCTCGGGCACGCCCAGGAGCTCACAGATGTTCAGCGCGGAGAACGGGCCCGTGAAGGCCGTGACGAGATCGACCGGGGAACCCCGCTCCGCCATGGCGTCGAGCAGGTCCTCGGCCACCTGCGCGATCCGCGGTCGCAGCCGCTCGACACCCCGGTTGGAGAACGGCTTCGAGATCAGCCGCCGCAGCCGGCCGTGGTCCGGCGCATCCGCGCCCATGATGCTGCCGCCCACCGGCACCGGCGCCACCCGCGCCTCGTCGCGGCCCGCCGCGGCGGCCCGGCCGAACCGCTGGTCGCCCAGGATGGCCCTGATGTCCGCGTACCGGCTCACCAGCCACGCGTTCTCCCCGTACGGCGGGGTCACCCACACCGGGCGCCCGTGCTCCAGGAGCTCACGGTAGCTGTGGTCGATGTCGAGCCCTTTGATCGCTGTGAATTCGAATGGGACGGGAACCCGTGTGGAGGTCATCGAGCCTTCCTTCGCCGTGAGGGCACGCGCCCGCACTGCGCGGCGCGTTGGTGCGCCCCAGCGTCACAAGGAACGCTAACCGCCGACTTACCCGCCGCCTCTTTCCGGAGACCCTGTCCGGAGAAGAGGAGGAAACGCCGCGACGGCGGGCCGGCGACAAGCACCGGCCCGCCGTCGCGTGGCCATGCGAACAACGAGCGACCGGCTCAGTCGAGTTCGCCGTCGATGAATTCGAAGAGATCCTCGTCCGCCACGGCATCCAGGCCGTCCGGGAAACTCGCCGAGGCGTCCGGGTCGGCCGCTCCGCCGTCGGCGGCCAGCTTGCTCAGGAGTGCCTCCAACCGGGCCCGCACAAGGGAGCGGTTCTCCTCGTCACCGGAGATCTCCTCGAACGCCGCTTCCAACGCGTCGAGCGGTGAAAGGGCCGCGCTCGGCAGCTCCTCGGCCAGCCGGTCCAGCAGATGACCGGCGAGGGCGACGGGCGTCGGATAGTCGAACACCAAGGTGGTCGGCAGCCGCAGTCCGGTGGTCGCACCGAGCCGGTTGCGCAGCTCGACGGCGGAGAGGGAGTCCAGGCCCATGTCGAGCAGCCCGCGCCGAGGCTCCACGGCCGAGGGCGAGGCGTGCCCGAGGACTTCGGCGACGTGGCCGCGCACCAGCTCGTCGAGGAACCCCTCGCGTTCCGCGTCGTCCATGTCGAGCAGCCGGTCCCGTACCCCGGGCGCGCCCTCGGCGGGCAAGGCGGCCGACCGCACGGGGGCGGCCGGTACGGGCACCAACTCCCGGTACAGCGCGGGCAGTTCGCCGGCGGCGGCGCGGCTGCGCAGCGCCCCCAGGTCCAGCAGCGCCGGCACCGCGAGCGCCGCGTCCCGCGCGAGCGAGGCGTCGAACAGCTTCAGCCCTTCGGCCGAGGTGAGCGGCAGGATACCGCTCCGCCCGATCCTGGCCCGCTCGGCAGCGCCCAGCGACCGCGTGAGACCGCTCTCCTCCTCCCATAGGCCCCAGGCGAGGGAGGTGGCGGGGAGGTTGTGGGTGTGGCGGTGGTGGGCGAGGGCGTCGAGGTAGGTGTTGGCGGCTGCGTAGTT
>NZ_JBIVXW010000137.1:0-9955 GCF_044769405.1 Streptomyces sp. NPDC090442
TTGGTGTGGGGGGGGGGGGTGCGGGGCGGGGGGGGCGGGTGGGCCTGAGTGCTTCGCTTTACGTCTGGCACACCGGCCCCTCCGGCCCGTCACCTCCCGTTGGGTGGGTGGATTTCTCCGGGTGGGGGCTGACCACAGTGGTCCCCTGACGGTCACCGCCCGGGCGCTTGTGCCGCCTGTCCTCTTATGGCCGTCACTCAGGCTCACGCGTCCCCGTCCCCATACGGTCACCACTCAGCCCAGCGGCCCGAGTTGATCCACCGGGCGGACGTGGCACCCACCGGTTTTTCCCACCCCCAACGGGAGGGGACGGGCCTGCGGGGTGGGTGTGCAGGACGTAAAGCGAAGCAGTCCTGCACACCCACCCCGCAGGCCCGTCACCGCACCCCAACAGCCCCGCGCAGCGGATCGGCCCCGCGCAGCGGACCGGCAACGGACCAGACAACCCGCCCCGCCCCGCGCAAGCGGACCGGCCCCGCGCAGCGGACACATCAGCTTGCGCCGCAGGCGCAAACAACAGCAACCCGCGCGGCGGGAAAGTCAACAACGTGGGAGCCGCCCGGCGTCGGTTACCCCCGCCCGTCGGCCAGCTTCCGCAGGAACACCGCTTCGGCCAACGACAGGCGCCGCAGCTCCTCCGGGGACACGCTCTCGTTCGCCGCGTGGATCTGGGCCTCCGGCTCGCTGAGACCGATCAGGAGGATCTCCGCGTCGGGGTAGAGCCCCGCGAGGGTGTTGCACAGGGGGATGGAGCCGCCCAGGCCGGAGGTCTGCATCTCCTGGCCGTCGTACGCCTCGCGCAGCGCCTCCGCCATGGAGGCGTACGCGGGGCTGGTGGTGTCGGCGCGGAACGGCTGGCCCTGGCCGACCTGTTCGACGGTGACGCGGGCGCCCCAGGGGGTGGCCTCTTCCAGGTGCGCCTTGAGGAGCTTGGTGGCCTCGGCGGCGTCCGTGCCCGGGGGCACCCGCAGGCTCACCAGGGCGCGGGCCGAGGCGTGGACGGAGGGGGTGGCGCCGACCACCGGCGGGCAGTCGATGCCGAGCACCGTCACCGCCGGGCGGACCCAGAGCCGGTCCGCGACCGCGCCGGTGCCGATCAGCTCGACGCCGTCGAGGACCTTGGCGTCCTTGCGGAAGTCGGCCTCGGGGTAGGCGAGTCCCTCCCAGGTGGCGTCCGCGGCCAGGCCGCGCACCGTGGTCGAGCCGTCCTCGGCGCGCAGCGAGTCCAGGGTGCGGATCAGCGCGGCCAGCGCGTCCGGGGCGGCGCCGCCGAACTGGCCGGAGTGCAGGTTGCCCTCCAGGGTGTCCACCTGGACCTGCACCATCGTCATGCCGCGCAGCGTCGCGGTCACCGTGGGCAGCCCGGGGCGGAAGTTGCCGGAGTCGCCGATGATGATGGCGTCGGCGGTCAGCAGCTCGGGGTGCGCCTCGGCGTACCGCTCCAGGCCGCCGGTGCCCTGCTCCTCCGAACCCTCCACGATCACCTTGACGTTGACCGGGACGCCGCCGTGCTCCTTGAGTGCCCGCAGCGCCGTCAGGTGCATGATCACGCCGCCCTTGCAGTCGGCGGTGCCGCGCCCGTACCAGCGACCGTCGCGCTCGGTCAGCTCGAACGGCGGGGAGACCCAGGCGGCCTCGTCCAGCGGGGGCTGCACGTCGTAGTGGGCGTAGAGCAGCACGGTCGGTGCGCTGGCCGGGCCGGGGAGGTAGCCGTAGACGGACTGGGTGCCGTCGGGGGTGTCCAGCAGCGCGACGTCCTCGAAGCCCTCGGCTCGCAGCGCGTCCACGATCCAGCGGGCCGCGCCCTCGCTCTCGCTCTTGGGGAACTGGGCGAAGTCCGCGACCGACTTGAAGGCCACCAACTCGGCGAGTTCGGCCCTCGCCCGCGGTTGCAGGGCGGCGACGGTCTGGGCGAGCGGGCTGTCAGACATGAAAACGCTCCTTGTGGGCGCGGTATCGGATACGTGGGCCACGTCCGGCGGGGTGGGCCGGGCGGGCCCGGGCGTACGGATGTGCGTGCCCCGATCTTCCCACAGGCAGTCTGTTCGGACGCGGCCCGTAGGATGCGGCGGTACGCGCAGCCAGGCATCGGACGGGAGCGGAAGCACAGGTGAGCAGCGAGCAGGCGGCCGAGGGCAACCAGCAGGTATGGGACGTCGTGGTGGTGGGCGGAGGGCCCGCGGGCGCCTCGGCGGCGCACGCCGCGGCGTGTACGGGACGCCGGGTGCTGCTCCTGGAGAAGGCCGAACTTCCCCGTTACAAGACCTGCGGCGGCGGCATCATCGGCCCGTCCCGGGACTCCCTCCCGCCCGGGTTCCAACTGCCGCTGCGCGACCGGGTGCACGCGGTGACGTTCTCGCTCAACGGCAAGTTGGCCCGCACCCGGCGCTCCAAGCAGATGCTCTTCGGCCTGATCAACCGCCCCGAGTTCGACGCCGCGCTGGTGGAGTCGGCCACGGAGGCCGGCGCCCGGGTCCGGACCGGTGTCACCGTCTCGCGGGTCGAGCAGCACGGCGCCAACGTCCCGGACCGGCGGACCGTCGCGGTGGTGCTCGGCGACGGCGAGGTGGTGCTGGCCCGGGCGGTGGTCGGCGCGGACGGCAGCGCGAGTCGGATAGGCGCGCACGTCGGCGTGAAGGTCGACCAGGTCGACCTGGGGCTGGAGGCCGAGATCCCGGTGCCGGAGACGGTCGCCGAGGACTGGGCGGGGCGGGTGCTCATCGACTGGGGCCCGATGCCGGGCAGTTACGGCTGGGTCTTCCCCAAGGGCGACACCCTCACCGTCGGCGTGATCTCCGCCCGCGGCGAGGGCGCGGCCACCAAGCGCTACCTGGAGGACTTCATCGGCCGGCTCGGTCTGGCCGGCTTCGAGCCGAAGATCTCCTCGGGACACCTGACCCGTTGCCGGGCGGATGACTCCCCGCTGTCCCGCGGCCGGGTGCTGGTCTGCGGCGACGCGGCCGGCCTGTTGGAGCCGTGGACCCGGGAGGGCATCTCGTTCGCGCTGCGCTCGGGGCGGCAGGCGGGCGAGTGGGCGGTGCGGATCGCCGAGGCGCACGACGCGGTGGACGCCCGCCGCCAGGCGCTGAACTACGCCTTCGCCATCAAGGCCGGGTTGGGCGTGGAGATGGGCGTCGGGCGCCGGATGCTGGCGCTGTTCGCGCGCCACCCGGGGATGTTCCACGCCGCGCTGACCGGATTCCGGCCCACCTGGCGGGCGTTCGCGAGGATCACCCGGGGGACCACGACGCTCGGCGAACTGGTCCGCACCCACCCGTTCGCCCGGCGCGCGCTGGACGCCATCGACCGCGCGGAGACGCCCGCGGGCACCGCGCCCGCCGACGGCCGCCCGGACGAGGCCGGCGAGGTGGAGCCGGCGGCCGAGCGGGGGTGAGCGAAGGGGAGCGGCCGGGACGACCGGCCGCGCGGCGGCTACTCCCCGGGGAGTAGCCGCGGACCCCTCACCGGGCGGACGCCGCCCGGGCCCGCCGCCGTCTAGCGTGTCCACCATGGACAACGCACGGCCGCCCTGGGCGCGGCGCCGCCCCGACCGGCCGCAGGCGTGGTGGCCGCCGGAGCCGGGACGACGGGCCGGCGGCCGGCTGCCCTGGCGCTCGACGCTGCTGGTGCTGGTGCTGGTCACCGTCGGCACCAACGCCGCCGCCCACGGGCAGCACGGACGCGTCCCGCTCGACCCCCTCGGCCATGCGCTGCTCGTCGCCGGAGCGGTACTGCTGCTGTTCCGGCACCGTTACCCACGGGCCACGGCCCTGGGCACCGCCGCCTGCTGCGCCGTCTACTTCGCCGCCGGCTACCCCTACGGGCCGGTCTTCGTCACCCTCGCGCTGGGCGCCTACGCGGCGATCGTCGCCGGCCACCGGGTGGTCGCCTGGTGTGCGGTGGGCGGGGTGTGGCTGGCCCACCTGCTGGTCGCGCACTGGCTCTACCGCTGGCTGCCCCCGCATCTCGGGCCCGCGCCCTGGGGACAGGAACTCGTCGTCACCGCCTGGGTGATGGCGGTCCTGGCGGCCTCCGAACTCGCCCGGGTCCGCCGCGAACAACTGGCCCGGATGCGGGCCGAACGAGCCGCCGCCGAGCGCCGCCGCGCCGACGAGGAACGGCTGCGGATCGCCCGCGAACTGCACGACGTGCTCGCGCACAGCATCTCCGTCATCAACGTCCAGGCCGGCGTCGGGCTGGCGCTGCTGGACTCCGACCCGCAGCAGGCACGAACGGCGCTGACCACCATCAAGGCCGCGAGCAAGGAGGCGCTCGGCGAGGTCCGTCAGGTCCTGGACACCCTGCGCGCCCCCGGCGACGCCCCGCGCGCCCCCGCCCCCGGCCTGGACCGGCTGCCCGAACTCGTCGAACAGGCCCAACGCGCCGGCCTCGCCGTGGACATCGCCACCGAGGGCACCCGCGCGCCCCTGCCGCCCGGCGCCGACCTCGCCGCCTTCCGCATCGTCCAGGAGGCGCTCACCAACATCGTCCGGCACTCGGGCTCGCGCACCGCCCGGGTGCTCCTGCGTGACGTTCCCGGCGCCTTGGAGATCCGGGTCGACGACGACGGACCGGCCACCGCCGGCAGCGGTGAACTGGTCGGTGGCGGCAACGGGTTGGCCGGCATGCGGGAGCGGGCCGCGGCGCTGGGCGGCACCATCGAGGCGGGACCGCGGCCGGACGGCGGCTTCCGGGTCCACGCGCGCCTGCCGCTCACCGCCGCGGCCCGCACCACCGAGGAGGAGTCGTGATCCGGGTACTGCTCGCCGACGACCAACTACTGGTCCGGGCCGGTTTCAAGGCGCTGTTGGACGCCCAGCCCGACATCGAGGTGGTCGGTGAGGCGGCCGACGGCCAGGAGGCGCTCACCGTCGTACGGGCGCGCCGGCCGGACGCCGTCCTGATGGACATCCGGATGCCGCTGCTCGACGGCCTGGCCGCCACCCGGAAGATCACCGAGGACCCCGCGCTGGCGGACGTCAAGGTCGTCATGCTGACCACCTTCGAACTCGACGCGTACGTCTTCGAGGCGATCCGCTCCGGGGCCTCCGGCTTCCTGGTCAAGGACACCGAACCGGAGGAACTGCTGCGGGCGGTGCGCGCGGTGGTGGCCGGCGACGCGCTGCTCTCGCCGGGCGTGACCCGCCGCCTGATCGCCGAGTTCGCCGCCCGCTCCAAGACCCCGGCGCCCACCGCCGAACTCGCCGTCCTCACCGACCGGGAACGTGAGGTCATGGCCCTGGTCGGCCTCGGCCTCTCCAACGAGGAGATCGCCCGCCGCCTGGTGGTGAGCCCCCTCACCGCCAAGACCCATGTCAGCCGCACGATGGTCAAACTGGGTGCCCGGGACCGCGCCCAACTGGTCGTGCTGGCCTACGAGTCGGGGTTGGTGCGGCCGGGGTGGCTGGGGTGAGGGTGCGGCCTGCCGCGCGCCGATGATCGTGGGGGTGTGGGGACGGCGGTGGGGTTGTCGCCTGCTTGGCGCACGTCCGTTTGGCGCCTGCCCGCTTGGGGCCTGCCGCCGGATTGGTTGCCGCCCGTCGCCGACTGTGGGGCCGTCGGCCGGCCGGCACCGGGGTGGTGCGCGGTGGCCGTCCGGTGCCGGCGGCCCAACCCGCGAACGGAAGGTTCCGGTCCGGGGACGCGACCGCGGACGGTCAGGCCCCGTCCTCGCCCGGACGTCGAGCCACCGGCCGGCGGGCCCGGCCGAACCCGCGGGCCCGGCCGCTTGCCGAGCCCGCCAGCGGTCGTGTCCGGCCGGAAGGCCGATCCCCTGAACGGACAGGTGAACGCTCAGGCCCCGATGGGGCGTTGGGCCCGCGAACGGTCGACGCCCGCTCGGTGGGGCGCCGAGCCGGCGGGTCGTTGTCGCCTTGGCCGCTGGTCGGGGGCGCTCCGTCAGATGCCGCCGCGCTCCTGCCACAGGGTCGATACGGAAGCGTCGCCGGAGAGCGTCAGGCCGTCCCAGGGGAGGCGGTTCCACAGCGTCAGGTAGAGCTCCTCGGCGCGGCCCTCGACGGTGCAGTCGGGCTTGGACTCCTCGTCCGTCGGCGTGGACACCGTGCGCGGCGGTGCGTCGGGCGTGAGGTGGACCGTCCAGTCGGCGCCGGGGGTGTCCCTGGCGCGCAGCCGCAGGGTCAGGGGTGCGGCCGGGCGCAGTCGGCTCCGGTCGCCGGAGTGGAATCGGGTCAGCAACTCGTCGATGCCGTCCGCCGCGAAGCGCGCCGGCAGCGGCGTCAGCGGGACGCCGGCGGCCAACTGGGCGTCGGCGCGGTGCACCGACGTCTCGTGGGCCTGGCGGCGCGCCCAGAAGGCGAGCGGGGACCGGGTCGGGAAGAACGTCCAGGTCCGCAGATCGGCCGGGGCGGTGTGGAGGGCCAGCACGAGCTGGTGGTGGCCCTCGCGCAGCCAGGGGACCAGCTCGCCGTCGGCCACGTCCGGGGACTCGGGGAAGCTGCTCCGCGTCTCCCGGGGCTCGGTCACGAATCCCGTCGCCCAGCGGTGGACCCGCCCCGTGTGCAGCACCAGATCCCGCATGCGCCAGTCGGGACAGGTCGGGACCGGGGCATCGGGGCCGGCCTCGTCGGCGGCGTCCGCGAGCAGCCCACCGTCCAGGCGCAGGGTTTCGACGAACTCAGTGATCTCCATGCGTCCGAGTGTGCCAGCCACCACTGACAGCCGACATCGTCGGGGCGGAGCCGCCGCCCCCGCGCACGGCGTCGCCGGAACCCGTAGACACCCCGCTGACCAGCGACGCCACCCCTCCCCGCAGCCCACCGGGCAACGCCACAAGGGAACTTGACTACCCCTCAATTTCCCCGGGAGGGGGACGTTCCGCGGAAGGGGACGTTCCGCGGGAGGGGGACGCGTCGACCGTCCCGTCCACACCGTTGCGGTGCGCCCCGCGGGTCAGGTGCGCGATCAGCGCCGCCACCGCGGCCAGCAGTGCGACGGTGGTCAGCGCGACCGGCAGACTCCACAGCTCGGTGAGGAAGCCGATGGCGGGCGGGCCCAGCAGCATGCCGCCGTAGCCGATCGTGGAGGCCATCGCGACCCCGCCCGCGCCGCCGGCCGCCCCGGCCCGCGCGATGGCGATCGGGAAGATGTTGGCCAGCCCCAGACCGGCGACCGCGAACCCGGCGCAGGTGGCCCACGCGGTCGGCGCGAGCGCCCCGAGCAGCATCCCGACCGCCGCCGTGCCGCCGCCCCCGACCAGGGCCCGCACGGGCCCCAGGCGTTCGATGAGCGCGGTCCCGGAGAGCCGCCCGATCGTCATCGCCAGCGCGAACACCGCGTAGCCGGCGGCCGCGAGACCCGGCGAGGTGGCCAGGTCCTGAGAGAGGTGCAGGGCACCCCAGTCGGCCATCGCGCCCTCGCCGTACGCCGTGCACAGCGCGATCACACCGAAGACGAGGACGAGGGGGAGGTGACGGGAGCCGGGATGCGGGCGGTCGCTCTCGTCGGGTCGATGGCTCGGTGGGCCGTCCGGGGTGATGGGCGGCTCCTGCTCGCGCCCCGGCTCCCGTCCGCGCCGTAGCGCCGTTCCCGCGGCGACCGTCACCAGTAGGCCGCAGACCGCCAGCCCCGAGAGGTGCGCGGCGGGGGAGTGGTGCCCGGCGACCAGTCCGCCGAGGCCGGCGCCGAGCATGCCGCCCAGGCTGAAGGCGGCGTGGAAGCTGGACATCACCGGGCGGCGCAGGGCCGCGATCAGGTCGACGGCGGCGCTGTTCATGGCGACGTTGAGGGACCCGTAGGCCGCGCCGAAGACCAGGAGCACCAGGCCCAGCGCGGTGGCCGAACGGGCCAGTGGGGGCAGCAGGATGCTCAGGCCGAGTGCGATGCCGGAGACGACCGTCACGGTGTGGTTGCCGAAGCGCCGGCACAGCCGCCCGGTGAGCATCATGAACGCCACCGCCCCGACGGAGACGCCGAGCAGTGCCAGTCCCAGGGCGCCCGCGCTGGCGCCGGTCTGCGCCTTGATCGCGGGGATCCGGACGACCCAACCCGCGAAGAGGAAGCCGTCCATGGCGAAGAACGCGGTGATCGCGGCGCGCCGGCGGGCCAGCGGGTCACCGGGCCCGCCCGAAGCCGCGGCCGTCGTTCCGATATGCGCCCTCATGGGGGGATTTGAGGATCGAGGAGAGATGGGGGGCCGATGGCGGGTGAAGACCGTGCGTATTTTGTTTAGCGTCGACACAAAGCCAGAATAGAGGCGTGACCCAGACTCGGACAACCAGGCTGGAGCGGGGCCGCGGCGCCCTCGGACCCGCACTGGAGCTCGTACACACCGGACGCGCGCCCACCCGTGCCGTCCTGACCTCCGAACTCGGCGTGACCCGGGCGACCGCGGGAGCGGTGGCCGCCGAGCTCGAAGCGCTCGGCCTGATCACCGTCGACTCCCGGCCGCACGCCTCCGCCGGCTCCCAGGGGCGGCCCTCGCACCGGTTGTCCATCAACGAGGACGGCCCGGTCGTGCTGGCCGCGCAGATCCATGCCGACGGCTACCGCGCGGCCCTGGTTGGCCTCGGCGGCCGTATCGTCGCCACCACGCCCAGCTGCGGCATCATCCCCGCGGACCCCGCCCACGTCCTCGCGGAGGTCGTCGAGGCCGGTGCCGCCCTGCTCCGCGAGACCGGGCGCCGCTGCCTGGGCGCGGGCCTCGCGGTACCCTCCGCGGTCGCCGAACCGGACGGCGAGGCGCTCAACCCCCTCCACCTCGCCTGGCCTTCGGGCGCCCCGGTGCGCGAACTGTTCCTGCGCGCGCTGGCCGCCGCGGAGATCCCCGGCGTCACCGAGAAGATCGGCTTCACCGGCAACGACGTCAACCTCGGCGCGCTCGCCGAACACCGGCACGGGGCCGGCCGCGGCTCCCGCCACCTGCTGTGCGTGGCCTCCGGCCACCGGGGCGTCGGCGGCGCGCTGGTCCTCGACGGCCGCCTGCACAGCGGCAGTTCGGGCCTCGCCCTGGAGGTCGGCCACCTCACCGTCAACCCCGAGGGCGCGCCCTGCCACTGCGGCAGTCGCGGCTGCCTGGATGTCGAGGCCGACCCGCTCGCCTTCCTCGTGGCCGCCGGCCGCGAGCCGGGCCCGGAGGTCTCCCTCCTGCACCAGGCCGTCGAACTGCTCCGCACCGAACTCGCCGACCCCGGCGTCCGCACCGCCGCCGACCTGCTCATCGACCGCCTCGGCCTGGGCCTCGCCGGCCTCGTCAACATCCTCAACCCGGACCGCATCATCCTCGGCGGCCTCCACCGCGCCCTCCTGGAGGCCGACCCCGAACGCCTACGAGCGGTCGTCGCGGACCGCAGCCTGTGGGGACGCAGCGGCGGGGTCCCCATCCTCCCCTGCAGCCTGGACCACAACAGCCTGGTGGGCGCGGCGGAGTTGGCGTGGCAGCCGATCCTTGACGATCCGTTGGTCATCTGACGTCGTCGGCTGACGCCGGGCTGTTCCCACGTTGTCGGCTTTCCCGCCGCGCGGGTTGCTGTTCTATGTGCCTGCGGCGCGGGCTGATGTGTCCGCTGCGCGGGGCCGGTGCGCTTGCGCGGGGCGGGGCGGGTTGTCTGGTCCGCTGCGCGGGGCCGATCCGCTGCGCGGGGCTGTCGGGGTGCGGTGACGGGCCTGCGGGGCCGGTGTGCCAGACTGCTTCGCTTTACGTCTGGCACACCGGCCCCTCCGGCCCGTCCCCTCCCGTTGGGTGGGTGGATTTCTCCGGGTGGGGGCTGACCACTGTGGCCCCCTGACGGTCACCGCCCGGGCGCTCGTGCCGCCTGTCCTCTGACGGCTACCACTCAGGCTCACGCGTCCCCGTCCCCATACGCTCACCACTCAACCCAGCGGCCCGAGTTGACCCACCGGCAGGACGTGGCACCCACCGGTTTTTCCCACCCCCAACGGGAGGGGACGGGCCTGCGGGGTGGGTGTGCAGGACGTAAAGCGAAGCAGTCCTGCACAC
>NZ_JBIVXW010000138.1:0-9952 GCF_044769405.1 Streptomyces sp. NPDC090442
CCGGATCTCCTGATCCCGACCGATCACCGGATCCAACTTGCCCTCACGCGCCGCCGCGGTGAAATCCGTACCGAACTTCTCCAACGCCTTGTAGGTGCCCTCCGGATCGGCGTTGGTCACCCGCTGGCCGCCGCGGCTGGCCTCGAAGGCGGCGAGCAGCTTCTTGGCGGTGGCGCCCTGCTGCTCCAGCAGCTCACCGGTGCGGCCGCCCTTGGCGGCGATGCCGATGAGCAGGTGCTCGGTGGAGATGTAGGCGTCGCCCAGCTCCTTGGCGCGCTGCGCGGCGTCCGCGATGACGGCCAGCAGCTCGCGGTCCGGCTGCGGCGGGGCCACGGTCGTGCCCTGGATGCTGGGCAGCCCGGCGAGCTGCCGCTCGGCGCCGGAACGGAGCTGGGCGGCGTCCGCCTCGACGGCCGCCAGCAGATCCATGATGTTCTCGTTGTCCTGCCCGGCGAGCAGGGCGAGCAGGAGGTGCGCGGACGTCATGTCCGCGTGCCCGGCGGTGACCGCCCGCTCATTGGCGGCGCTCAGCGCCTCTCGGCTCTTGTTGGTCAGCTCGGCGTCCACGTCTGCCTGGTCCTCCTCGTGCGTCCGGCGCTCCGCGCGCTCCCCTATCCAATCCTGCCTTGCGCAACATGCGATAAGTTGAGTCTACTCCACTCAAGTAAATCGCTCACGCTTACGAGTGAAGATCCGACCATCGGCCTCATCCCGCTGGTGGGGCCCGTGACACTGGCCTTCGACCACAAGGAGGTGCAGCATGACGGCTATGGCACACGAGCCGATGGCCACGGACAAGGAAACCCTCCTGGACTTCTTTCTCAGCCTGGACACCCCTGAGGGGTTCCGGGCCGAGCTCGTCGAGGGGGAGATCGTTGTGACACCGCCGACGGACGGCGACCACGAGGACTACCTGAGCGTCATCGGCACGCAGGTAACCCGAAGGTCCGCAACCGACATGCAGATCTCGGGCTACAAGGGACTCGTCCTTTCCAGCAGCGAAGACCAGCCCACGGACCACGTGATCCCCGACGCCACCATCGCCCCGTACGCGTTGCGCCTCTTCCGGGGCGCACCGCCGTGGATGCCCAGCGACGGCGTCGCCATGGTCGTCGAGGTGACGTCGAGCAAGCCCCGGAACGACCGCGAGGGCAAGAGGTACGCCTACGCCCGTGCCGGTATTCCGCTCTACCTCCTCGTCGACCGCGACACGTCGGCGGTGACGCTGTTCGGCGAGCCTTCCGGCGGAGACTACGGGGGCCACACCACCGTCCCCTTCGGCAAGCCCCTCCCCCTCCCCGCCCCCTTCTCCTTCGACCTGGAGACGGCCGAGTTCGTGTGACCGGACGGGGGCCGCTCTCCGGCCCCCAACTACCCTGGCCCCATGGCCCACGACCTGAGCGCACTGCCCCCCGAGTACCTCGCCTTCTGGGACGAGCACCTCATGTCGACCCTCACGACGCCGCGGGCCAACGGCACCCCGCACGTCGTCCCGGTCGGCGTCACCTACGACGCCGGGCAGCGGATCGCGCGGGTCATCACCCGCAAGGACAGCACCAAGGTCAAGAACGTCCTCGCCGCCGGCGCCGACGGGGCGCGGGTGGCGGTGTGCCAGGTGGACCGCCGCCGCTGGGCGACCCTGGAGGGCGTCGCCCGGGTGCGGACCGACGCGGAGGCGGTGGCCGACGCCGAGCGCCGGTACGCCGCACGGTACGGCCGGACCCCGTCGCCCAACCCGGACCGCGTGCTGATCGAGATCGCGGTGACCCGGGCCCTCGGGCGGGCCTGAGCGCCCCCGCCGACGCGCGCCCCACCACCCGGCGCGCCCGCGCACCACGCCCCGGTATCGGCCGTATGCCCGCCGACACGCCTGGCCGGTACGGGTACCGGGCGGCCCGGCCCGCCCACCAGGTCCGGACCTGGCCGAAACCGGACCGTTCAAGTCCGCTCCCGGGCCCCCAACTGGTACTCAAGAACGGCAGGAACCGAACACCTCCGCACATCCGTGAGCGGCATCGGACCTGTCCCGGGCAGAAAAGACGGCAGTGGGAGGCCGCATGGCGTCGGCACTACGCAGCACGACGACCGTTCCGCGCCCGCTGCCCAAGAAACGCACCGGGCGTCCCCGCCCGTCCGCCGAGAACTGCCCGCGCTGCGGCGGGCAGTTGGCCGTGAATCAGGACGGCTGGAAGATCTGCCACGCCTGCGGATATGCGTCGCCGCCCGGCGCCGCCCCTCCACCCCGGGCCCTTCGCGGGGGTATCGTCGCCCCCACAGTCGCCACGCCCCGGAGGGCACGATGAACTCGGTCCGAGTGACGGCGATCGCCTGCCTGATGCCGCTGTCCGAGCTGGACGAGGATCCGTTCCTGGTCGATGACCGCAGCCAGCACGCCATGTGCAAACAGTGGGCGGCAGCCCGTGACTACCGCCTGACCTGCCAGCTCAGCCTGCACCAACTGCGCGCCGACCACAGCGCGCTGTGGCACGACGTCGAGAAGGGCCTGGTCGACGTGTTCGTCGCGCCCAACCGCCGGGCACTGGAGTACGCCATCAACGGCGCCGACGAGTTCACCGAACGCTGCGCGGCGGCCGGCATCCGACTGGAGACCGCCGACCTGGACGAGCCGGTCTACACCCTGGCGATGAAGTCGCGGGTGCACCGGCGGCTGTCGATGCCCACCGCGGGCTACAACGGCTGCTGATCACAGGGGAGTTGGACGGGAACCGCCCGATGGGAACGCGCGAAGGGCCGGGGTGGCTGCGCCACCCCGGCCCTTCATCGCGTCGAGCGCGCCGTCACTCCGACGACCGCTTGGGCCGCCAGACGACCAACGCGCTGGTCTGCTGCACGTCCTGGTACGGCACCAGATCGCGGCGGTACGAGGCGTGCACCGCCGCCTCCCGCTGCCGCATCGTGCTGGCCGCGCCCTCCAGGGCGCCCTGGAGCTCGGCGACCCGCTGCTGGAGCGCCGCGACCTGGTTCTCCAGCTCGATGATGCGCTTGATGCCGGCGAGGTTGATGCCCTCCTCCTGCGACAACTGCTGGACGGTGCGGAGCAGTTCGATGTCGCGGGCGGAGTAGCGGCGGCCCCGCCCGGCCGTACGGTCGGGCGAGACCAGCCCCAGGCGGTCGTACTGCCGCAGGGTCTGCGGGTGCAGGCCGGAGAGCTGGGCCGCGACGGAGATGACGTACACCGGCGACTCATCGGTCAGTTCATACGGGTTACGACGCTGCCCGCCCCGGCTGTCCATCTCATGCTCCCTTCGCGGCCTGGAACAGCTCCGCCCGCGGGTCCGGGCCCGCGGTCGCCTCGCGATAGGACTCCAGCGCCTGCCTGGCCTGGTCGCCGAGGTCCTTGGGAACGACCACCTCTATGGTGACCAGCAGATCACCACGGGTGCCGTCCTTACGGGTCGCGCCCTTGCCGCGGGCCCGCATGGTGCGTCCGTTGGGCGTGCCGGCCGGCAGCTTGAGCGTGACCGGCGGGCCGCCCAGCGTCGGCACCTTGACCTCGCCGCCGAGCGCGGCCTCCGGGAAGGTGACCGGCACCGTGACGGTGAGGTTGTCGCCCTTGCGGCCGAAGACCGGGTGGGCCTCGACGTGGACGACCACGTAGAGGTCACCGGCCGGGCCGCCGTGCTCGCCCGGGGCGCCCTTGCCGCGCAGCCGGATGCGCTGCCCGTCGGAGACGCCCGCGGGGATGCGGACCTGCATCGTGCGGGCGCTGGACGCCCGGCCGCTGCCCTTGCAGATCTCGCAGGGCTCCTGCGCGATCAGGCCGCGGCCCTTGCAGTCGGCGCACGGGTCGGTGAGCGAGAAGCCGCCGCCCGCGCCCCGGCTGATCTGGCCGGTGCCGACACAGGTCGGGCAGACCCGCGGCGTACCGTTTTTGTCGCCGGTGCCCGAACACGCCTTGCAGGGCGCCTGGCTGGACATCCGCAGCGGGACCGTGGCCCCGTCGACCGCCTCGGTGAAGCTGAGCGTCACCTCGGACTCGATGTCCTGGCCGCGGCGCGGCTGCGTGCGGGTGCCGGTGCCGCCGCGGTTGAACAGGCCGCCGAAGACGTCCCCGAGCCCGCCGCCGAAACCGCCGGCACCGGAACCGGAACCGGAGCCGCCCGCGCCCCCGGCGCCCCCGAAGAGGTCGCCGAGGTCGAAGTTGAAGCTCCCGCCCCCGCCGGGGCCGGGCCGGAAGCCGCCGTTGCCGAACAGCGCCCGGGCCTCGTCGTACTCCTTGCGGCGCTTGGCGTCGCCGAGCACGTCGTTGGCCTCGGAGATCTCCTTGAAGCGCTCCTCGGCCTTGGCGTCGCCCTTGTTGGCGTCCGGGTGGTTCTCCCGGGCCAGCTTGCGGTACGCCTTCTTGATCTCCGCTTCGGTGGCGTCCTTGGGGACGCCGAGGACCTTGTAGTAGTCCTTCTCCACGAAGTCCTTGGTGCTCATCCTCGACGTCCCTCCTTCCGGACGGTTCTCGTTCCGGCCCGCACGTCAGCCCTCGTCCGGGCCACCGTTCTCCTTGTCCGCGGCCTCGGCACCCTCGGCTCCCTTACCGCCCTTGGCGCCCTTGGACTCCTCGTCGGAGGCCGACTTGGCGCCCTGCGCACCCGGCTGCGGCTCGGCGACCGCGACCCGCGCGGGGCGGATCGTGCGCTCACCGATGCGATACCCGGGCTGCAGGATGGCGACGCATGTCGTCTCCGTGACATCGGGCGCGTAGGAGTGCATCAGCGCTTCGTGGATCGTCGGGTCGAAGGGCTCGCCCTCCTTGCCGAACTGCTGCAGACCCAGCTTGGCCGCCACCATCTCCAGCGATTCGGCCACCGACTTGAAGCCGCCGACCAACTCGCCGTGCTCCCGGGCCCGACCGATGTCGTCGAGCACCGGCAGGAGCTCGGAGAGCAGGTTGGCGACCGCGATCTCCTTGACCGACACGCGGTCCCGCTCCACCCGGCGGCGGTAGTTCTGGTACTCCGCCTGGAGGCGCTGGAGGTCGGTGGTGCGCTCGTTGAGAGCGGTGCGCACCTGGTCCAACTGAGCCGTCAGACTTGCGTCCTGGACGTCCCCGGCCGGGGCCGAGCCCGCCTTGTCGGCGGACTCGGCCGGTGCCGCGTCTTCGGGGGCGGCATCGGAAGGGACGTCGGGCTTCTCCTCGAAGCCCGGGGTCTCCTCCGTCACGCCGCACCGTCCTTCTTGGGCTTCTCGTCGTCGACGATCTCGGCGTCCACGACGTCGTCCTCGGCCTTGGCCTGCTGCTGACCGCCGGCCTGGGCGCCCTCGGCACCGGCCGCGCCCTGGGCCGCCTGCGCGTCGGCGTACATGGCCTGGCCCAGCTTCTGGGAGACCGCGGCGACCTTCTCGGACGCGGTCTTGATCTCGGCCGTGTCCTCGCCCTTGAGCTTCTCCTTGAGCTCGCCGACGGCGGTCTCGACCTCGGTCTTGACCTCGGCGGGCACCTTGTCCTCGTTGTCCTTGAGGAACTTCTCGGTCTGGTAGACCAGTTGCTCGCCCTGGTTGCGGGTCTCGGCGGCCTCGCGACGCTGGTGGTCCTCCTCCGCGTAGCGCTCGGCCTCCTCACGCATGCGGTCGACCTCGTCCTTCGGGAGCGACGAACCGCCGGTGACGGTCATCTTCTGCTCCTTGCCCGTGCCCAGGTCCTTGGCGGTCACGTGCATGATGCCGTTGGCGTCGATGTCGAAGGAGACCTCGATCTGCGGGACGCCGCGGGGCGCCGGCGGCAGGCCGGTCAGCTCGAACATCCCGAGCTTCTTGTTGTACGCCGCGATCTCGCGCTCGCCCTGGTAGACCTGGATCTGCACGGACGGCTGGTTGTCCTCGGCCGTCGTGAAGATCTCCGAACGCTTCGTCGGGATCGTGGTGTTGCGCTCGATCAGCTTGGTCATGATGCCGCCCTTGGTCTCGATACCGAGGGACAGCGGGGTGACGTCCAGCAGCAGGACGTCCTTGACCTCACCCTTGAGCACACCGGCCTGGAGGCTGGCGCCCATGGCGACGACCTCGTCCGGGTTGACGCCCTTGTTGGCCTCCTTGCCGCCGGTCAGCTCCTTGACGAGCTCGGCGACGGCGGGCATCCGGGTCGAGCCGCCGACCAGGACCACGTGGTCGATCTCGGACAGCGAGATGCCGGCGTCCTTGATCACGTTGTGGAACGGGGTCTTGCAGCGGTCGAGCAGGTCCGAGGTGAGCTGCTGGAACTGCGAGCGCGTGAGCTTCTCGTCCAGGTGCAGCGGGCCCTCGGCGGAGGCGGTGATGTAGGGCAGGTTGATCGTCGTCTCGCTGGACGAGGACAGCTCGATCTTCGCCTTCTCGGCGGCCTCGCGCAGGCGCTGGAGCGCCATCTTGTCCTTGGCGAGGTCGACGCCGTGGCCGTTGTTGAACTGCTTGACCAGGTAGTCGACGACGCGCTGGTCCCAGTCGTCACCACCGAGGTGGTTGTCACCGTTGGTGGCCTTCACCTCGACGACGCCGTCACCGATCTCCAGCAGCGACACGTCGAAGGTGCCACCGCCGAGGTCGAAGACGAGAATGGTCTGGTCTTCCTTCTCCAGGCCGTAGGCCAGGGCGGCGGCGGTGGGCTCGTTGACGATGCGCAGGACGTTGAGGCCCGCGATCTCACCGGCCTCCTTGGTGGCCTGGCGCTCGGAGTCGTTGAAGTACGCCGGGACGGTGATGACCGCGTCGGTGACCTTCTCGCCGAGGTAGGACTCCGCGTCCCGCTTCAGCTTCTGCAGGATGAACGCAGAGATCTGCTGCGGGTTGAAGTCCTTCTCGTCGATGTTGATCTTCCAGTCGGTGCCCATGTGGCGCTTGACCGACCGGATCGTCCGCTCGACGTTGGTCACCGCCTGGCGCTTGGCGACCTCGCCGACCAGCACCTCGCCGTTCTTGGCGAAGGCGACGACGGACGGCGTGGTCCTGGCGCCCTCGGCGTTGGTGATGACGGTGGGCTCACCGCCTTCGAGAACACTGACGACGGAGTTAGTCGTGCCCAGGTCGATGCCGACCGCACGTGCCATTTCGATTCCTCCAGCTAACTTGAGTGGAACAGGCTCAAGCGTGCAGCACCCGAGCGAACCTGTCAACAGACCTGAGTCAGAGCCACTCAACTTTTATGGGGCGCTTGTCCTCACCAGACCCTTCGGGAGGACGCCGGCGCCCGCGCGACGGTTGCGTGCGCGACACAGATCACCGGCCGGGCGGCTTCATGGGGCCCGGAATACTGGGTAACCTCAGCGCAGACCCGAAAAGTTACCGCTTAGTAGTTCCGCTCAGATCCCGGCGGCCCGGCCGCTTCCGATCACGCGGAGCGCCTTCAGATTTCGCCCGCTCTCGCAGGTTCGAGGAGCCTCCCATGCAACTCGCCGCGATCATCGTGTCGCTGGTCCTAATCGCGGTCGGCGTCGCGCTGTTCGGCCGTGCCATCCTGCAGATCTTCCGCCAGGTCCGACTCGGCCAGCCCGTGCCCGCCGGCACCCGCACCGACGAGCCCGTGCAGCGCACGGTCACCGTGGCCAAGGAGTTCGTCGGCCACACCCGGATGAACCGCTGGGGCGTCATCGGCGTGGCCCACTGGTTCGTGGCGGTGGGCTTCCTGTCCCTGCTGCTGACGATCGTCAACGCCATCGGGCAGCTCTTCAAGGCCGACTGGATCCTGCCGGTGATCGGCAACTGGCTCCCCTGGGAGCTGTGGGTCGAGGGCATGGGCACCCTGACGACCGTGGGCATCCTCGTCCTGATCGCCGTCCGGCAGCTCAACCGGCCGGGCGGCGCGGGCCGCAAGTCCCGCTTCGCCGGCTCCAACACGGGCCAGGCGTACTTCGTCGAGGCCGTCATCCTCATCGTCGGCATCTGCATCGTGTCGCTGCACGCCCTGGAGGGCGCCCAGCACGGCGTCGACCACTACGAGGCGGCGTACTTCGTCACGTACCCCCTGGTCGCGGTCTTCAAGGGGCTGAGCCTGGGCACGCTGCAGAACCTCACCTACTTCTTCGCCGGTCTGAAGATCGCGACCTCCTTCATCTGGATGATCACGGTCGCCCTGAAGACCGACATGGGCGTGGCCTGGCACCGCTTCCTGGCCTTCCCCAACATCTGGTTCAAGCGCGAGGCGGACGGCGGCACGGCGCTCGGCGCGCTCCAGCCGATGGTCTCGGCCGGCAAGCCGATCGACTTCGAAGACCCGGGCGAGGACGACCAGTTCGGCGTCTCGCAGATCGAGCACTTCTCGTGGAAGGGCCTGCTGGACTTCTCCACCTGCACCGAGTGCGGCCGCTGCCAGTCGCAGTGCCCCGCGTGGAACACCGGCAAGCCGCTCTCCCCCAAGCTGCTGATCATGTCGCTGCGCGACCACGCGCACGCCAAGGCCCCGTACCTGCTCGCCGGCGGCGGCAAGGACGCGGAGGGCACCGAGAAGGCGACCGAGGAGCAGCTCAAGGACGTCCCCGCGGCCGCCCTCGCCGAGGCCGAGCGCCCGCTGATCGGCACCCTCGAAGCGAACGGCGTCATCGACCCGGACGTGCTGTGGTCCTGCACCACCTGCGGCGCCTGCGTCGAGCAGTGCCCGGTGGACATCGAGCACGTCGACCACATCGTCGACATGCGCCGCTACCAGGTCATGATCGAGTCCTCGTTCCCGTCCGAGGCGGGCACGATGCTCAAGAACCTGGAGAAGAAGGGCAACCCCTGGGGCCTGGCCAAGAAGCAGCGGCTGGCCTGGACCAAGGAGGTCGACTTCGAGGTCCCGGTCGTCGGCAAGGACGTCGAGGACCTCACCGAGGTCGACTACCTCTACTGGGTCGGCTGCGCCGGCGCCCTGGAGGACCGCGCCAAGAAGACGACGAAGGCGTTCGCCGAGCTCCTCCACATCGCGGGCGTGAAGTTCGCGATCATGGGCGGCGACGAGGCGTGCACCGGTGACTCCGCCCGCCGCATGGGCAACGAGTTCCTCTTCCAGCAGCTCGGCCAGCAGAACGTCGAGGCCCTGAACATGGCCTTCGGCGAGGACGGCGAGGACGAGTCGACGAAGAAGCCCAAGTCGTCGAAGAAGATCGTCGCGACCTGCCCGCACTGCCTGAACACCCTCGGCAACGAGTACCCGCAGCTCGGCGGCGACTACGAGGTCATCCACCACACGCAGTTGCTCCAGCACCTCGTCGACGAGGGCAAGTTGATCCCGGTCACCCCGGTCGAGGGCCTGATCACCTACCACGACCCGTGCTACCTGGGCCGCCACAACAAGATCTACACGCCGCCGCGCGAGATCATCGACAAGGTCCCGGGCCTGCGGAACGAGGAGATGCACCGCCACAAGGAGCGCGGCTTCTGCTGCGGCGCCGGTGGCGCCCGGATGTGGATGGAGGAGCGGATCGGCAAGCGCATCAACGACGAACGCGTCGATGAGGCCCTGTCGTTGAACCCCGACATCGTCTCCACCGCCTGCCCGTTCTGCCTGGTCATGCTGACCGACTCGGTCAACGGCAAGAAGAACGACGGCAAGGCCAGGGAATCCGTCCAGGTCGTCGACGTCGCCCAACTGCTGCTGGACTCCGTCAAGACGCCGATGGACCCGCCGGCGGGCGACGAGGAGACGGCGGGCACGCCGGAGCCGGCCCCCGCGAAGTGAATTGACGGCGTCCCGGACGCCGGAGCGTTGACGGCCGGCCCCCCTTGGGGGCCGGCCGTTTCGCTGCGCGGGGCTGTCGGGTGCGGCCTTCTGCCGGTGGGCCAACCCGGGCCTCTGGACCGAGTGGTGACCGGCGGGGGACCACTCACCTCAGCCCCAGCTCACCTGATTTCCACCCCTCAACGGGAGGGGGCGGGCCTCCGGGGGTGGTGTGTCGGACGTAAAGCGAAGCAGTCCGGCCCCCCCCCCCCCCCCGGGGTGGGTAGAGACACACCGATGAAAAACAGAAAAAACCGGGATGGTGGGTTGGGG
>NZ_JBIVXW010000139.1:0-9822 GCF_044769405.1 Streptomyces sp. NPDC090442
GAGCTTCGTTGCATACGGAGAGGCCATCCTGACAGACCGTCACCCAGCTGTGACCTGCAGATTCGTGGAACCCCCAAGACTTTGCAACAGCCCTGCCTTTCGGGACCGGTCGCCAGGACCGACATCCGACCGGTTCCCCGTGACAGCCGCCTGGAGGGGCGACCACATGTCCCGGGTCCCGCTGCCTTTCGGCCGCCGGCATCCGCTTCTTGGGCTTCCTGTCCCGCCGAGGAATTCCGCCCCTCTTACGATCGGCCTACCGAGCCGGAAAGCTCGGACCCCGACGGGGTTTCCACGTTCCGCGCACACGAGATACGGCCGGGGTGGGCGCCCCCTACACCCCGGGGCCAGCGGTGTTCCCACGGCCGGTAGATCGTCACCGGCCGCCGCTCGCCGCCTCCTCCAGCGGCCAGACCCTGCACCCTGCTCCTCGTCCCGTCTCCCAAGGCTTGGGCTAACGAGGCATCATCGGGGGTTCACTTGCGTTCGCCCGTCCGGCCTTCCCCTCGCCCGGTTGCTCCCCCGGACGGAGCGGGGGCCCTTGAGCTTCTTCCCTGGGCTTCGCACCCCCACAAGCGGGACCTGTGAGCGCACGCCAGGGCGGGGACTGATCTCGAACACTGATCAGGAACTACGCCACCGGTCTATAACCGGCCTCCAATCTGCGAGTTCACTCGAATACGCGACTTCGTGTCGCACCGATCAACGACCATTGCTCGTCCGATAAGTCGCTTGGGTAGGGCTTGCGTTCACTCACCCGGTCACATCACCAGATCACCACCTGCGGACCGGCAGATTCCGCCCCGCCGCCACACCATCAGGCGACAGCAGATCAGCTCAAAGACTCACGAACCGCCCACTAAGAATGGGCAGTTAGAAGCCATCCGATCAAGAGATCCGGGCCGGTGAATAACCCTCCTGCTGGGGAATTCAGTCGACCGGTGCTGGCACGTCTTTCTTGTCCGTCTGTGCGGGACCAGTATCAGTGTTCGGGGCGAGCTTGCCGCTGCGTCGAGTTGGGCGACGCCGCCCGGGGTGCCGGCTGCGGTGATGGGGACTGCTCCAACGTCGGCCGCTTCGAGCGTAACCTCAGCCGCTGATTGGCCGTTGACAGATTGCACCCGGCCGTCTGCCCCCGGGGTTCCTTGTCCGCCGCGTGCGCCTTGGGGGCCTGGTTCGCCCTGGGGCCCGATCGGACCGCGGTCTCCCTCGGGGCCGCGGGGGCCAACCAAGGATGCGAACCAGTCGGCCGGGGCGCGTTCGAACGCTTCTGCGACGGCTACCTCGTACGCGGAATCGCCCCCCACGGCCACGTAGTTGGGCTTGGTCGGGTCGGTCGACGCGAGGTCGACGAGCGGCACCTCGATGGGCACAGGGCCTGATAAGAGCGGCCTGCTGGTATGCCTGACAGGGACTCGGTCACGGTGTACGACCAGCCTGACGGGTCCATGTGAGGGGCGTCGGTGGCCGGCAGGGTCGCGCTGATCTGCCCTTGCGTCTCGAGCTGTGTGACAACCGGGCCGCCGAGGATCACATCGGCGGTGGGGAAGGTGAGTTGGGCCGGTACGCGAAATGTCACGCTGCCGGAAAGGGTCGGCCATCGAGTGAGAGATAGCGCCCGGTGACGGTGGAGATGGAGTCGGAAGCACGCGACATCACCTCATGACTGGTCGGTAGGGCGTTGGGGTGAGCGCCGGAATGCGGCTTCGGCAAGGCCGTGGAAGCCTGTGGAGGGGGTCAACCAGTCTGAAATCGGAGTAATCATGAACATTGACGACAACGTCGACGGCTCGGTCCAGCAGATGGAAGACGAGGCCAGGGATCGGTTCGGTAAGGACCCGCAGTCGAAGGACGAGGCACGGCGCAAGCCTTCGCAGGACCAGCCGCAGCGCAAGCCTTCGCAGGCGCAGCAGCAGGGCCAGCCCAACTCTGACAATCTGCGGATTGACATCGGCGACCTGTCGTAGACCGGGGGCACCCGGCTGCGTCGGCTCGGATGCTTCTACGCTTTGCTGGCGTTGGCCGTGTTGCCTCCCCACATGCCCTGGCACCACGCAGTACAGGTGCCAGGGCCGTTGGTGCGCCGGGCCTGGCCGAGTTGTTCGGCGCGCAGGTCGCCCCGGCCACCGTCGCTTCCCGGGTACGGCGCTGCGCGGAGACTCTTGACACCTTCGGCCCGCTGGTTGCCGAGCGTGTGTCACCGCGCCCTGGCGTTCTTCGGCGGGACCGGGTTCCGCACCGCCTTGCGTGCGCACGGGCCGCACTCCGCCTCCACCGGCACCTGAAGTCACCTCGGCGTCCACCCCAAGCGCGACACTGACGGCATCGGCGCCGCTGGGATACCGCTCGCTTTCCGAGGCATCGTCATGCACGGCGCCTGGGCACCGTATACATCTTCACCAGGCCACTCGCGCACTGTGCTCAGCACACGCACTGCGGGAACGGATCGCGGTGACCAACCGCGCAGGAGAGACGGCTCACTGCGCGGCGTACCGGGCCTCCGACGCCCTGCTGACCCTGAAATGGGCTGCGGACACCGCCCGGGAAACCGGCACCGGACAGATCGACACCGCGGTCACCGCCCGACAACTGGCTGGCCTGCGCATCGCGGCCGCCGACGGGCTGGAGGCCACCGCCGACCGGTCCTCGAAGACCGAGGCCAAGCACCACGCCCTGCTCAATCGCCTCACGCGACGCTGGGAGGACTCCGCGCGCTGGGTCCATGACCTGGAACTGCCTTTCGACAACAACGCCGCCGAGCAGACATCCGGACGGCGCAACGACGGATCAAGGTCTCCGGATGCATGCGGGCCCTGCAAGGCGCCAAGGCTTCGCCGCGATCCGCGCCTACCCGGCCACCGTCGACCACCACGACCAGAGAATGCTCAGCACCCACCCTCGGCACAGCCCTACGCGGCAAACCTTAGGCACCCGCCACTACTTGACCCACCACCACACCCGCCACCCAGCGATCAAGCATGCCCAGCCAGAACCACCTATCCGGCTGCTCCGGGCACACCTACAGTATGTGATAACGATTCGTGATCGGGTATATCGATGTGGTGACCGCTGGGTCTGCCCTGAAGGGGCCGCTTGTGATGCGCAATGGACCGTATCGCCGTGAGGGCACCGCCTTGGCCGGTGCCCGTCCTGGCCTGGGTTCCCTCTGTCGCGGCATCGCCGACGGGAACAGGGGCGAGGGCGAATCGGCAGGCCAGCACACGCCGTTGTCAAGAGCTCGGCGGCAGGGGCGGTGAGCGGGTTGTGGCGACAGGTCCTGACCGCCTACACCAGCGACCAATTGCCCCCCGGCGGGCGTGAGCAGCTGCTGGCTCGCGCTGCAGCCGAACTCGCCCATGCCCACCGTGCCGAGGACCGCCCGCCGCCGACGGCAGCAGAGGTGCAAGTGATCGCGTTGGAAGAATTCGGCCTGTTCCTGGACACCAAAATCGCCACCGCAGCCCTGGCCCAACGCAAGGCGCGTACTCGGTAGCAGCCCGGTGATTCCGTTCACCGCGCGGAGCGGCGTGGCAGACCTGAGCCCGCTACGCGGGTGCGAGGCCAGTGTCGTCACCGCTCCGCGGGAGCATTCCCCAGGCCACCCAACCCCGCGGTCCGGCAACGCCACAGACCCCGGCACTACACCAGGCATCCGGCGCGCACCACAGGACCGGCGACCCTGCCGGGTCTGCGCTCTCCAAAATCGATAGCGACAAGACGCTGCCACGGAGCGCGTGGCGATCTTGCGGTGCTTGCCACAGCAGTGGCATCGCCGCAGAGGAGAAGCTCGACGGCACGTACAAGGTCTGTACCGTCAACGGCTCCGTTTCGTAGTCGGTGGTGACGCTGTGCCCTCAGGCGGGGGAGGATGCGGTGGTGGAGAAGGCGGCTCAGGCGGCGGGAGCGAGGTGCTTTCCCGCGCAGGGTCCAGCGGCGTCGGCCTTTGCCGCGAGGGGAAGTGGCCGAGGGCCCGGACGGCCTTGCGGATGCGGGCGTTCACGCTCTCGATCGCGTTTGTGCTGCAGATGGTAGGCACGCCCGCAACGGGGCAACGGGACGTCGGCGCGCGTCGGTTCGTTGTGGACGCCGCCGGCGATGCGGACGGCCAGGAGGGTTCCTGTGCGGCCGGCGGCGCCCTTACTGGGCTTGGCATGTGAACGTGCGTCATGGTCCGAGCCGCGCTGTGGTCCTGCTGGTGGGTGGTCACGCGTGTGTTCTGCGTGGGGTGAGTCTTTGGGGGTTGTGCGGCCCCGACTGCCGGGCGCGGCGCGTCGGGGCCGACCGCATGGTGAGAAGCGGCGTCCTCTCCAACGAGTCCACGGACAAGGCGTCACAGCGGGTTGGGCCGATCGGGCTATCCACTACCTGATCCGTCGAGGGGCCGCAACTGCTAGAGAGAGTGCGGTTGCTGCTGGGTTGCTGCTGGTTGGGGGTGTACGAGGGTGGTGAAGACGGCCATGCAGGGTGCGCAGTGCGCTTCGGTGGGCGCGGTTGCTGCGGTGAGGGTGGGGGGTATGAGGTGCAGGGGGTATCCGCACAGTGTGGTGGGGGTGCTGTGGGAGATGATGTGCCAGAGAGTGTTTGGGCTGCCGGGGTATGCGGGGGCGCAACACATGACGTACACGGCGGCTGCCTTCCCGTGCTGCCCGCTCCGTCTCCGTGAGGTGTTTGAAGACGGGTGGGCTCTGTCCGAGGGCCTTGCGGCCTAGCCGTGGTTCCATGCAACCTCGGTGTGCCCATACGGGCGATCCCGATGGCCCAAACGGGTGAGCGAGGGGGAGTGATCTCGGCGCCGCACGGGGGGGGGTGGTCAGGGTCGTGATCCCGGGGCGCGGACGCGTCGTACGCTGGGGCGGGCGTGGTGCGTCGTGCCCAAGGGTGGTCAGGTTTCGATCGCCGGTGCGGCCGGCGATCCTGGCCGGGTTGCCAGTGGCGGAGCCCTGGCCAGGATCTGGTCGGGGCTCACCTTCGAGGCGGTCGAGGGAGACCATGCTGGGTTCGATCTGCAGACCGGCGACGGCTTCGGCGGCGCCCCGGCCCTGTCGTGCGTGCCCGATGGCGTGCCGACGGTGGTGCCTTTGACGCCCGGTACACCGCTCACGACGCCGCCGGCGCACGTACTGTCCCGCCAGCCGACCGTCCCGACGGACGTCCCGAGCCGCCGCCGACACACAGCCTGTCACCCGGACCGACCACAGCCACACCGAACCCGCTCAGGTCCACACCGACAGAGTCGGACGCCGCCGGTTGGAGATCACCCCGGTTACGCTCGTCCGTGAGGAGGATCGGTGGCTGGCTGCGCGGAATATGCTTGCGTCATGCCAGCGGTCGGCTTCGCGTCACCGCACGCGCAGTGGTCGGCCGGTTCGGGCTGTTCGGGGTCCTGGTCGTGGTTTTCCTGGAATCCGGCATCCCTGTCGGTTTCTTCCTGCCGGGTGATTCCCTGCTGTTCGCGGTCGGCCTGCTGGTCACCACAGGTGAGCTGGACGAGCCGCTGTGGCTGGTGTGTGCGGCGGTGGTGGTGGTCGCCGCCGTCCTCGGCGATCAGGCGGGGTATGTCCTGGGGCGCAGGGCGGGCGCCTCGCTCGCCGAGCGCCCGGGCTCCCGGCTCGTCAGGCGCGGGCACATCGACAGCACGCGTCGGTTCTTCGAGCGGCACGGGCCGAAGGCGTTGATCCTGGCCCGTTTCGTACCGCTGGCCCGGACCTTCACGCCGATCGTCGCTGGTGCGAGCCGGATGAACTACCGGACCTTCCTCACGTACAACATCGTCGGCGGGGTCCTTTGGGGGGCCGGGCTGATCCTGCTCGGGGCGGGGCTCGGCACCATCGTGTTCGTCCGCGAGAACATCGAGCCGATCATCATCGCCATCGTGGTGATCGCCACGCTGCCGGTCATCGTGGAACTGCTGCGCGCCCGCTTGGGGAAGCGGTGACCGCACCCCCGGACCCTGCTTCTGCGCATGCGCCTGCCCGGGGCCGAGACCATACTTGTGCCTGTTGGCCACCATGCGACCTTGAGTGCAGCGGAGGAGCCGCTGTGACGATCTCCGGCAGGGATGACAACGGCGTTGCCGCGGAGCCCGTCGGTCAGCTGGATGTGGCCGTCGCCCTGCTCGATGCACAGGGAACCGTGGCGGGCTGGAGTGCCGGGGCTGAGGCCTTGCTCGGCCATAGGGCGGACGAGGCCGTGGGACAGTGCGCGGACCGGCTGCTCCGGGTACCCGAGCTGGCGCCGGAAGCACTGGCAGCCGTGGCGGAGGCGGCCCCGTGGCGGGGCCGCCTGGCCCTGCGGCATCTCGACGGGGACGACGTCCGGCTGACCGTGGACATCTCCCGGCTGATCTTCCCGCCGGAACGGGTGTGTTGGTTGATCACGGGCACCCCCATGCGGCCTGGGCCCCGGCCGGGGATGATCACCTCGCTCTACGAGGACTTCCTGCACCAGTCACCAGTCGCCATGGCCGTCTTGGACGACGATCTGCGGTACGTGTGGGTGAACCACGCGCTGGAGCACGGCGGGGGAGTAGCCGAGGGCCAGGCTGTCGGGCGCCGCTGGGGCGAACTCCAACCAGGGCTGATCGTGCGCAGGGCCCGGGCCCACATCCAGCGGGTGCTGGACACGGGACGCCCCGTGATCGATCACATCTATCACGGACACGTCAAAGCCGACCCGAGGCACGAGCGCGCATTCGCCATGTCCGCCTTCCGCCTGAAGGATGCCGGGACCGGCAGCGTCGGCGTGGGCTTCATGGCCCTGGACGTCACCGACCGCTGGCAGGCCAGACGGCGGCTGATGCTGCTCAACGAGGCGGGCACCCGGCTGGGGCACTCCCTGGACCCGATGCGCACCGCACAGGAGCTCTGCGACGTGACGGTGCCACGCCTGGCCGACTGCTGCACCGTCGAACTGTCGGACTGGGCCGTCAAGGGCCACGAGCCGGTCAGGGAACCCCTCGGTGAGGACGCCGTACTGGTCCGCTCGGGCAGGCTGTGTTCGGCGCACCAGTGCTGGCGCCCGGCGGTGAAGTGCGGCGACACGGTGCGGTACGCGGGACCCGCTTCCGTCGTGGAGAGCCGGACCACGGGCCGGGCCATACTGACCTCCGAGTCCGAACTCGCCCTCTCCGCACGTCCGGTGCGGGACCCCGCCGCCGGCACCATGTCCCAACGTCCGGGCTCGGCGATGGTCGTACCGCTGCGTGCCTGCGACATCGTGCTGGGCGTGGCGATTCTCGTGCGCCACAACCTGCCCGAGCCGTTCGAGACCGACGACCTCTTCCTGACGCAGGAGGTCGCGGCCCGCGCATCCCTCTGCCTGGAAAACGCACGCCGGTACACCCGGGAGCATTCCATCGCGGTGACACTGCAACGCAGTCTCCTGCCGCACGACTTGGCGGGGGAGACGACCTTGGAGATCGCCTCCCGATATCTGCCGGCACATGCCCGCGAAGGAGCCGGCGGCGACTGGTTCGACGTGATCCCCCTCTCCAGCGCCCGCACCGCGCTGATCGTCGGCGACGTCTACGGACACGGCATCCAGGCCGCCGCCACCATGGGACGACTACGCACCGCAGTACACACGCTCGCCGCCATGGACCTGCCCCCCGACGAACTTCTCGCCCGGCTCGACGACCTCGTCCAGCGCCTAGCTGAGCACGCCCCTCCCAGGACGGATAGCCTTGGCGCCACCTGTCTGTGCGTCGTCTACGACCCGGTGAGCCGGCAATGCACCATGGCCACAGCCGGCCACCCCCCCCATCCTCCTCCACCCCGATGACACGACGACGGTGCCCGACCTCCCCGCCGGTCCACCACTCGGCACCGGCGGCCTGCCCTTCGAAGCCATGGCGATGGAACTGCCCGACGACACCGTCATCGCGCTGCACACCGACGGACTCCTACACGCACTCACCCCGAACACCAAGCCAAGCCCCGACCGGCTCATCCACGCACTCACCCCCGGACACCGGACGCTCGACAACATCTGCGACGGCGTCGTCAACACCCTTCCCCCGCGACCTCTCAACGACGACGTGACCCTTCTCCTAGCCCGGACACGAGCACTCCACGCCGACCAGACGACGCAGTGGGAACTCCAGCGGAACCCAGCCGTCGTCTCGCACGCCAGGAGACTAGTCAACGACCAGCTCCACACCTGGGGACTGGACGAGCTGCAGATCACCACGGAACTCATCGCCAGCGAACTGGCCACCAACGCCATCCGCTACGGAACCGGCACCATACGACTACGCCTCACCCGCAGCCTCACCCTCATCTGCGAAGTCACCGACGACAGCAGCACCGCACCAGACCTGCGCCACGCACGCACGACCGACGAGGGCGGGCGCGGGCTCTTCATCATCGCCCAGATCGCCCGCCGCTGGGGCACCCGCCCATTGCCCACGGGCAAGACCATCTGGGCCGAACAGAACCTGCCCCCGTCCCCATAGGCCGTTCAACCCAAGACACAGACACCCATCCCGCATCGGAACTGGCGACTTTGTACCACGAGCGCTGGGAAGCGGAATCCGCCTACCGACAGATCAAGACCTTCCAACGCGGACGCCAGAAAGTCCTACGCTCGACCGACCCACAACTGGTGCGCCAAAAGGTCTGGGTACACGCCGTCCTCAAGCGCGAGGGCGTGGCCGGTGGCACAAACGGGTGAGCGACGGGGGGGGTGAGCTCGGCACCTCACAGGAGGTAGTCATGGGCTTGATCCCGGGGCGCGGGCGCGTCATGCGCTGGGGCCGGCGTAGTTGATGCGGCCGCTCGCTGAGTGGCGTATGGCGTCACCAGTTAGGGCGGTGCACTGCTCGTCATGACAGCGTGACCTCGCGCAGAAACCGGCGCCGACACGCACGTTCTCAACCGTTGAGCGAGTGCCCGAGGTGAAGCGTGGCCCCGTCGCACGGCACCCCTCTTTGCGCAAAGAGGAGGCGAGTAGGACTCACTTCCTTGCGTTGAAGCGACTCTGTCGCGGTTGATGATTGCTTCTGCAACGACTGGAGCGTGTGTGCCCACGTGTGGGCACCCGGTCGGTGCAGAGGGCAATCGAGCGCCATCGAGCGCAACGGAAAACAGGTAGTTTGCCCCGGTATTCCGACAAAACCGCAGGTGAGACGCGTCTCAGTTTTGGGTTCGACTCCCCTAGGCTCCACACCTAAGATGCCTCTTGACCTGCGAAAACGCATGGTCAAGAGGCATCTTACGTGCCCATATGTGGGCACGGCAATGCTGGGGGTGCTGCCTCCCCTGGGCTTTGTGGGCGGGGTGCCTGTGGCTTCGGTAGGGCGGGAATGGAGGGCTTGCTCTTCTTTCGGTGTGGCTTGGGCCTGTCGTGCGTGGCTGGTGCCCCATCCGCCGGTCTTGGGTGAGACATCCCGCTTAGTCACTCTCTGTGATGCCTTGTCGGTGGACTCGTTGGAGAGGGCGTCGCTTCTCACGATGTGGTCGGCCCCGACGCCTCGCCCGGCAGTCGGGGCCGTAAATCCCTCGAGCCCCACCCCGCGCAGAACACACGCGTGACTATCCACCGTTCATATACGGCGCGGCTCGCCCCGTGGGCACGTTCACATGCCAGACTCAGGCGAGGGCGCCGCTGGCCGTACAGGGTCCTCCCCTGCCCGTCACCATGGTTGGCGGCGTCCGCACCCAACAGCCCCGCACCAGCATCCGTTGCCGTGTTGCGTTCCAACACCACCAAGGCCAGGGATACGGCTCAGCTTGACTCTGTCGGGGATCTTGGATTTTCCCGGTGAGCTGGGGTGATCGGTGGGCATGCTCGGGGTGTTCCGAGAGCCCATGCAGTTGTCGAGGT
>NZ_JBIVXW010000140.1:0-9615 GCF_044769405.1 Streptomyces sp. NPDC090442
GTTGTTCGGCTCCGTGCCGCCACCCTGCCGCACTCCGAACGCCCTCAAGAAACCAGCTACTCGAAAGATCAAGCGATCAAAAACACTCACTAAGCGAGCAACGCCACAACAAGGCGCCTGTGGGGCCGGACGAACCGTCCGGCCCCACAGGCGCTTTCCGCAGTTCAGGGCAGGTTTACAGCAGGTGGAAACTCCGTCGGGTCATGCCCCCGGGAGCGCGCCCAGGCGCCGTTGGATCCGTACCACGGCCGTCCGGAGTCGGCTGGTGTTCTGTGCGGCCTCGTGAGCGTGAAACGGCGCCTCGTCCAATCGCAGTGCCTCGTCCAGGTGGTGCACGGCCCGCTCCGCGGCGGCGGCTGCCGCCCGAACTTCCCTGTTCACCGCCTCCGCGGCCTCGTCGTCCACCAGTTCCGCGGTCACTACCTCGTCAGTGCCCGCGGCCTCGTCGCCAAGCGACGGAGCGCCGAGCCCTGCGGCATCGCGACGGGCACGGATCACCGCCGCGGTCACCCGCCGACCGCCCGACTCGGCCCGCAGGGTGGAGACGAGGTCCCGGGCCGCCTCGTCGTCTTGGTAGCGGACAACGGGCGCTAGCTCCCGCGCGTGCGACTCGGCGACATCGTCCACCGCCGCCTGCCCTAGAGGGGCAAGCGCGCGCCGGACCACTGCAAGATCGATCAGCCGATACCCGTAGGACCGATCCCAGCCCCACCGGGCCTTGACGTAGTCCCCGAACCGCTCATACCCGGCTGCCCTGAACAATTCGTCGGGCCCGTTGATCTGCCCCAGCAGTTCGCCGACTTCAGCGCGATGCCGCATCTGGAGTGTCCGGAGCCCGACCTGATAGCTAGCCAGGGACGCCTGGATGCGCTGCTCCAGGCCCTCCAGGCGCTCCGCCGGGGTCTGGTCTGGGGGTGGCGCCGCGGTGGACTGCGCGGGCAGGTTGGCACCGCCTCTTGACGCCAGCCCGGAGCGCAGTGCCTCCCCGAAATTGGCCTTGGCCTGCTGGGATTTCGACTTGCTCACCGCGCGACCACGTCCAAGACCTCCCGCGCAATCTCGTCCATGTTCGATCCGTCCTTGATGCGGACGGGCCTTCCCCAGGATTGGGCGTACCCGTCGCGCCCGTTGGAGAGTGCATACCGCGAACGCAGCACGGTGTACCCGGCCTTGGATAGTTCGTCGTCCACGTCATCCGGTGAAGCAGCGCTTGTGTCCACCATCGTCAGCAGGATCACGAGTTCCGGTGCCCGGGCGCCCGTCGCCCGTAGCTGCTCGATCGCGTTCAACACCGACCCCGCCCGGTTGATCTCGTTGCCGGTGGGCTGAAGGCACAACACAGCCAGGTCGACGGCACTGAGGACCGCGGCATGTGGACCCCCGGACCTGCGCTCCCACGCGCCCGTATCGAGGGCGCACAGCCCCTTCTGGGGGCACAGTCGCAGCGCCTCGTTCCGGATCTGGTGCACGGCGGGCGCGGGGTAGACCGGCGCCCCCAAATCAGCTAGCTGCGCGTGCTCGTAGAGCGTGCCGTTCTCGTCTTCGCCGGGAACGTCGGTGTCTATGCCGATGCACGACACGCCGTAGGAGTCCCAGTAGGCCAGGCACTGCGCGAGCATCGTGCTCTTGCCCGCGCCGCCCTTCCCTACGAAGGCCACCCGGCGACCCTCAGAGGGCAGGGTTGGCACGGGGCGAGAGGTAGTCATGCCCTGGACGGTACCGGCCGCCACCACCGGTGGATGCACCGCGTGCGGCCCTTGTGGCGAATCAGCCCGATCGGGCGGCCCGTCGCCAATTGGCGACGGGGACCCCAAGGCGAGTTGCATAAAATGCATTGCGAGAAATGCAAGAGATTGCTAGTTTTGCATCATGACCGGTACTGAGGAGACGCTACGTCTCACGATTGCCGCACTCATGCGGTTGACCAGAGAACGCCAAGGGGAAGTGGCCGCCGCCATCGGGACCAAGCCCAGCGCGTTCTCCAGGAAGTTCGGCGGCCAGACGAAGCTGACGTTCGATGACGCGGACGCACTGGCCGCCCACTGGGGCATGCCGACGCTCGATCTCCTAGCCGGCCCCACTCACGCCGCCGACAAATTGCCGGAGAGGCTGCGTCTGCCCGCTGGCACGCAGCAGGCGCTGACGCCGGTGGCTGAGCCCCCGAAGTCCCGGAAGGCTACGAAGTCGACGGAACCCGCCGTGGCACCTGCGCTGGCGGTCGACGGAGGGCGCGTCGCGTTCGCCGAAGAGCCAGATCGGGACGCGTTTGGTTCCCTGGTTCGCGCGGAGTTGGCGCCCTGCGTGCTGTGCGGTGTCCCAGTCGAGAACCGCGCCGCCGGGCAGCCGCAGCACCAATACGGCAAGTGCCCACCCCGCGAACCAGTCGAGTCAACGCCGCCGGCGGAGCCCGACACCAACGAGGATGCGACGGGACGGGACGGAGTAGTGCCTGCTCCAGAGCAGGCGCTGCCCCGGGAGATCCTGCCGCCCGACATGGACGAGGGCGGCAGGATCGTCCAGGCGCTGCCGGAGCCGTGCGTGCTGTGCGGTCAGCCCGTGACCGCGCGGGCCGGCGGGCGGCCGCAGCACGCGATGGGCATGTGCCTTTACAGTGCCCCATCGACCGTGGCCGCAGTGGAAATCCCGACGCCCGAACCGTCGGATAAACCAGCAGGGCGCGATCAGGATAAGCGTCACTCTGAGTCGCAGGACCCGTCAGAACTCGCCGAGTATATCCACGTTGCGGTGGAGGGTGCAGTACAGAAAACGGGCGGAGATTTTGACGCTGCGCTGGAAGAGTTGAAGCGCATCGCTATTCCGACCGTGATGCACCTGTTTAATCGCACGCGGGCCACGGGGCGCTACGAACATAGCGTATTCCCGCCCACGGACGAGGTGCTGCGGAAGACCGCAAAAGAGCGAGCGGATCAAATCTGGGAAGCGCGCCCAGATTCGAAGTGGCGCAACCCCGCCGTCATCAAGGGTGCGGAAGTAACCGCGCTGGACATGAACGCGATGTATCTCAACGCGTTTAACTGTCACCTCCCCATCGGGCAACTTGTGGAGGGGCCGCCGGAACACAATCCTAAGCGGGCCGGCGTCTACCTCATCACGCCACCGAAATGGGTCCACGAACACCTGCCAAACCCTATGGGGGGTGAGCGGAAGAAAAAGGGGGACGTGTGGGTCTCGGAGGAGACGCTGCGGCTGCTCCTGGAACTGGCCGACGCTGACCTGTGTGACCCGCCCCGGATCGTGCGCTCCCTGGTCTCCGGCGCCACGGAGAGCCTGCTGAAGAAGATGCGCCGGACGCTGGTAGATGTCAGGGAAAAAGCCATCGAGGAAAACGACGAACTCACCTATGAGTTCGTGAAATCCCTGTATTCTAAGTTCGTGTCCACTTCCGGAGAATCCCCGTTCAACGATCAGATTCGACGCCCCGACTGGATGCACATCATCCGGGCCAAAGCAAACGCGAACATGATCCGTCTCGCTCTCCGGGCAGATGAAGCGGGATTGCTGGTCGCGCGAGTCACGGGAACCGATGAACTTCACGTCGTCGGGAACTGGCGGGAAGCCACGATCCAGCGCAGGGGTAAGACCGTGCTGGCATTCCCCGAGGGGCGCAGCCTAAGCCAAGTCAAGGCGAAGAACGTCTACACCGTGGGGGGTAAGCGATAATGCCCGCGTCCGACGAAATGTGGCGCCGCTGGGGAGAATGGCACAAGTACGGCGCACGGGGCGTGAAAGGAGGGGAAGCGCTCGCCCTGGAAATGAATCGCGTAGTCCATGAATATGGCGTCCGATTGCCGGTTACCACGGACCGCGGCCTGAAAGCGCGACTCAAGTACCTGAACAGTCGTGCCGGGCGTGAGGAAATGCGGGCGCAGGGCATCACTGACCGGGCTCTGAGGTCCTGGCAATCCGGAGTTAAGCCGGGCCCCGCGAACCAGCAGCGCCTGGAAAACGCCTACTGGGCACGCAAGCGGGAAAACCTCGTCCGATCCGGCTGGATGAAACGCCACCTAGAAAACCGCGGCATGGGCCGGATGGTCGAAATCTACCCCGTGGACCAGGCTGGTGTAATCGAGGGACGCGACCGGTGGAATGTGCAACACCGACGCCTGACGGTATTCGACCACTGGGCGGACGCCGTTGACGCATGGGCCGAACGCGACGAGGACGCGCTTAACGACGTCTGGTACGACCTGATCCAGGAAATCGGATCCGACTGGAACGCCTACAGCTACGTTTCCGCGATCAGCATCGGCGTGTGACCACCCCGGGCCGACCCTGCGGGACCGGCCCGCCCTGCTCCTCGCACCGTCACATCACCGCCGGCGCCCTCGTCATCCTGGCCGCCGCGCTGCTCGCCGCCCTGGCCCACTGACCCCAACCCCAAGGAAGCACCCATGCCCGACCGCGCCGTCCGCATCCTCACGCACGAGGAATACAAGACCGTCTACCGCGCCGCCTCCACAGCCGCGCCAGCCCTCCCGCTGAACGATGTGCACGGCGTCCTCGGCGCCGCCCTAGCCGCCCTGGACATCGCGCCGCCGCCCCCGGAAATCGAGCCGGACCAGTGCCCCGCGCTGCACCTGCCGACGGACCCAGACGCGGGGCCGGGCATCTACCTGGACTGGCAACAGTGCGAGTACGACCCTGGCCACGATCCGCAGGACGGTCACGAATCCGGCGAATGCTCGTGGCCAGCGTCCGCGACGTACCGGGCCACGTCCTGACGCCTGAACACAAAGAAGCCCGACGCACCGCGATGCGGTTCGTCGGGCTTCTCGTCGTCCGGGCTCACGGGGGAAAGCGCCGGACGGCTCAGGGGGCCGCCAAGGGAGCAGCGGCGGCGCTCTGGAGGCGATCCAGCCGCTCGTACAGGCTGCGGACCAGCCGAGCCCGCATGGTGGCGCACTGCATCGTGCCCCGCAGCGGCAACACCATCCGTCGCTCGGCCTCGTCCAGCACCAACTCCGCCAACACCCGCGCATCGGCATACGAGGCAAAGTACTCGCACGCTGCCCGGACCTCCCGCGCCACCAACTGCGCGTGCCCAGTGAGCTGGAGCGCGGCCTGCTGGTAGTCCTCCGGCGTCAAGCGCGGCGCCCCGCCGACACCGGCAGCAATGACCTCGCGGGCGAGCCGCAGGTGCGCGGCCCGGTCCAATGGCACACCGGCGTCCAAGAACCTGTCAGGGTCATACACAACGGTCACTGCTCCCCCTCCTGTCGCACCGTCGCCTCCAGGGCATCGGCAGCCTCGTTCAGGCGCTGCACAATGCGCATCACCGGCTCCGCGCCGCAGCCGCCCAGCTCGACGAAGCCGCTGCCGTTGACCGGCCATGAGGCGCGCAGGGAGGGGAGGGTCACCCCCAGCCGGGCCAGCGCGGCGGCCAGGTGCGCGGCGGCAATAGAGCCGGCTCGATGGGCGTCACACGGCAAGGGGGACGCGGTCTTCGTGGGCGGAGGCAGATGTGCCATGACGGGTGGCCCTTTCACGCGGGCGGGCGGTGCGCGGCTGTTCGGGACTCCACAGTTCCAAGACCGCCGGTCCCTGTCACGGGCGCAGGTGTCCAAAATTCGTGGACATGGAAAGGGTCGCCTGACCTGCGGTAACGCCATATCGCGCGACGCCCCTTGTCCCCAAACCCGCCCAGGAGGAGCCAAGTTGACGCCTCCGCGGGGCGCCGTAGTCCTACCGTGAGGGCAGATTCACCCGTCAAGGAGCGGACATGCCCCCACAGTCGACCGGCGCGAAGCGCGATAGAGACCGACTCCGGCAGGAAATGGCGGCCGCCGGCTGCGACCTGGCGCAGATCAGTATGGAGATGCGCGTTCGGTTCCGGATGCGCCCCCGAGAAGCCTGGCGCCACGCTCACGGGTGGACGCTTCAGGACGTCGCCGACCGCATCAACGAACTCAGCGGGAGCCGCCGGGGCGCGGAAGTCGCCGCGGACGCCTCGTTGGTCGGCAAGTGGGAGCGGTGGCCGGCCACCACGGGCCGGAAACCCGCGCCGCAGGCCCTAGTGGTGCTCGCCGAACTCTACGGATGCGCCGCCGCTGACCTGCTGGACTACGAGGACCGAAAGGCCCTCCCGCGGGCCGATCTGCACCTCCTGGACCGGCCAACGGCCCCCGCACCGCCGCCCCCACCGGTGCTCGCCCCGTCTGCGCCGGTGGGGGAGCCGCAGGGCGCCGCCCTGGTGGAGGCGGCCGCCGGCGAATCGGCGCACTGGGCCTCGTGGGCCGAATCCACCAACATCGGCCCCATCGCTCTAGACCAACTCGCAGCCGACGCACGAGACCTAGCCCACCGCTACCTCGCTGCCGAGCCACCGCTGACGGTGTTCGCCGCCGCCCGCGTCCTCCGCGACCGCGTCTTCGGGCTACTGGAGGGACACCAGCCGCCCCAGCAAACCCGGGAGTTGTACGTCGTTGCGGGCTACCTGTGCAGCCTGCTCGCCTGGATCTGCTCCGACCTGGGCGCACCCCGCCAAGCCGACACCCACGGCCGCACCGCCACCCTGTGCGCCGAACTCGCCGACCACAACGGCCTCCGCGCCTGGACCCTGTCCACCCGTGCGAAAACGGCACTGTGGGACGGCCGCACCCGAGACGCCATCACCCTCGCCCGCAGGGGAGCGTCCTACACCGCCCCGGGCACCGTCGGCGTGCTGCTGGCCTGCCAGGAAGCGGACGCATGGGCCCACCTCGGCGCCGCTGGCGAAGCCCAACAAGCCCTGGCCCGCATCGCAGACGCACGCGCCGCGCAGCACGGCACGGACGACATCGGCGGGTTGCTCAGTTGCGATGATTTCCGCCGCACCAACTACACCACCGGCGTTCAACTCCGCATCGGCAACGCCGCAACGGCCCTGAACGAGGCCGCCGAAGCACTGGCCACCCCAGCCCACCGCGCGTACGGCACGGAAGCGCAGATGCGCATCACCGCCGCCTCCGCGCACGTCGCGCTCGGACACCCGGAGGGAGCGCTGGAGGCGCTGGCACCTGTGCTAGCCCTGCCCCCCGAGCAGCGACTGGCCCCCGTCGCTACCCGGCTGGCGGAAGTCGCTCGCAGCGTCGCCCGGTCCGCGATGGCGGACGGCCGCACCGCAGGCCACCTCCATGCCGCTGTCGAACACTGGTGCCTGCAAGCCGCACCCCGCTACGTCGCCGTTCCCCCAGGCGCGCCGGGCGCTCTGGTCCGCGGCCTGCCCGACTGATGAGATGCCGCCCATGACGACACATGACCGCATGGCCGACCACTGGTGGTGGCGTCCCGGTTGGGGCCCCGGAAGCCGCTTCCTGACCTTCCACCTCACTTTTCAGCTCTCCCCTGGCCTGCACCGCCTGGCCGCGGAGTATCGCGCCGCCCTGGCCGACCTGGGGGGCCTAGACCCGGTGCCGGACGCCAGCCTGCACATGACCCTCCAGGGCCTCAATTTCGCCGATCGTGTCTCGGGCGACGACCTCCGCGCCGTGCTCAGCGCCGCCCAGAGCCGGCTCGCCCGCTTCCCTGCATTCGACCTGAGGGTGCACCGCCCCGAGATCACCCCCGAAGCGATCCGCTGGGAAGCCACCCCCAGTGGCCCCCCAGCTGCCGTCCGCGCCGCGCTGCGCGACGCGATCGGCACCGTGTGGGACACCGTCCCCGAACCCGCCGAGTTCGCCCCGCACATCACCATCGCGTACAGCAACGCCACCGGCCCCGCCGCCCCCGTACGCGCCGCCCTCGACGCGGTGACGACCGACCCGGCCACCGTGCACGTGGATCAAGTCGAGTTGATCGTGCTGAACCGCGATCGGCGGATGTACGAGTGGGACACCCACACCCAGCTCACCCTCGCTAAGTAGGGCACCCTGTTGTGCTGTCGCCAATTGGCGACAGCACAACAACAGACGCGCTACGCGCTGTCTCCGTCCCACGTCCACCAGCCGTCGCCGTTAGGCGAGTACCAGCTGCGCCCGCCGAACGCCCCGTACAGGGACAAGGGACTAGGCAGGGCTACGCCGGGGTCGGGGTCGCTCTGGTCGACCGCCACCACTTGACCATCCAGCGGGCCGCCGTACAAGGTCACCAGCTGCTGCTCGCGGCCGTTCGCCACGTGATCACCTCCCGTCTCTCCTTGCTTCGCCTTCGCTGCTGCCATAGGGGTAACGAGCCGAGCGGTAGCGCGCTGGCGGCTTTCTACCTTGGGTCGGACGCGGGCGCGCCTTCGTCCTGGTCGGGCTGGTGGTCCCACAGGTGGACGCGCTCACGCACACGAAGCGGTTTGTCCACAGGGCCTTTGACGTAGGGCAGGATGATGCGCTCCTCGTGTTTGCAGTCGCCGGAGGCGTGACCGTGAGGAGCCATGCAGTGGTCGCGCCGGTGCATGCGGACAGGCCAGCGGCAGCTGTACTGCGGGGCGCGACGCCCCGAGGACGCCGCAGCGTCCTCCTGCGCCGCCGTGGGGCTGGGGGCGGTGCGAAGAGTGGACATTGACGACCTGAACGTCTAGGGGGCCGGTGATGCCCTGGCGGACATCGCGCTTGCGCCCCGACCGCGGCCGCGGCAGTTTTTCGGATTCCACAAGACGTTTGCCTCCCTGGCTGATCAACTGCCAGGCCGTGTAGACCACATGTCCCCACTCGGCGACGGTGTCCGGCTTCGGGGTGGTGTCGAGCTTGTGGCCGATCCGGTAGACCGTCTCGTTGTCCCAGTTCACCGGGACAGGCACAGGAGAGCGGAACCCTGCGAGATTGCCGGCAGTGACAGGGGTGCCGTCCGGTCCGACACCCACCACGGCATTGGGGTCCATTGCGGCGTACGCCGCGGTGTTCTCCGCCGAGTAGAAGGTCATCCAGATGCCATCGAAGTCCCTGGGGATGGGCACCACGCGGTTGTCTCGCACGGCCCCCCACCGGACCGGCCCTTCCGGTGCTGTCAAGCTCTGCGGCGTCCATCGGCCCCAGGACACGGCCACGATAGGAACTGTCACCGGCGCGAACCCCGGTTGGTTCTGGATCGCGTAACCGCCGATCGGCTCGGCGAACACCATGAAGCCGTATGAGGAGGGGAGCCGCGCTGCGGTGATCTCCTCAGCCGGAGGAGTCGCCGCCGCGGCCAGGGCCAAGGACGTCATGTCGGCCGTGGCGTAGTAGAGCTGAGCCTGCTTCAGCCGCTCCCGCTCGGACCGAGCCAGCAGCAGACCGGCCACCGTCTCCGGCGCCTCGTCCAGGCCCTCGATGAAGGGGACCATGTTCGCGTGCCCGGACACCAGGGTCTGCCCCAGGGCTGTTGCTGCGATGTTCGAGCTCAGGTACTCGTGCACCTGAGAGCGCCACTCGGGGAGTTCGTGTGGTTGCGGTGGCCGCCAGGATGGCAACTCGGCGAGCGGAACGTTGTGGGACACGGCCTCAGTCATGGCGCCTGCCTGCCTTGGGTGGTGAACCGGTAGGAACGCTTTCAGTGTGCCTGAGCGTGGGCTGCACTTGGAATGTGTTTACAACCTTTATCGTCCCTCTCTTGGCGGTGCGCCAGTTGCGGTTTCTGCATTGTGTTTTGTGGGTGTGGTTGCGTTTTTTGCATCAACGCTTTCCGGGGGAGTGGAGTTGGTTTCCAGTG
>NZ_JBIVXW010000141.1:0-9029 GCF_044769405.1 Streptomyces sp. NPDC090442
GTGACACGATCGAGCGTCTCGCCCAGTACGCGCCGTCGTTGACGGAAGCCCTCACCAGCCACCACGCCGACGGGTACGTACTGTTGGATGGCACCGTCGCCGAGACCGACCGGGTCGCCGCCAAGGGTCACTTCTCCGGCAAGGTGCGCCGTGAAGGCGTGAATGTACAGGTCATCACCGCACATGAGGGGAGACTGCTGTGGCTCTCGCCGGCACTGCCCGGCGGCGTCCACGACGTCAGGGCTGTGCGTGCGTCTACGCCGACACCACACCATGACCAGACAGCACACCAGCAGCTATCTACAGCTGCCGTGTCGTAGCGAAAGCTCAGCCGATCTTTTTGAAGTCGGTGCGTACCGCCACGGGCACGTCTGCAAGCACGAACTCGACAACCTCGCCGAAGGCGTAGGGCACAGCCGAGGTGTACTCGTCGCGTTTCGGCTCTTGGTACAGCACACACTCGCCGACCAGCACATCCACGATCAGGTAGACGGGGATTCCGCGAGCCGCATACTGATTGAGCTTGCGCCCATAGTCCTGGCCCACGGTCGACCGTGAGACGCTCTCGGCGACAAAGTGCACATGCCGCTGGTCCACGAATGCGTCGGCAGGTCCGAGCACGCCCTCATCGACCACCAGCACGTCAGGCTCAGGCGTATAACCGTCCAGCTCCGGAAGCACACCTTTGTCTCGTGTGACATGGAGCCCGGCCTGCCCTCCCAGCTGCTCCGCCAGCTGGGAGCGGATCGCGTCGTCTGCCTCGCTGTGTGCCTCCGTCACCGGCGACATGTATAGGCGCCCCTGGTCGAAGAGCAACTTGGCCACCTTGGGCAACTTCATCGAGTGCCGCACCTGGCGCAGCCACTGCGCATACTCGGGGTACATCGTGCTCATGGCGCCTCCCAGCCCATCTCGCGATACCGCCATCGTACGGGCCCACGACGTCACACCCACCGGTACTGAATCGCCCGGGTTTAGTGGACTTCAAAGGCTGGGAAGGATGCCGATCCTGGCTGGCTCGCCGTAGGTTCCCTGACGAGCTGCGTGAACCCGCGACGCCGATGTCACCTCCTGCGTACTTCTTCGGCACTTCTCGGAGATTGTCTTGTGGCATGGCGGGGCGGGTGAGTTTTACTAAGCGGCTGGACCACCTGCCCCAGGCTGCAAGAATGGCCAGGTCAGCCGTTCGGCGTACGGTGGCGGGTACGCAGCATCCCTCACCGTACGCCTCCGAGGTGTGGGAAGTCCTCAGTCCATGAACGTCCAGCGCAGTTCCGCCGAGCGTCTCTCTTCCGTCCACCTGCTCAAGGTCCAGTTGCAGGGAATGAGACCGCCGGTGTGGCGGCGGCTCGCGGTGCCGTCGGACATCGCGTTGGGCTCGCTGTATGACGTGATCCAGGTGGCGTTTGGCTGGCAGGATGCGCACCTGCACGCTTTCGAGGACCTCTCGGGCGGTCGGTACGCCCCGCCGGGGGATGTCGGCATCCCGGCCTTCGACGAGGATAGGGCGGCACTCGCGGACGTCCTGCCGCGTGCTGGCGACCGCATGGACACCTACGGCTTTGGTGACAACTGGCTGCACCGGGTCACGGTGGAGGCGGTGCGCCCGGCCCAGGAAGGTGAGGGGACGCGCGCGGTGTGCGCAGGCGAGCGCCAGGCTATACCTGCTGCCGAAGATCTCGGCGGTGTGTGGAGGTTGGCCGAAGTGCTTCAGCGCTACGAGGACGGGGGACGTCCTCGGCCTACGGAAGTCCAGGGCGAGGACGACGGCCTGTACGACGAGATGCTGGCCGGCCTTCGTGGGGAGGGCTTCGACCCGGCTGCGTTCGACCCCGCCAAGGTCACCCGGGCGCTGGCCGGGGTCCGGCTGCGGCGGTCTGCCGACGCGTGGCGGGATGGGTGCAGTAAGCAGGGCGGGCGGCGCGTGCCGCCCGGAATGTATTGCTGCGAGTGCGGCGGTCTGCATCCTCTGTCCGGCGGAGCGGGCACGGTCGTCGTCGACGCCGGCGGGAAGGGCCAGGTCGGCGTGGAGGCCGAGGAGGAGCCGCTGTCGAGCCTTCTTCTCGGCGCCGCGGAGGTCCGGCTGCCCGCTGTACGGCTGCTCGGTGAGGCGGAACTGGCCGGCGCGGTGCGAGCAGCGCCTGCTTTCATGGCGGCGGTGCGGCTTGGGCACTGGTGCCGCGGTGAGCGGGAGCTCACCTCGAAGGAGTTGCTGCGGCCGAAGCTTGCGCGGCAGACCGTGGAGGAAGCTGAGCTGTGGCGCATCGCCCCCGAGGAGTGGGGTGATCCCGAAGCGCGGGCCACGCAGCTGGCGAAGATCCGTAGCGCGGGCGACATGGAGTTGGTGGGGCTGCCGTGGACATGGGCGCTGAACTGTGGCTTTGTTGAAGTGGACGGCACCCGTGCATATGCCGGTGACGAACTGCCCCTTGAGGACGATGACGCGGCGCTGCTGGCCGCTTGGCAGGGAGCCGTGGCGGGCGCAGTGGCCGAACTTTCCCTCTCTGACCCGGAGTTGGACGGGCCGCTGGGCGGATTGCTGTCGCTGACCTACAGGGTCCCACCGCTGGGGTTCCTGATGCTGCTCGCGGCGTACGAGTTGCCGGACGGGGAGTGGCTGGACGTTGCCGGCCACCTCGCTTGCGGTCTGGAAGGGCTTGCCGGAGGTCGGGCGCGGAAGTTGGTTTCGGCGCTTCTGGCCGAGGAGTATGAGGAGACCGCGGGGGTGCTGGAGTTGTTCGGCGCCGCCGAGCGTGAAGGCTGCGAGAGGGAGGAGGTGGATGGCCCCCTCACTGTGCTACTCGACGGCCGCGGGCGCGACTGGCTGCCGTCTGGCCGCTTCCGGCTCACTCCGCTGGGCCGTTGCGGCTTGCGTGAGCTGTGGACGCGGGTGGGTATCCCGGCGCCGGTAATCGGCTCACTGGCCCAGGCTGACGCTGGCGAACCGTTGCACTCGCTCCCTTCTTACTCCTCCGAGGAGGACGCTGCGCAGGAGGTGGCGGGCTGGCTGGCGACGCGCTCCCCCGCGGATGCCGCAGTACAGGTCGTGGACGCCTGCGCCGGCACGGAGCCAGCGGACGCACTACGCCGCCTTCAGGCGCCGCGGGTGCTGACGGCCGTGTTGGAGGCGGATGCAGCCGGGCGGGCGAAGGTGGTGCTGCGGAAGGCCGCCGTCTCCACGGTCACCGGCTGTTCGCACACGGCTGCCTCGATGCTGCGCCGGATCGGTGAGCCGGCCGAGGGCGAGGCGGCGCGGGGCCTGGAGTGGATGCTGGTGGACGGCGCGCTGCCGTTCGCCCGCCGCGGTGAACAGGCGCTGCGCGAGGGGCTGTTGACGGTCCCCGACGATGGGACACGCTCTCTCAGCCAGGTGGCGGAGCGGGCCGACGATCTGTGGCGGGCCGGCCACTCGCACACCCGCGAGATGCTCGGCGCGCTGGCTCACGCCGTCAAGCCGGTCGACAAGACATTGGCCAAGCGGTTGCGAAAGGCCGCGTTCAAGGCAGGGAGCGCCAAGTGAGCCTGCTCGTGAGGGAGATCACCGAGAACGGTGCAGAGGCCGCGCCTCTGGCGGACCTCGCTGCCGTCGCCTGGGCGCGCGAGCACCTCGCCGCCGGCGGCTGGGCCGCTGTGTTCGCCCCTGCCGAACCGGGGCAGCCGGCCCGGTTCGGGCGTCTGGTGCTCTACCGGCCCGCCGCCACCGCCGACCGCGTCCCCGCCCAGTCCGCCGCACCAGGGGTGGTGGGGCGGGTCCGGCTCGCGCTCGTTGTGCCGCACGGCCGCGGGGTACGCACCCGCGCGGTGGAGGGGTGGGCGCTGGGTCCCGGCGACGCGCTCGCCCTCCTGCTTGACCTGCCCGGCTCCGGTGTCCATCCGTCGCTCGCCGCGTGGGCGGCCGTCGCCCGTCGCGCGCTGGAACTGCTCGGCGAGGGGCGCCTGTATCCGGCGTTGACCTCCGACACGTACACCACCTGGCGGTTCGGGCCGCCCGGTGGGCGCGGCAAGCGGGACCTGGATGCGCTGGCCGCCGCCCTGCCACCGTACGCCCACAACCTACCCGCCCCTCAGAACGGCGATCGGGCACCGCACATCGCCGAACCGGCCGCGCTGGTACGGGAGTTCTGCGACGCGCTCGCCGACACCTTGCCGCGCACCCCGGCCGCCGCCTGGAGTGTGCCAGGCAACCCGTACGCCGACCGCACCAGTGCCCTACACCCGCGCCTGGCACAGTGGGCGGCCGAGGCCGCCGCCGAGCGGGCCGCGCAGGTGAGCGTGGAACTGCGGGTGGAGCCGCCGGCCGGGCGACGCCGCGTCTTCCAGGCTGTGCTGCAATTGCGTACCGCCGCCGACCCGTCGCTGGTCGTGGACGCTGCCGCGCTGTGGGCCGACCCGCGGCGCGCGCAGCGCCTGCTGGGACCGCACGTCGAGGCTGAGGCGCTGCTGGGGCTGCGTCGTGCTGCCAGTGCCTGGCAGCCGCTGACCCGGCTGCTGACTGAGGCCGCCCCTAGCGCGCTCAGGCTCGAGGACGAGGAGGCTATGGAACTGTTGGGGGACGCCCCCGATGCGCTACGCGCGGCGGGTGTGCGCGTGCACTGGCCGCGGGAGATGGTCAAAGCGCTTGAAGCGCGGGCGGAGATCGGGGCGGCGACAGCGCCCGGCGCGACCGTGGACACGCTGGTCGGCCGCGATGCGCTGCTCGACTTCTCCTGGCATGTCGCGCTCGGCGGCCAGAGGCTCACCGAGGCCGAACTCGACCTGCTCGCCGAGGCCCATCGCCCGCTGGTCAAGCTGCGCGACCAATGGGTCATCGCTGAGCCCAAGCTGGTGGCCCGCCTCAGGCGGCGGCGTACCCGCGAGCTCGCCCCGCTGGACGCGCTCCAGGCGGTACTCACCGGCGAGTTGGAGGAGGACGGCGAGCGCGTCGCCGTGCAGGCGGCCGGCGCCTTCGGTGACCTGGTCGCCCGGCTGCGCGACCCCGAGGGCCGCGGCCCGCTCCAGGTACCGGAAGGCCTGACTGCCACCCTACGCGGCTACCAGCAGCGGGGCCTGGCCTGGCTGGCGGACATGACCCGCCTGGCCCTCGGCGGAATCCTCGCCGACGACATGGGCCTGGGCAAGACGATCACTTTGCTCGCGCTCCACCTGCACCGCCAGGAGCAGCCCGACACCGCGGGTCCGACCCTCGTGGTGTGTCCCGCCTCGTTGCTCGGCAACTGGCAGCGCGAGGCCGCCCGCTTCACCCCCGCCACCCCGGTGCGCCGCTACCACGGCGGGGATCGCACCCTCGACCACCTCGCCGAAGACGAACTCGTCCTGGTCACCTACGGAGTGCTGCGCCGCGACCGGGAGCGGCTCGCTGCCGTTACGTGGTCGCTTGTCGCTGCCGACGAGGCCCAGCACATTAAGAACCCCTACGCCGCCACAGCCCGCGAACTGCGTGCCCTGCCTGCCCGCGCGCGTGTCGCGCTCACCGGTACCCCCGTGGAGAACAACCTCTCCGAGCTGTGGGCACTGCTCGACTGGACGACCCCCGGCCTGCTCGGCCCGCTCACCGCTTTCCGCGACCGCTTCGCCAAAGCCATCGAGCGCGGCGCCCTGGGCACGGACACCGACGAGGAGACCGTCGAGGCGGCCCGGCAGACCGCTGAGCAACTCACCCGTCTCACCCGCCCGTTCCTGCTGCGCCGCCGCAAGTGCGACCCCGGCATCGCACCCGAACTTCCCGCCAAGACCGAGACCGACCACCCTGTCACCTTGACCACCGAGCAGGCGGCCTTGTACCAGGCGCAGGTACGCGAGGTCATGGCCCGGATCAAGGAGGCGGAGGGCATCGCCCGCCGCGGGCTGGTGCTCAAGCTCCTCACGGCGCTCAAGCAGATCTGCAACCACCCCGCCCACTACCTGCGCGAGAGCGGGCCGCTGCCCGCTCGCTCCGGCAAGCTGGAACTTCTCGACGAACTTCTCGACACGGTGGTCGCCGAGGGCGAGAGTGCCCTGGTCTTCACCCAGTACACGCAGATGGGTCGCCTGCTTGAGCGGCATTTCGCCGACCGCGGCGTCCGCGCCCGTTACCTCCACGGCGCCACGCCTGTGCCGCGACGCCAGGAGATGGTCGATGCCTTCCAACAGGGCGAGTTCCCCGTGTTCCTGCTCTCGCTGAAGGCCGCCGGCACTGGTCTCAACTTGACCCGGGCAACCCACGTGGTCCACTTCGACCGGTGGTGGAACCCGGCCGTCGAGGACCAGGCGACCGACCGCGCCTACCGCATCGGCCAGGACCGCCCCGTCCAAGTGCACCGGCTCACCACCCAAGGCACCGTCGAGGACAAGGTCGCCCGTCTGCTCGGCGCCAAGCGCGCCCTGGCGGATCAGGTCATCGCCTCCGGCGAGGCCGCCTTGACCGAGCTCGGTGACGCCGACCTTGCCGAACTCGTCGCACTGTCCAAGGAGTTCGAGGCATGACCCCCGCACGCAAAGCCCCCCGCACGGGCAGCCGCGCCTTCGCCACCAGCTGGTGGGGCCGGGCATGGGTGGACGCCCTGGAGGCCTCCACTCTCGACGCCGGCCGCCTCTCCCGCGGCCGCACCTACGCCCGCAAGGGCATGGTCGGCCCGGTCACCGTCGCCCCCGGCGTGCTGCGCGCTGACGTCGAGGGCAGCACCCCCTGGCCGTACGACTCAGCGGTGTGCCTGCGCGTCCTCACCGACGCCCAGTGGGGCGCCCTCTTCGACGCCATCGCCGCCCAGGCAGGCTGGACCGCCGCCCTCCTAGACGGCGAGATGCCCGCCGACCTCGTCGACGCCGCCCGCACAGCCGGCGTGTCCCTGCTGCCCGAACCGGCCGAACTCGAGCCCGAGTGCTCCTGTCCCGACTGGGGCTACCCCTGCAAGCACGCCGCCGCCCTGTGCTATGCCACCGCCGCCCATCTCGACGACGACCCCTTCTGGCTCTTTACCCTCCGTGGCCGTACCAAGGACGCCGTCCTGGCCGCGCTGCGCACGCGTCGCCAGGCCCACACCGACACATCGCCGGAATTCGGCGAGGCGCCCCGAGGCCAGGGCGTGCCCGCCCTCGACGCGTTCGCCACCTGGAAAGGCGCCTTCACCCCTGCCGCCCCTGAGGCGGCCGAGGCCGCGCCCGGCGAACCCGAGGCTGCGCCCTGTCCTCTCGCCGCCGAGCCTCCGCTTGGCGCTCCCTTCACCCTCGACGACCTCGAAACGCTCACCCGTGACACCGCACAGCGGGCCCGCGCGCTCGCCGCCGGACACACCGCCTCACTCACCGACGCCCTGCTGGAGGACTCCGTACGCCTCGCCGCGACCGGTGTCGGCGAGGACTGGTTTCACCGGCTCGTCCTCGCCACCGGCCTGCCCCCGCTCGACTTCGCCCGACTGGTCCGCGGCCTGCGCCACGGCGGCCCCGCCGGCTTCACCACCGCCCGCGCGCCCCTCACCCCCGACTCCGCCACCATGGCCGCTGCCCGCACTACCCTCGCCGACCCCGACAACAACGGCACCCTGCGCTTGCGTGCCTGGCGCAATCGCCTCACTGCCGACGACGAAGGCATCCAGATCCGTCTCGGCCCCGACAACCGCTGGCACCCCTACCTTCGCGAAGGCCACGGCACCAGCGCCCAATGGTGGCCCTGCGCCCCCGCCACTGCAGACCCCACCGCCGCCCTCCTCGCCGCCCGCACAGCCACCACAACCGCTTGAAACGTCACTCCGCCCGAGCCCTCGGCAAACGCGGCGCCCAACCATGTCGGTCCAGCACCCCATCCGAGACCGCTCACAGACCCCAGATAGCTGATCCACCCACGGCCGGCCTTCTGGACTGCAGAAACTTCCCGAATCGGCCTCCCGTCGGCAGACGCCCACTCCCCGCCAAGGAGCACACGATGAATCCGCAGCACTTCGAACTGCTCGAAGAAGCCCGCCGCGCCTTGCCGGACGGGTTCAAAGTTGAACTGTCCGGCGACATCCTCGTCATGCAGGCCTCCCCCTCAGCTGTCCACCAACTCAACCTCAGCAAGGTCCGCCGCCAGTTCGACGTACACACCCCGACGGGGTACATCGACACCGGCAATTCAGATCTGGAATCCCCCCAGACGGCGAAGGTTCGCAACCCCGACCTGACCTATTTGCCCGAAGACGCCATGACCACCACGGCCAGCAGCGTGGCCGCTGATCTGGCACTGATCGCCGTGGAAGTCGTTTCTCCCTCGAACCCGGAGAACGATTGGGTCGGCAAACTCCGCGACTACCCCCTGATGGGCATCCCCCTCTACCTCATCGTCGATGCCCGGCAAAAGACGGTGACACTCTTCAGCGAAGTGGAGAACGGGCGCTACCGACTGCGTGAAGACGCCAACTTCGGCGAAACAGTACACATCCCCGAACCCTTTGGTTTTGTCCTGGACACCAGCGACCTCCGGCCCTACTCGTGATCAGGAAGTGCCATCCCTGACAACGCCGTTGTGTGAGTGTGGACGACGGCGTAGGCGAGGCGCAACGTCATCGACTGGCGGCTGATCGAGACCCACTTCCGCGACCTGATGCGGGTGATCGTCTCGATCCGCGAGGGCACCATCTCCTCCGTCCTGCTGCTGCGGCACCTGCGCTCCGGCTCGCGGCGCAACGCCACCTATACGGCGTTCTATACGGCGTTCCGCGAGGTCGGCAAGGCGATCGCACTGCCCAGCTGCGCTACCTTTCGGACGTGCCGCTGCGGGCGCGGGTGACGGCGGCGACCAACAAGGTCGAGGCGTTGAACGGCTTCTCGGACTGGGCGCGCTTCGGCCAGAACGGCACGGTGGCGGCCAACGACCCGAGTCCGCGACGGCCTCGACCTCGCGGCCCGACTCCGCCAACAGGAGGCCACACCATGACCCCGGCCGACGCCGCCGAACTGCTCTCCCTGTGTGCCGCGTTCGATCGCCGCACCATCGGCGAAGCCGACGCCCACGCCTGGGCCCGCGCGCTGCACGACGTCCCCCTCGACGAGGACACCCGCACCGCCGTCGCCGAGCA
>NZ_JBIVXW010000142.1:0-8946 GCF_044769405.1 Streptomyces sp. NPDC090442
TGACGGGCCTGCGGGGTGGGGGTGCCAGACTGCTTCGCTTTACGTCTGGCACCCCCACCCCTCCGGCCCGTCCCCTCCCGTTGGAGGGTGGGAAAAACCGGTGAGTGCCACGCCCTCCCGGTGGGTCAACTCGGGCCGCTGGGTTGAGCGGTGACGGTCAGGGGACCACAGTGACTAGCCCCCACCCGGAGAAATCCACCCCTCATCGGGAGGGGACGGGTCGGAGGGGGTGGTAGGCCAGACGTAAAGCGCAGCAGTCTGGCCTACCACCCCCGGAGACCCGTCACCGCACCCAACAGCCCCGCGCAGCGGCACAGCCCCGCGCAGCGGCACAGCCCCGCGCAGCGGCACCGCCCCGCGCAGCGGCACCGCCCCGCGCAGCGGCACCGCCCCGCGCAGCGGACGGGCAGCGGACGGGCCCGCGCCGCAAGGCGCAACAGCACCCCGCACGGCGGGAAAGCCAACAACGTGGGAAGCAGCCCGCCACCGGCTCCCGTGGGAAGAGAAAGACCCGGCACGGGTCATCCGTGCCGGGTCCGCTTCCGTCAGCAGGGGCAGATCAATGCACGTCCCCCATAAGGGGACTGATCTTCCTGCGGTACATGAAGACCGCGACGCCGGCCAGCGTGGCCAGGGCGGCCTCGGTGATCAACACGCCCGTGCCGCTGAGGTCCGCGCCGGCGATGGACACCAGGGAGATGACGCTGTCGCCCGCGGTGACCGCGAGGAACCAGACGCCCATCATCTGGCTGGCGTACTTCTGCGGGGCCAGCTTCGTCGTCACCGACAGACCGACGGGGGAGAGGCACAGCTCGCCCATCGTCTGGAGGCCGTAGACGGTGATCAGCCACATCGGGCTGACCTTGGTGCCGTCGGAGGACATCGCGATCGGCAGCAGGAAGAAGAAGTAGGAGGCACCGATCAGCACCATCGCCATGGCGAACTTCACCGGCGTGCTGGGTTCCTTGTTGCGGCGGGCCAGCGCCAGCCACATCGAGGCGAAGATCGGGGCCAGGGCGAGCACCCACACCGGGTTGATCGACTGGAGCCAGGAGGACGGGAAGGCCAGGCCGAAGACGGACTCCGCGGTGTTCTTCTCGGCGAAGACGTTCAGCGTGGAACCGGCCTGGTCGAAGATCATCCAGAAGACCGCGGCGGCGACGAAGAACCACAGGTAGCCACTGACCTTGGCCTGCTCGGTCTCGGTCAGATCCTTGTCCCGCTTGATCCGCAGCAGCACGAAGCACGGCACGCAGATGCCGATGATGGCCAGCGGGAGCAGCGCCCAGTTGAGCGTGAAGTGGCCGGTGCCCGCGACGATCCCGTAGAAGACCGCGGCGATGACGACCCAGATCAGGCCCTTGCGCAGCCAGCCGTTGCGCTCCTGCACCGTCAGCGGGGTCGGCACCTGGTGGCTCTTGGGGTTCAGGTGCCGGGTGCCGATCAGGAACTGGAGCAGACCCAGCGCCATGCCCAGCGCCGCGGTCGCGAAGCCCAGGTGCCAGTTGATGCTCTGGCCGATGCCGCCGACGACGATCGGCGCGGCCATGGACCCGATGTTGATGCTCATGTAGAAGACGGTGAAACCACCGTCCCGGCGCGGGTCCTGCGGGCCGTTGTAGAGGTGTCCGACCATCGTGGAGATGTTGGACTTCAGCAGGCCGGAGCCGCACGCCACCATCGCCAGGCCGACGAAGAAGGTCTGGCCCGGTATCGCCAGCACGACGTGGCCGGCGATGACGATGGACGCACCGACGATCACCGTCTTGCGCGGGCCCCAGACCCGGTCGCCGAACCAGCCGCCGGGCATGGCGAGCAGGTAGACCAGGGCCATGTAGACCGCGTAGATCGCGGTGGCGGAGGCGGCCGTCATGGCCAGACCACCGCCCTGGGAGCCCACCTTGGCGTCCGTGCCACCGGAGATCAGATACAGGACGAGCAGGGCACGCATGCCGTAGAAGCTGAAGCGCTCCCACATCTCGGTCATGAAGAGAGTGGCCAGGCCGCGTGGGTGGCCGAAGAAGGTCTTGCCGCCGTCGGCAGGGGTTCCCTGCTCGGCCGCGCCCTTCGTCAGGCTGGACGCCATGGTGGGTTCCTATGCTTCTCGGGACGCGTCCGAGAGAACTCGGTGCGCGCCCGGGTGGGGGATGACCGGCACCGGAGCCCGCCCCGCCCGCCCTCACGTCCGGGAGGTTCGGCACCCCACGCAGGGGGACCGACGGGAGGCCGGACACCGGGATCCACGCCCCCGTGCCGCAACAGCGGCCGGCGGACCCGGTCGACAGGTCTTTCACTGTGTAAGGGACTGGAGGTGCCAGCCCCGCACACAACAGGGACCGATGACGTCAGTTGATCGCCATAGGTCCCGGGGTTGTGCGTCGGACGTTCGGGACACCATACGTCCGCCGGGCGGGTCGTTTGAAGGGGTGAGAGAACGCTCACACTCGCTTCCGGAACCGTTTGCGCCTGTGGAGTCGACCACATACACACTCGCGCGCCCGCGTTCCGGGGCGCGCGAGCGGGCGCGGAACGGGCCGGCTGTCGCCCATCCGTGCTGGTCCGCCCCAGGCTGTCGGTACATCGGACTACCATCGGCGCATGACCCGTGTACTGCTCGCCGAGGATGACGCGTCCATCTCGGAGCCGCTCGCCCGCGCCCTGCGCCGCGAGGGTTACGACGTCGAGGTGCGTGAGGACGGCCCGACGGCCCTCGACGCCGGTCTCCAGGGCAACATCGACCTCGTGGTCCTGGATCTGGGACTGCCCGGTATGGACGGTCTGGAAGTCTGTCGCCGGCTGCGCAACGAAGGCCACTCCTTCCCGATCCTGGTGCTGACCGCCCGCGCCGACGAGGTGGACACCGTCGTCGGCCTCGACGCCGGCGCGGACGACTACGTCACCAAGCCCTTCCGGCTGGCCGAGTTGCTCGCCCGGGTCCGGGCCCTGCTCCGGCGCGGTTCCACCGCCGAGCCCCAGCAGCCGCCGGCCACCCACGGCGTGCGGATCGACGTCGAGTCGCACCGCGCCTGGATGGGCGACGAGGAACTCCAGCTCACGGCGAAGGAGTTCGACCTGCTGCGGGTCCTGGTGCGGGACGCCGGCCGGGTCGTCACCCGCGACCAGTTGATGCGCGAGGTCTGGGACACCACCTGGTGGTCCTCCACCAAGACGCTGGACATGCACATCTCCTGGCTCCGCAAGAAGCTGGGCGACGACGCCGCCAACCCGCGGTACATCGCCACGGTCCGCGGGGTCGGTTTCCGCTTCGAAAAGAGCTAGGGGCCCGTGCGTCGCCGACTGATCAACTCCACGCTGGCCGTGGTGCTCGTCGTCATCGCCGTCTTCGGCGTCTCCCTGGTGATCGTCGAGACCCGCACGATCCAGGCCGGCGCGCAGGAGAGCGTGTCGTCGGAGGCCGTCCGGCTGGTCGGGATAGTGGAGAGCCGGCTGGGCAGCGGCGAGAAGATCACCCCGGAGATCCTCTCGGAGCAGATCACCGCCCACCGCTACGCCGTCATCAAGGTGCCCGGCAAGCCGGAGATCGAGATCGGGCCGCGCCCGACCGGCGACGTGATCGAGTCCAACGTGCGCGGCGACCGCGGCGAGGCCGTGACGGTCCAGGAGTCCCGCGCCACGGTCAGCGCCGAGATCGGCCGGACCCTGCTGGTGATCCTCGCCGTCGCCCTGTTGGCGATCCTGGCGGCCGTGGTGCTCGCCATCCGGCAGGCCCGCCGGCTCACCGCCCCGCTCACCGACCTCGCCGAGACCGCCGAGCGGCTCGGCTCCGGCGACCCCCGGCCCCGCCACCGCCGTTACGGCGTCCAGGAACTGGACCGGGTCGCCGACGTCCTCGACGCCAGCGCCGAGCGGATCGCGCGGATGCTCACCGCCGAGCGGCGGCTGGCCGCCGACGCCTCCCACCAACTCCGCACCCCGCTGACCGCGTTGTCCATGCGGCTGGAGGAGATCACCCTCACCGACGACCCGGACACCGTCAAGGAAGAGGCCACCATCGCGCTGGCCCAGGTGGAGCGGCTGACGGACGTGGTGCAGCGGCTGCTGACCAACTCCCGTGACCCGCGCACCGGCTCGGCCGTCGCCTTCGACCTCGACGAGGTGGTCAAGCAGCAGATCGAGGAGTGGCGCCCGGCCTACCGCAGCGCCGGACGGGCCATCGTCCGCTCCGGGAAGAAGGGGCTGCGGGCCGTCGGCACCCCCGGCGCGGTCGCCCAGGTGCTCGCCACCCTGATCGAGAACTCCCTGATGCACGGCGCCGGTACGGTCGCGCTGCGCACCCGCGTCACCGGCAACCAGGCCGTGGTCGAGGTCACCGACGCCGGCCGCGGCGTCCCCCCGGACCTCGGTTCGAGGGTCTTCGAGCGGACCGTCTCCGGCCGCAACTCCACCGGCCTGGGGCTGGCCGTCGCCCGGGATCTGGCCGAGGCCGACGGCGGGCGCCTGGAGCTCCTCCAGCAACACCCGCCGGTCTTCGCGCTGTTCCTGGCCCGGGAGAGCGAGCTCACCGAGGTGTGAGCGCGGGCGGCTACTTCCGGGAGACGCCGCTCGGCAGCCGGGAGCCGTCCGCCAGGAACGACTCGGCGGTCTCCACCGCCTCCCGGGCGGGCAGTCCGCGGAAGACCCAGGTGCGGTACGACCAGAAGCGGAAGAGCGTGGCGATCCCGATGCCGAGGAACTTGAAGACGTTGCTCTGCAGCGGGTCGTCCCAGCCGAACCCGTAGGTCGCGGTGTAGAGGATGCCGTTCTCGATGATCAGGCCGACCACGCTGAACAGCAGGAAGAGCGTCAACTCGCGGGTCCGGCCCTGCTTGTCGCGGTCCCGGTAGGCGAAGTAGCGGTAGCCGATGTAGTTGGTGATCGTGGCCACCACCGTGGCCACGACGCTCGCCCGGACGACGGGGAGTTCGGTCAGGTGCCGGACGAGGTTGAAGACCGCGAAGTTCACCACGACCCCCGCGCCGCCGACGGCGCCGAACTTCACGATCTCCCGGATGAGCGCCTCCAGCCGCGACCGCAGCGCGCTCGGTTCACTCATGGTGATCGTTCAGCTCCCTGTTCGTGGGGGTGGGCGGGCCGGGGGCCCGGTGGGGTCCCTCATGCTAACCACGCTCCCTGTGCCCCGGTGCCCGGGAGGCCCGCTCCGCACGCCCGTGCGCGAGAGCGGTCAGGACCGGCCATCAGCGGACCATGATCCGGAAGTTGAGGATGCGGGCCCCCGGCTCGTACGCCGCGCCCGTCGCGCACCGCCGGCAGTACAGCAACCGCAGGTCGGCGCGGCCCGGGCGGACCGCCTCGAAGTCCAGCGCCCGGGAGGCGCGGTCGGACGACGACGGCCGGCCGGGCGGATCGTCCGGTGCGGGACGGTTGGCGCCCGCCTTCAGAACGGCCGGATCCGGACGCGGGTCGGCGACGATCCAGCGGAAGGCGTCGTCGGGGTCGTCGGGGACCTCGATGGTGAAGCGGTCGCCGGCGGACACCGTGATCTCGGTGTCGTCGGGGCCGTACACCGCCGGTCCGGACAGTTGGCTGATCACCGTGTACAGGGCGATCAGCAGGGCGGCGACGGCGACGACGGTCACCAGCGCCCGGGAGTTCCTCGCTATGCCGCCGATCTCCATGCGGCCTCCCCCTATCGCCGGCCGGGGACGGTGGAACCCTTCCGCACCCGGTCCGGAACCTCACCGCTGTTGTGGACCTTCACGATCACCCTCGAACGTCAGCCTCGGACGATCCTCCAACCCGGGTCGGGTCCGCGACGGCCGGCCGGATACCCTGGGGGCGTGACGTTCCCGGTAGTCGGCATGGTCGGTGGCGGTCAGCTCGCCCGTATGACCCACGAGGCGGGTATCCCCCTCGGCATCAAGTTCAAGCTCCTCAGTGACACCCCGCAGGACTCGGCGGCCCAGGTGGTCAGCGATGTCGTCATCGGCGACTACCGCGACCTGGACACCCTGCGCGCCTTCGCCCGCGGCTGCGATGTGCTCACCTTCGACCACGAGCACGTACCCACCGCGCACCTGCGGGCGTTGGAGGCCGAGGGCATCCCCGTCCGGCCCGGCCCCGACGCGTTGGTACACGCCCAGGACAAGGGCGTGATGCGGGCCAAGTTGGACGCCATCGGGGCGCCTTGCCCGCGCCACCGCATCGTCGCCGACCCGGCCGACGTGGAGCGCTTCGCCGCCGAAATCGGCGGGGGCGGCGCGCAGCGCCTTGATGAGGGGCGGTGGCCGGGCGGGTTCCCGGTGGTCCTCAAGACGGTTCGCGGCGGCTACGACGGCAAGGGCGTCTGGATCGTGCGATCGGCCAAGGAGGCCGAGGAGCCGTTCCGCGCCGGCGTGCCCGTGCTGGCGGAGGAGAAGGTCCCCTTCGTCCGCGAGCTGGCCGCCAACGTGGTCCGCTCCCCGCACGGCCAGGCCGTGGCCTACCCGGTCGTGGAGTCCGTCCAGGTCGACGGCGTCTGCGACACCGTGATCGCGCCGGCCCCCGACCTCTCCGACGAACTCTCCACGCACGCCCAGCAGCTCGCCCTGCGGATCGCCGACGAGCTCGGCGTCGTCGGCCACCTCGCCGTCGAGCTGTTCGAGGTCCGCGACGCCGACGGCGCCCCCGCCGTGCTCGTCAACGAGCTGGCGATGCGACCGCACAACTCCGGTCACTGGACCCAGGACGGCGCGATCACCTCGCAGTTCGCCAACCACGTCCGCGCCGTCCTCGACCTCCCGCTCGGCGACCCGCGCCCGCGCGCCCGTTGGACGGTGATGGCCAACGTCCTCGGCGGTGACTACCCGGACATGTATGCGGCGTACCTCCATTGCATGGCACGCGACCCGCAGTTGAAGATTCACATGTACGGAAAGGACGTGAAGCCGGGCCGCAAGGTCGGGCACGTCAACACTTACGGCGACGACCTGGCGGATGTGCGTGAGCGCGCCGCGCACGCCGCCGGCTACCTGCGAGGAATGATCACGGAATGACGGCCAGCACCGCCCCCGACCGCCACCCCGCCCCGCGCCCCGCCGACGACGCCCCCGTCATCGGCATCGTCATGGGCTCCGACTCCGACTGGCCCGTCATGGAGGCCGCCGCCCAGGCCCTGGACGAGTTCGAGATCGGCTACGAGGTCGACGTGGTCTCGGCCCACCGCATGCCGCACGAGATGATCGCGTACGGCGAGCGGGCCGCCGACCGCGGGCTGAAGGCGCTCATCGCCGGCGCCGGGGGCGCCGCCCACCTCCCGGGCATGCTCGCCTCCGTCACCCCCCTCCCGGTCATCGGCGTCCCGGTCCCGCTCAAGTACCTCGACGGCATGGACTCCCTGCTCTCCATCGTCCAGATGCCCGCCGGCGTCCCGGTCGCCACCGTCTCCGTCGGCGGCGCCCGCAACGCCGGGCTGCTCGCCGCCCGCATCCTCGCCGCCCACGACCCCGAACTCCGCGCCCGGATGCGGGAGTTCCAGCAGGAGCTCAACCACCAGGCCACCGAGAAGGGCAAGCGGCTGCGCAACAAGGTCGCCGGCGCCGCGGGCTTCGGCTTCGGGAGCGGCAAGTGACGGCCCCCCTGGACGCCGCCCGCGAGCTGCTCGCGCAGTGGCCGATCGTCGACGGCCACAACGACCTGCCCTGGGCGCTGCGCGAACAGGTCCGCTACGACCTCGACCGGCGGGACGTCGCCACCGACCAGAGCGCCAGCCTGCACACCGACATCCCCCGCCTCCGGGCCGGCGGGGTCGGCGCACAGTTCTGGTCGGTGTACGTACGCTCCGACTACGCCGGCGACCACGCCGTCAGTGCGACCCTGGAACAGATCGACGTCGTACGGCAGTTGACCACCCGTTACGCAGCGGACCTACGCCTGGCGACCACCGCCGACGACATGGAGGCGGCCCGCGCCGAGGGCCGGATCGCCTCCCTCATGGGCGCCGAGGGCGGCCACTCGATCAACAACTCGCTGGCCACCCTGCGGGCCTTCCACACCCTGGGCGTCCGCTACATGACGCTCACCCACAACGACAACAACGACTGGGCGGACTCGGCGACCGACGAGCCCCGCCACCACGGCCTGTCGCCCTTCGGCGAGGAGGTCGTCCGCGAGATGAACCGCCTCGGCATGCTGGTCGACCTCTCGCACGTCTCGCCCGACACCATGCGGGACGCGCTCCGGGTCACCACCGCCCCGGTGATCTTCTCGCACTCCTCGGCCCGCGCGGTCTGCGACCATCCGCGCAACGTCCCCGACGACGTACTGGCCCAACTCCCCGCCAACGGCGGCGTTGCGATGGCCACCTTCGTCCCGAAGTTCGTGCTTCCCGCGGCCGTCGAGTGGACCCAGCGCGCCGACGAGAACATGCGCGCGCACGGCCTGCACCACCTCGACACGACCGAGCGCGGGATGGCGGTCCAGCGCGCCTTCGAGTCCGCCAACCCGCGTCCCGCGGCCACCGCGGCGATCGTCGCCGACCATCTCGATCACATGCGGGAGGTCGCCGGCATCGACCACGTCGGCATCGGCGGCGACTACGACGGCACGGCCTTCACGCCGATGGATCTGGCCGACGTGGCCAGCTACCCGACGCTGGTGGCCGAGCTGATCGCTCGCAAGTGGTCGTCGGCCGACCTGGCGAAGCTGACGTGGCGCAACGCGGTGCGGGTTCTGCGCGCGGCGGAGGACGTCTCCCGCGGGGCCGAGGGGGTCCCCCCGTCCAACGCGACGATTTCTTAGTCTCGTTGTCGGCTTGGGCCTGCGCCTGGGCTGCTTCCCACGTTGTCGGCTTTCCCGCCGTGGGGGTTGCTGTCTTTGCGCCTGCGGCGCCGGTCCGCTGCGCGGGGCGAGCCGATGTGTCCGCTGCGCGGGGCTGTCGGGGTGCGGTGACGGGTCTCCGGGGGTGGTAGGCCAGACTGCTTCGCTTTACGTCTGGCCTACCACCCCCTC
>NZ_JBIVXW010000143.1:0-8825 GCF_044769405.1 Streptomyces sp. NPDC090442
TGACGTTGGAGGCGCCGTTGGTGCTTCCGGAGTCGGGTGGTGTTGCGGTTCAGGTGAGTGTTGAGGGTGAGGACGAGTCTGGTCGTCGTGTGGTGGGTGTGTTCTCACGGCCGGATGAGGACGTTGAGGATGTTGAGGGTGTGTGGGTGCGGCATGCGTCGGGTGTGGTGTCGCGTGCTGGTGTTCGGTCGGTGGATGTGGGTGGGTTTGGGGTGTGGCCGCCGGTGGGTGGGGTGGCGGTGGATGTGGGTGGGTTCTATGAGGCGTCGGTGGGTGCTGGTTATGGGTATGGGCCGGCGTTTCAGGGGTTGCGTGGGGTGTGGCGTGGGGGTGATGTGGTGTGGGCTGAGGTGGTTTTGCCTGAGGTGGCGGGTGGTGTTGAGGGGTTTGGGGTGCATCCGGTGTTGTTGGATTCGGCGTTGCATGCGTTGGGGTTTGCTGAGGGTGTGGGGCGGGTTTCTGTTCCGCGGTTGCCGTTTGTGTGGTCGGGTGTGCGGGTGTATGCGGTGGGTGGGGTGTGTTTGAGGGTTTGTTTGCGGGTGGTGGGTGAGGGTGTGGTGTCGTTGGTGGTGGTGGATGAGGGTGGTTTGCCGGTGGTGTCGGTGGAGCGGTTGGTGTTGCGGGAGGCGGTGCCGGAGCAGTTGCGTTCTGCGGCGCGGGGTGGTGTGGGGTCGTTGTTTGAGGTGGCGTGGCGTGTGGTGGAGGGGAGTGGCGTTTCGGAGTCGGCGGGTTGGGTTGGGCTCGGTCAACTTGACGGTTCTTTGGGGACGTTTGGGTCTGTCGATGCGTTGGTTGATGCTATCCGGGCGGGTATGGATGTTCCGGAGTCTGTGGTTGTGGCTGTTGAGGATGTTTCTTGTGGTGGCTCGGGTGTTGTTGGGGTGTTGGGGTTGGTGCAGGGGTGGCTTGGGGAGGAGTGTTTGGTGCAGTCGCGGTTGGTGGTTGTTACGCGGGGTGCGGTGGGTGTTGGGTCGGAGGATGTGGTGGAGGGGTTGGTGCAGGCTGGTGTGTGGGGGTTGGTGCGTTCTGCGCAGGCGGAGCATCCGGGGCGGTTTGTGCTGTTGGACGTGGATGTGGATGCTGATATTGGTTCTGTGGTGGCGGGGTTGATTGTTGATGAGCCTCAGGTGGCGGTGCGGGGTGGTGGGGTGTTTGTGCCGCGGTTGCGTCGGGTGTCTGAGTCTGAGGGGGCGTTGGTAGGGGCGGTGTGGGATCCGGATGGCACGGTGTTGATCACGGGTGGGACGGGGACGTTGGGTGGTTTGGTGGCTCGGCATCTGGTCTCTCGTCATGGGGTGCGGCACTTGCTTCTGCTTAGTCGTCGTGGTGTGGATGCTCCGGGTGCTGGTGAACTGGTGGCGGAGTTGGCGGGCTTGGGTGCTCAGGTGGATGTGGTGGCGTGTGATGCGGCTGATCGTGGGGCGTTGGCGGGTGTTTTGGCTGGGGTTTGTGGGGATCGGCCGTTGCGGGGTGTGGTTCATACGGCGGGTGTGTTGGACGATGGTGTTGTTGAGGCGTTGACGTCGGAGCGGGTGGGTGCTGTTCTGCGTCCGAAGGTGGATGCTGCCTGGAACTTGCATCAGCTGACGCGTGACTGTGAGCTTTCCGCCTTCGTGCTGTTCTCGTCCGCGGCCGGGGTCTTCGGTGGCGCCGGGCAGGGCAACTACGCCGCGGCCAATACGTATCTGGATGCCTTGGCGCAGCACCGACGGGCCCAGGGTCTGCCGGCGACCTCGATGGCGTGGGGGTTGTGGGAGCAGGCCAGCGGCATGACCGGCCACCTGGACGACGAGGACCGGGGCCGGCTCAACCGCGGCGGGATCGGCGCACTGACTTCGGAGCAGGGGCTCGAACTGTTTGACGCGGCGCTCGCGGCGGACCGGGCGGTGCTCGCCCCACTGGCCCTCGACCTCGGGGCGATCCGCGCCGGCGCGGCGGCCGCCGGGGTGCCTGCGCTGCTGCGCGACCTGGTACGGGTGCCGGCCCGGCGCGCGGTTCGGGGCAAGACGGCGGAAGCATCGGAGTTCTCCGGTCGACTGGCCGGACTGGCCGCCGAGGAACAGGCGCGCCTGGTGTTGGACACGGTCCGTGCGGACGTGGCTGCCGTGCTGGGGCACGCCTCCGGCGCCAACGCCATCGACCCGGCACGGCCGTTCACGGAGATCGGGTTCGACTCGCTCACCGCCGTCGAACTGCGCAACCGGCTGTCCGCCGTGACCGGACTGCGCCTGCCGGCGACGCTGGTCTTCGACTACCCCACGCCCACCGCCCTCGCGGACTTCCTGCTGGCCGAGGCGTCGGGGCGGGTCACCGCGGCAACGACAACGCCGCACACCGGAGCCACGTCGGGGAACGCGGCCGACGACCCGATCGCCATCGTCGGTATGGCCTGCCGCTACCCGGGCGGTGTCACCACCCCGGAGCAACTGTGGGACCTGGTGGCCTCGGGCGGGGACGGCGTCTCGGTGTTCCCCACCGATCGGGGTTGGGACCTCTCGGACCTGCCTGGGAGCGGTGCGACCGCGGGCCGCTCCGGGGGCTCGTACGCCCGCGAGGGTGGATTCCTGTACGACGCGGCCGACTTCGACCCGGCGTTCTTCGGGATCTCGCCACGCGAGGCGCTGGCGATGGACCCGCAGCAGCGGCTGCTGCTGGAGACCTCCTGGGAGGCGATCGAGTCCGCGGGCCTGGACCCGGCGGGGCTGCGCGGAAGCCAGACCGGTGTGTTCGCCGGCGTGATGTACCACGACTACGGCACCGGCGTGTACACCACCGCCGACGGTTCCGAGCAGCACGTGGGATACGGCAGCCCCGGCAGCGTGGTCTCGGGCCGGGTGGCCTACGCGTTCGGCTTCGAGGGCCCGGCGGTCACGGTGGACACCGCCTGCTCGTCGTCGCTGGTCGCACTGCACTGGGCATCCCAGGCACTCCGCAGCGGCGAGTGCTCGATGGCCCTGGCCGGTGGCGTCACCGTGATGGCGACCCCGGCGGCCTTCGAGGAGTTCTCGCGCCAGGGCGGACTGGCGTCGGACGGCCGGTGCAAGCCGTTCGCCGAGGCGGCGGACGGTACCGGTTGGGGCGAGGGCGTCGGCGTCCTGCTCGTGGAGCGGCTCTCGGACGCGCGCCGCAACGGGCACCGGGTCCTGGCGGTGGTCCGCGGCTCGGCGGTCAACCAGGACGGCGCGTCGAACGGTCTGACCGCGCCCAACGGTCCGTCCCAACAGCGGGTGATCCGGCAGGCGTTGGCGAACGCCCGACTGTCGGCCGCCGACGTGGACGCGGTGGAGGCGCACGGCACCGGAACCCGCCTGGGCGACCCGATCGAGGCCCAGGCACTGCTGGCGACGTACGGGCAGGAGCGGAACACGGAGCGGCCGTTGTGGCTGGGGTCGATCAAGTCCAACATCGGGCACACCCAGGCCGCCGCAGGCGTCGCCGGCATCATCAAGATGGTGCAGGCCATGCGGCACCAGACGCTGCCGGTGACCCTGCACGTGGACGCGCCGTCCTCCCACGTGGACTGGTCCGCTGGTGCGGTGCGACTGCTGACCGACGCCCAGCCGTGGCCGGCCACCGACCAGCCGCGCCGCGCCGCGATCTCCTCGTTCGGCATCAGCGGCACCAACGCCCACGTCATCCTTGAGGCGGTGCCCGAGCCGGTGCGCGAGCCGGACGCTCCGGCCCCCGGGGAGTCGGGTGCTGGTGCGGCATCGGAGAACCACCCGCTGCCGTGGGTGGTGTCGGCCAAGTCGGAGGCCGGTCTGCGGGCCCAGGCGCGGCGGTTGCACGCCTTCGCGGCCAGCCGCCCGGACCTGTCCCCGGCGGACGTGGGCCACTCCCTCCTCGCGACGCGCTCTGCCTTGCCCCATCGCGCGGTGGTACTGGGCGAGGACAACACCACCTTGCTCGACGCCCTCGACGCGGTGGCCCGAGGCGCGGGCTCCCCGCACGCGGTACGGGGCCGGACTCCGCTGCCTGGGGACGGCGATCGGTTGGGCCTGCTCTTCTCGGGTCAGGGTGCGCAACGTCTTGGTATGGGTCGGGAGTTGTATGCCCGTTTCCCGGTGTTTGCGGACGCCTTCGACGCGGTGGTGGGTGAGTTGGAGCGGGCGTTGGATGCTCCCCTGCGCCAGGTGGTGTGGGGTGAGGATGAGGCTGAGCTGAATCGGACTGTGCATGCGCAGACGGGGTTGTTTGCGGTCGAGGTGGCGCTGTTTCGCCTTTTGGAGTCCTTCGGTGTCGTTCCTGATGTGTTGATTGGGCATTCGGTTGGTGAGTTGGCGGCGGCGCATGCGGCGGGGGTGTTGTCGCTGGCGGATGCGTGTGTGTTGGTGGCGGCGCGCGGCCGGTTGATGCAGGCGCTTCCGGAGGGCGGGGCGATGCTCGCCGTCCAGGCTCGCGAGGACGAGATCGGCGGCCTGTTGGGTGGGGCGGTGTCGTTGGCGGCGGTCAATGGGCCGGATTCCGTGGTGGTCTCCGGTGATGAGGATGCCGTCGAGGCCGTACGGGAGTGGGCGCAGTCGAGCGGGCGGAAGTCGAGCCGGCTGCGGGTGTCGCATGCGTTCCACTCCCACCGCATGGACGGCATGCTGGATGAATTCGCCGCTGTGGCGGGTCAGTTGACGTACGAGGCGCCGCGGATCCCGGTGATTTCGACACTGAGCGGGGAGGCTGCTTCCGCCGAAGACCTGTGCTCGTCCGCGTACTGGGTGCGGCAGGTGCGCGAGGCCGTGCGCTTCGCGGACGCGGTGCGCGCGGCCGTCGGTGAGGGTGTCGCGCGGTTCGTTGAGGTGGGTCCGGACAGCGTGCTCGCGGCCTTGGCCGCGGGGATGGTCGGCGAGAGCCAGGACGAAGGTGAGCGTGGGGACGGTGGCGGCAGTGTCTGTGTCGCGACGCAGCGTGTCGACCGCGACCCGGAGCACACCTTCGTCACCGCTCTCGCCCAACTGCACGCGGCCGGCGTGGCGGTGGCCTGGGGGCTGCTGTTCGCGCCGCACCGACCGCAGCGGGTCGAGCTGCCGACCTACGCCTTCCAACACCAGCGGTTCTGGCTCGACTCGATGCCGTCGGCCGCGGCGTCGGCCCCCGTCGCGGACGCGGTGGAGTCGCGCTTCTGGGAAGCGGTGGCCGGCGAGGACTGGGAGATGTTGGGGAGCGCGCTCGGCATCAACGAGGACGCGAGCCTGGCCTCCGCGGTGACCGCCCTGTCGTCGTGGCGCCGGGCGCACGATGCCCAGGCGACCGTGGAGGGTTGGCAGTACCGGGTCGGTTGGTCACCGATCACGGAACCGGAACCCGCCACGATGTCCGGCACCTGGCTGCTGTTGGTCGGCGAGGGCGGCGACGGCGACGAGGAATGCGCGGATGTCGCACGGCAGTTGGCGGCGCAAGGCGCGCAGGTCAGCCTTCTGACGGTGCCGTCCGCGATGGATCGCGCCGGCCTTGCTGAGCTCCTCCGTGCCCGTGGGGAGACGGTGACGGTGTCCGGAGTGCTGGTCGCCCTCGACGTCGTGCAGTCGACCATTGCCGTGCAGGCGCTGTCGGACATGGACGTGGTGGCGCCCGTCTGGGGTCTTACTCGGGGTGCGGTTGCGGTGAGCTCGTCGGATGCGGTCATCGATCCGGATGCGGCGATGGTGTGGGGGTTGGGTCGTGTGGTGGCGTTGGAGTTGCCGGATCGGTGGGGTGGGTTGGTTGATGTGCCGGCTGTGGTGGATGAGCGGGCGGGGCGTCGGTTGGCCGCGGTTCTGTCGCAGGGTGTCGAGGACCAGGTGGCCGTCCGCCCCTCGGGTGTTTTCGGTCGACGGCTGGTGCGTTCCGGCCGGGTGGCGGGGGAGGAGTGGTCGGTTGCCGGTGGCACGGTGTTGGTCACTGGTGGTACGGGTGCGTTGGGTGCGCTGGTGGCTCGTTGGGTGGTTGGGCGGGGTGCGCGTCGGGTTGTGCTGCTGAGTCGGCGGGGCGAGGACGCGCCGGGAACTGACGAGCTGCGGGAGGAGCTGGTTGCGGCCGGTGCGGAGGTTCGTATCGCTGCCTGTGACGTGGCTGATCGTGTGGCGTTGGCCGGGGTGTTGGCCGATGAGGAGGTTTCTGCGGTCTTCCACACCGCCGGTGTGTTGGACGATGGTGTGGTGGACGGGCTGACGCCTGACCGTTTCGCGCGGGTCTTCGGGCCGAAGGCGGACGCCGCCAGGCACCTGGACGAGCTCACCCGAGACCATCCCGTCACCACCTTCGTCCTCTTCTCGTCCATCGCGGGAGTGCTCGGCGCCACCGGCCAGGGCAACTACGCAGCCGCCAATGCCTACTTGGACGCGCTCGCCGAGCGGCGCCTCGCGAATGGCCTGCCCGCCGTGTCCGTCGCATGGGGCGCGTGGAGCGACGCCGGCATGGCCGCGGCCGCACCGAACGGCGACGACCGGTTCCAACGCGGGGGCATCGGCACCATGGCCCCCGAACTGGCGTTGCGCGGACTGGGGCGGGTACTGAAGCGCAAGGACGCGACGGCCTGCGAGGTCCTCGCGGACATCGACTGGGAACGGTTCGCGCCGGGCTTCACGGCCGTTCGCGCCACCCGGTTGCTCGCCGAACTCCCGGACGCCGTACGGCACATAACTGCCGGCAGCGGACGAGTGGGCGGTGCGGCCGAACTGCTCCGTGCGCAACTGGCGCAGGCCGTCGGGCCGCAGCGCGAACGGGTGCTGCTGGAAGCGGTGCGGAGCCAGGCGGCCTTGGTGCTTGGGCATGCGGGCCCGGAGGCCGTCGACGCGCGGAGCCCGTTCCGGGACATGGGATTCGACTCGCTGACCGCTGTGGAATTCCGCAACCTGCTCGGTGCCGCGACGGGCTTGAAGCTGCCGGCCACCGTGGTGTTCGACTATCCGAACCCCGCCGCGCTGGCGGAATTCCTGCTCGCCGAACTCGACTTGGACCAGGGCCAGTCGGCACCCGGATCGGTGGCCGGCGAACTGGACAAGCTGGAAGCCGTGATGCGCTTCGCGCATCCGGATCCGACGACACGAAACCAGATCACCATGCGTCTCCAGACGTTGCTGTCCCAGTGGTCCGCCGGCGCCGCCGAAGAGGCGAGCGACGCCGGTGAGGAGCATGCGGAAGTTGCCGGCCAACTCGAATCCGCGACAGCCAACGAGGTGTTCGACTTCATCGAGCGTGAATTCGGCATCTCGTAGCCGGTCGCGGGCCGCCGCGGCCGACTCCGCGGCGGCCCGTGGCGACTGACTCTCAGGCAGACGTACGACTTCCGGAACGGGCACAGGGGGACGGCCAACCATGGGTAACGACGGCAACGACCGCAACGACGCCAAGCTCCTCGACTACTTGAAGCGGATCACCGCTGACTTGCACCAGACGCGCCAGCGACTGCGCGAGGCCGAGTCGAAGAACGACGAACCCATTGCCATCATCGCGATGAGCTGCCGGTTCCCGGGCGGGGTCGCCTCGCCCGAGGAGCTGTGGCGGCTGCTCGAATCGGGCGGCGACGCGATGTCCGGATTCCCCGCGGACCGGGGTTGGGACCTGGAAACCCTCTACGACTCCGACCCCGACCGGCTCGGCACGTCGTACGTGAACCAGGGCGGATTCCTCAGCGGCGCGGCCGACTTCGACCCCGAGTTCTTCGGGATCTCGCCGCGCGAGGCGCTGGCCATGGACCCGCAGCAGCGACTGCTGTTGGAGGTGTCCTGGGAGGCCCTGGAGCGAGCCGGGATCGACCCGACGTCGCTGCGCGGTCGGCGGGTGGGCGTGTTCGCCGGCACCAACGGCCAGGACTACGGCTCGACCCTCATGAACGCGGTCTCCAGCGTCGAGGGCATCGAGGGCTACCTGGCGACCGGCATCTCGGCGAGCGTCGTCTCCGGCCGCATCTCCTACACCCTCGGCCTTGAGGGGCCGGCCGTGACGGTGGACACCGCCTGCTCGGCGTCGCTGGTGTCCCTGCACCTGGCGGCACAGGCACTGCGGCAGCGTGAGTGCTCGTTGGCCCTGGCCGGCGGGGTGACGGTGATGTCGACCCCCAACGCGTTCGTGGCGTTCTCGCGCCAACGCGGCCTGGCGGCGGACGGCCGCTGCAAGGCGTTCGCCGAGGGCGCGGACGGTACGGGGTGGGGCGAGGGCGTGGGCATGCTGCTCGTGGAGCGGCTGTCCGACGCGCAGCGCAACGGGCACGAGGTGCTCGCCGTCCTCCGCGGCTCGGCGGTGAACCAGGACGGTGCGTCGAACGGCCTGACGGCGCCGAACGGCCCGGCGCAGCAACGGGTCATCCTCCAGGCGCTGACCAGCGCCGGACTGGCCGTCCACCAGGTCGACGCGGTGGAGGCGCATGGTACGGGTACGACGCTGGGCGATCCGATCGAGGCGCAGGCGTTGTTGGCGACCTATGGGCAGGGGCGGCCGGAGGGGCGTCCGCTGTGGTTGGGCTCGGTCAAGTCGAACATCGGTCATACGCAGGCGGCTGCGGGGGTGGCCGGTGTGATCAAGATGGTCGAGGCGATGCGGCACGGTGTGTTGCCGAAGACTCTGCATGTGGACTCCCCGTCCTCGCACGTGGATTGGTCGGCGGGTGGGGTGGAGCTGCTGACCGAATCCCGCCCGTGGCCGCAGGGGGACGAACCGCGACGGGCCGGCGTGTCGTCGTTCGGCGTCAGTGGGACCAACGCGCATGTGATCTTGGAGCAGGCGCCGGCGGTGGGGTCTGGGGAGGTTGAGCCCGAGCGCTCGGACGTGGGTCCGGTGGCGTGGGTGTTGTCGGGTAAGTCCGAGGCGGGGTTGCGGGCCCAGGCTGAGCGGCTGCACGGCTTCGTCGCGGAGCG
>NZ_JBIVXW010000144.1:0-8343 GCF_044769405.1 Streptomyces sp. NPDC090442
AGCCCGGCCCCGCGTGTCCCTCACCAAGGCCGCATAACATCAACCCCACGAAACCCGTTCGTGAGTGCTTTTACACCACAAACTGGACGCGACCCCCAACCTCGCCCCCAACTCCCCGCGCAGGAAGCGAAACGCCTCGACTTCCGCTGCGCTGACTCCTGCCGCCTGCACTCCCACCGCCGCCAACCACTGAGCGCCGCACCGCCACTACCCGCGCGCTCCTCGATACCAGCGACCACGCGGCCGCGTTCGCCAAGTACGGGTGCTGTTCGGGGCCCTGCGGGCACGGGGCTCGGTCCCGCGAGCCAGCGCTCATGCCGTCTGGCGGGTCCGGCGACGGGCGACCTGCGCGGTAGGAGTGGATTTCGGCGTACTACGCTCGCTGCGCCAGCACTGGCCCGATGATGAGTTGCGTGGGGACGAAGGAGAGGAATCAGTGGTGAGCTCGGCTCGGGCGACGTGCACGGCGTGCAAAGAGCGGACGACTGTGGCCAAAGGGTTGTGTATGCGCTGCTACAAGCGGGCCCGGGCCGGCCGCCCGCTCGATGACACGGAGCTCGACCGATACGGGCAGCCTGACGGGCACGGCCTCTACGGCGTCCTCGACGACGATGGCACCAGCGTGCTGTGCCACGAATGCGGCCGCCGTTACCGCTCGCTGGGCCCACACGTCAGTGGGGCGCACGGCATGACGGCCGCCGAGTATAAGGCCGCCCACGGCCTCGCCCGCAGCCGCAGCCTCGCCGCCACCACGCTGCGTGAATCCTTGTCCCAGCAGGCATCAGCCCGCGTCGGTACGGCCGCGTGGCAACGCTTTGAGAACGCCCGCGATCCCGAGGCCGCCGCGCACGCGCGGACCTTCCCGCCCGCCCCGGCCCAGACCCGCCGCACGCAGGCCGCCCAGTCCGTCGCCAACGGCAGGGCCTCCCGCAAGATCATGGTGCGCACGTGTCCCGGCTGCGGCGCGCAGCGGTGCCCGCTGCCTGGCGGCTACGACCGCAAGACCTGCCGGGCCCCCGAATGCATCCGCGCCCTGGCCTCCCGCGCATCCCTCGATCACGCGCGCCGCCACGCCGTGACGATCCGCCCGCTGACCGAACACGAGCGCCACCAACTGCGCACCCTGACCGGCCCTTCGTTGAAAGACTTGGTCACCACGTTGAAGAGCGAGGAGGGGTTCTTGCAAAATACGCTCGCGGCCGCGGTGGGCATCAGTGATACCGGCCTCTCTCGCTTCCTGTCCGGGCAGCGCGTACCAAGCACCGACCGCCCGCGGCCCGGCGCGACGCAGTCCACGAAAACAGCCGTCAGGCCCCGCGCACAGCGCACTCCCACTCGGTGAAGGCCCCCACACCTCGTTTCCCAGGCCCGACGGGCCCCCTGACTCCTGTACACCGTCCGGGACTTCGCGGCGAACAAGGTCATCTACCGGCTTCCCGCTCCGCCCAGGCATATCCTGCAGGCGACTGCGGTCCAAGATGCCGCTCCAGCCACCTCGCGGGGCGCCGAGAGGCGACCGTTGCCGCGCTCACTGCCTTCGCCCACGGTCCCCTCCCCGACCGCCCGCTGCACGCCACCGTGCCCCGCGGCCGTGGTTGATCGGCAGAGGGCAGCACCCACGGCGGCCTACGAGGAGCCCAGCTCGCCAGCCTGACGCAGCCTGCGCAGCAACACGTCCTTGGAGGCAGCGAGCTCGTCGAGGCGTCGACTGAGCTCGACAATTCAGCAGTCGGCATGTGGGCTGGCACGGAGCCCTCGTCGGTTGCATGCGCATCCGGCGACTGCGGGCAACGCACCGCCAAACACCCAACGCACCGTCGAATCGATCAACCGGTGCCGCGTCAGCTGATGACGTTGTCCGGGGTGTCCAGCCATACGTGCTGAGCGGCCTTCGTGATGGTGAGTCCCGCACGGTCGCGCGACGGCCGCCCCCAGCCCGCCCACTTCTCGTACGACTCCTCGACTTCATCCCACAGGTGCCGTGGCCCGAACTGACCGATCTCGAAGGAGTCCTCGCCAGGAACGTATTCAGCCGCAGCCCATGATTTCCGGTCGTCGGCGAGGATCCATAGTGTGCGTTCGCCGCTGCCGTCGCTTGCCTCGACGAGCAGATGCCAGGCGTCAGGAAGATCCAGCCCGATGAAGAACAACGCATCGGCGCTACCCGCAACATCCAAGGGCGACAAGCCCGTACGCGACTGTTCTTCCTCGCCCTGGTGGTGCAGGAAATCGGAGAGAAACCCACGGTGCGGCCGGCCGATACGGGTGCGCATGAAACTCGGGTACCCCTGGAAGCGACCGCGCCCTACGCCTTCGTCGACATCGACCACGGCGAGGTTGTGGCTGAAGAAACTGCCGCCCCAGGGCGTGACGATCCGACCATGAGGAGTCTGCTGGATCGCGGCGTAAGGGACCTCTGGAACGGTGTACGAGCCGATCCACCGGTCGTATGGCGCGCCAGCTGCCCAACCCTGCTCGCCAGGCCCGCACACCACGCGAGGGCAGTAGCCAGCACGCCGGAGATTGCGTTCGGCTTGCTGCGCGACCGTGGCGTCATACTCCGCCGTGACCACGTTGGCGGAGCCTTGGCGGTGGGCCAGCCAAGCGGCGAGCAGGCCAGTGCCCGCACCGGCCTCGTATACGCGGTCTCCGGGACGGACATTGAGCAGGCTCAGCATCTCCAGCATGAGACTGGGCATGCTGGAGGACACCGTCGGCAGCCGGTAGTCGCCCGCCGACATTTCCGCGCCGTCGTTCCACTGAGTCAAGATCGGCACGTCCGCGTATGCCGCGGTGAGCCACTCCTCGGGACTGTCGGCCCGAGAGATCAGCCGGTCGTACACCTCGATGGTCTCGGGGAGAAAGAGCTCCCGCGGCACGCTGGCGACGGTCTGCCTCCACTCTGGGGGGACCGCGTTCTTGGCGTCCAGGATCTCCAGCAGCCGTTCCGGTGACGTCATCCTGCGCGCGTCACTTCTTCGGAGGGTTCGATACCGGCTTGGTCCACTGACCATCCCCTTCTCGGGGGGACTGCTTTTGGTCTCCTTCGGATCCGCCCTTGCCGTCCCCGTGCCTACCCATGTGCGGGTCCCTTCCATCGTGGCGGACAGTCAAAACAGTGATCAGCAGTGTGCCGTACGCTCCGCATCAACGAAAGAGCGCTTTGAGGCGCACCATGTGGTGCGGTTGCAACTGGCCCTCGGCCGCTGCCCGGTGCCGAACCACCCGGCCGACGTTCCGGCCATACCGCTCGCTTCGCGACGTTGCCCTCGGCGATGCACCCCGAGGCCGTGGCTGATCGGTACAGGGCAGCGCCTGTGGCGGCCTATGAGGAGCCCAACTCGCCGACCTGACGCAGCCTGCGCAGCAACGCGTCCTGGGAGGCGGCGAGTTCGTCGAGACGACGACTGAGCTCGACGTATTCAGCAGTGGGCATATGGGTTGGCGCGGCGTCCTCGTCGGTTGGGTGCGGCACCATGCCGGCAGGGGGGAGCTGGTCGGCGACGAAGGATCCTCGACCAGGGGTGGTGCAGGCGAGGCCCTCCTGGCGTAGGAGGCGCATGACGGCCTGGGCAGTGCTGTTCGCGATCCCGTACGTGTCCTGCAGGGACCGGGTGGAGGGAAGCCGGTCGCCGGCCCGCAGGGCCCCGGAGCGAATCTGTGCCCGAATCTTGTTTGCTACCTGCCGATAGGGAGGCAGGGAGGAGTTGAGGGGCAGATGGTGCGTCGGGGCGCTTGGCGGTGTGTTGTCCACTGTCGCCGGATGGATGGTCACGCCTGCTCCTTCCCGTTGACCGTGTGCAGCGGGGCGCGGTTGATCTGCTCCTGGATCAGATCGACTTCGGTGCTGGTGTAGGCGCTGCGTACGCCGGATGGCGTGTAGCCGGAGGGGCCGGCGAGTTTTCCGAGGGAGTAGCTGCGTCTCGGCTTGAACTCCCGGGCATAGGCCAGGAGTCGGCGAATGAGCTGTTCAGCCGCTTCCCTCTGCTCCTGAGCTTGCTGAAGAGCCAGGATGAGGGGGTCCTCTTCTGTGCCGAGGAAGACCGCTTGGAGATGGTCTGCGCACTGCTGGCGCTCGCGCTCGACTTGGTCGCAGGCATCGCCGAAGCACTCCTGGGGGGTGACGCTTCCCGGCTCGGGCATCGGGTGGATCACGGCGGCGAGTTCACGAATCGGATGCATCGTGCGACCATCGCACAACTCGTGCGATGGTCGCAAGAGTTGTGCGATGGTCGCACAATGCGTTTGTGTCGAGTTGACTCTGCCCCGGTCACGCCGAAGGCCGGCAGCGACCAGGCCGCCTCTCATCAGGGTGAAGTCATACGACGATGTTCCGGGTCAAAAAGGACAGTTGTGCGGCTGGAGCCCTGGGGCCAGTGACGTGGAGAGTGACCAGATCGGGCTGACCGGGATGACCGCCCAATCGAGCCGGACGCTCAAGCAGGACACTGGCGGCAGCATGGTCGAGCGCGTGAGGGTCACGGAGGTCGCTGGCTCTGGGGCCGACTCCCTGCTCGGGCCCCAAATGGGCGGTAGCGACGACGGGGACTGCCAATTCCCGGGCAACACGAGCCAACTCGGCGGCAACAGCCCCAGGTTCCGGTGGAGCCAACGACCCTGCAGCGAGCGCGAGATCATCAAGCAGGAGCAGACGCGCACCCCTGACTGCTTCGCCCCGCAGCCGACCGATCACGTCGCCCCCAGGACCGACAAGCCGCAGCGGCAGGCGACGCATGCGCTCAGCAGCGTGGGCCAGGCGGCCAGCATCAGCAGGGCCTTCGCCCAGGTTGCTGCTCGCGGCAAGGAACATCCGCCCCGTCTCCGCGAGGGTGTGCTGCAAATCCGCCACGACGACGGGCCGATCCCGGAGGGCGTTGTACCGAGCGATGCTCAGCAGCAGGGTGCTCGTGCCAGCCATGGTACGACCGGCGAGCAGGGTAAGAGTGCCAGGGCGAAGACCGCCACCGAGCAAGACGTCCAGGTCCCGCACCCCCCGTGGCCACACCTCGGCGCCGGCGAGGTTGGCCAGCGGAACGAGGAGTCCTCAACGAGGCGAGAGCTTCGGTATACGGGATCCCCGCCGTCACGGCCAACCGCTTGGCGCGGGAGGGGAGATCACCGTTTCGTTTCCGACTCATCTGCAGCCGCATTCCGGTACGTGCCCACGCCGCGCACCGCAAGAGGGTGCTGTCACTGCACGGGCCCTCGACCGTTTCCGGGCTGCTGGTATCTGTGTCCAGCGGACCCTGAGGCATCTGCCAGCGCTGCGTGGGAGCGGCTGGCGGCCTGGGTGCGTGCGTGTCCAGCACCGTTGGGGACAATAGCCGCTTCCCCCAGCACCTCGCCAGGCGCAACGTCACGTCGACCAGAAATACGACCTTGTGCCGAGTACCGTCATGCGTGCTGAGGCCCCAAAATCGTTGCCGGCGTACGGACCGCCCCTGATGACGTCGTCATCCAGGGGCGGTGACGTCGCCGCGGGATCGTGTAGGACAGCAGGAGCGTTATGGATGACGACTGGTACAATCGCCCGCCGGTGCTGGCCGACGAGAACACGCCGGCACTCGACGGCTGGACCGGAGCAGAGCCACAGTCCGGTGAGCTCATGACAGCGGCTTTGGACGACATCGACCCAGAGAGCACCGTGAGTGTCGCCAGGGAACTGAGCAGACTGCTCGATGAATTCGGCCTACGACACATCCTCCACTACGACGGCCCAGAACAGAGCCTCACCCTCCGCCTGGATAAGCACGGTGGAACGGGGCTCGCAGCCGACCTACTGGACCTGAAGCGTCACCGCGAACAGCCCGGTAGGTAGCAAAGAGGCAACAACGCATGAGACTTGGTGCGTTCGCCACGAACAACGAGAGTCCGTTCGTGTCTGTCTTGGCGCTGAACTGAGCAGGAACGACCGCGAGCCCTGACACGCGACGCCCTTCACGCCGAAGGCGCCAGTGACGGGCCCACGGCTCGCCGCAGGGAACCCTGCGAGATTAGGCCGTGGCGTGCAGGTCACCGCGGTCGAGGCACTCGCGCAGTACAGCGGAGATCTCCTGGGGCAGCAGGTTCACCTCGGTGATGGCCTTGGCGGTAAGGGGGATCTCTTCGAGGACGTATTCGCCGCGGTCGTCCCGCTGGAACTCGGGGCCGGTACGGTCGGCGAAGTTCCACGTCGCGATGCGCGCGAGGTAGAAATACTCGGTCTCACCCTTGGGGTTCTCCAACTGGTGGAGCAGGCACTCGACTTGGGCCTCTCCGGCGATCTCTTCTCGGATCTCGCGCAGGAGGGCATCCTCGCGGCTGGTGTCGCTGTCCTCGACGCCACCTCCGATGATCACCCAGTAGGGGGCGATGCCGGGGCGGATGCGTTTCATCAGGAGCATGGTGTTGTCGGGCGTGATCAGGACGGCGCGGACGCGTTGCTTCATCGCGGGGTCTCCCTGAGACTTCGGTGGTGGGCGGGGTCAGTGCAGGATCCAGCCGCCGTCAATATGTAGCGACTGACCAGTGATGAACGATGCGGACGGGCCGGCAAGGAAGGCGATCGCGGCGGCGACGTCGGCGGGTTGGCCTCGGCGGGGAACACATTGACGAGCGATCTGGTCCTCGGGGCGTGCGCGGTGGCGGGCGGGCAGGGTGTTCTCGGCGTCGACTTGGATGGCTCCTGGCAGGACAGTGTTCACGCAGATGCCGTAGGGGCCAAGTTCCCTGGCCAAAGATCGGGTGAGGCCGATCATGCCGGCCTTGGCGGCGCTGTAGGCGGTCAGGCCGCAGCGTCCGGCGCGGGCGTTGACGCTGGAGACGTTGATGATGCGCCCCCACTGGCGGCGGATCATCGAGGCAGTGACGGCGTGGCTGGTGCGGTAGTGCATCGTGAGGTTGACGTCGAGCGCGTGCGCCCAGGCGGCCTCGTCGGTCTCCTCCCAGGTGGTGCGCGGGTAAGCCCCGGCGCAGTTGACCAGGATGTCCACCGGGCCGATTTCGCTGGTGATCTGGCTGACCATCAACCCGACCGCGTCCGGGTCGGTCAGGTCGGCGCTCACCTCGATGCCGTCGGTGCCCAGTCGGCGGACTTCATCCAGGACGGTACGTGCCTGGGCGATCTGGGTGAAGTGGTTGACGGCGAGCGTGGCGCCGGCGCCTGCAAGGGCGCGGGCGGTGGCCGCGCCGATGCCGGTTGCGGCGCCGGTGACCAGAGCGACGCGCCCCTGGAGAGGGCGGGCAGTAAGGGGCAGATCGAGAACAGGAGTGGTCATGAAGCCTCCTCGGGAGCAAGGGACGAAGGGGTGGTGTGAGTGAACTGATCGTCGTGGGGGAGGTGTTGGGCCTGAGCGAGCTTGGCCAGCACAAGCAGCAGGTCGGTGCTGGTGAGCTGGTGGGGCGCAAGGACGCCCAGGATGCGAAGAGTGAGGAAAGGGCGCAAGTCAGCCAGTTGCCGGTCGGGGGGAAGCCTGGCGGCATCGCCGAGGTCGCCGGTGAGGCGGGTCAGGAGCTGGACGAGGGCGGTGTGGCGCCCCGGGCCGGTAGGCCAGGTGTAGTGCACGTCCAACCGCCGGTGCCGGGCGGACAGTTGTGTGTGCTCGACGGCGGGAATGGCGGTCGGGGGCAGGTGGAGTGGCAGGGTGCGGGTGTAGACGTCTAGCTGGTAGGTGGGCACGAGCCAGCCTCCGAGCGCGAGCAGGTACCACAGGAGGTTGGCGATCTCGCCGGCCAGGATGTTGCGCCCGGCGTGTTCGAAGTCGAGCCAGCACGCGCCTGCGGCGCTGGCGGCGATGTTGGGCTCGGTCGGATCTCCCTGGGTGAGGGCGGAGGCCCACCGGCTGTCGGGGTGAAGCGCGGTGCGGGCGGCGTCGATGGCGGCGGGCACGTCGAGCGGGAGCGGGGCGCCGTTGACCGTGGCGGTGTAGTCGGTCAGTGCACGGACGGGGATCTGCTCGCCGGTGTGCGTGTCGGTGACCGCGAGGTCGCCCTTGAGGTACCAGGTATCGACGCGGCTGCCGGGTCGGATGCGGTCGGCGTAGAGGGCGGGCACGCAGGCCGACAAGGCGGTGGTGCGACCAGTTGAGGTGGCCGTGGCGATCAGGTCGTCGCAGACGGCGTCGATCAGCGCGGCGACATCGCCGGTGGGAGCGCGGCCGTGGTCGGCCAGGGCGATGAGGTCGCCCAGCAGGAGCCGGCAGCGGCCAGAGGCGAAGACGTTCTCATAGAGGATCTCGGTCGCGTCCGGGAGGTGGTGTAAAAGGGCCACGAGCGTAGGTTTCGTACTGAACCGACCAAAGTTCGTACGGAAGGACCCACGCCCGTGACACGTCGAGTATCCCCGATCCAGGCGATACGTACCGA
>NZ_JBIVXW010000145.1:0-8029 GCF_044769405.1 Streptomyces sp. NPDC090442
GAGGTACCGGTGTTCATCGCCACACCGACGTCCGCCTGCGCCAGCGCCGGGGCGTCGTTCGTCCCGTCACCGGTCATCGCGACCAGCTTCCCGCCGGCCTGTTCGCGCTTGATGAGCGCCATCTTGTCTTCGGGGGTGGCCTCGGCGAGGAAGTCGTCCACGCCGGCCTCCTCCGCGATGGCCTTGGCGGTCAGCGGGTTGTCACCCGTGATCATGACCGTCTTGATGCCCATCTTGCGGAGCTCGACGAAGCGCTCGCGCATGCCGTCCTTGACGACGTCCTTGAGGTGGATCACGCCGAGGACGCGGGGGCCGCTCTCGTCTTCCAACGCGACCAGCAGCGGGGTGCCGCCGGCCTGGGAGATCGTGTCGGCGAGCTGCCGGGCGTCCTCGGTGGCCTCGCCACCGCGCTCCTGGACCCAGGCGAGAACGGAGCCGGAGGCACCCTTGCGGATCTTGCGGCCGTCGACGTCGACGCCGGACATCCGGGTCTGCGCGGTGAACGGGATCCACTCGGCGCCCGTCAACGTGTCGGCGTTGAACTCACCCTCGCGCAGCGCGTACTTCTCCCTGGCGAGTTCGACGACGGAGCGTCCCTCGGGGGTCTCGTCGGAGAGCGAGGAGAGCTGGGCGGCGTCGGCGAGTTCCGTCTCGTCGGCGCCGGGGACGGGGACGAACTCGGCGGCGCGACGGTTGCCGTAGGTGATGGTGCCGGTCTTGTCGAGCAGCAATGTCGACACATCGCCAGCCGCCTCGACGGCGCGTCCGGACATGGCGAGCACGTTGCGCTGCACCAGGCGGTCCATGCCGGCGATGCCGATGGCGGAGAGGAGCGCGCCGATGGTCGTCGGGATGAGGCAGACCAACAGGGCGAGCAGCACGATCATCGGCTGCTCGGCGCCGGCGTAGATGGCGAACGGCTGGAGGGTGACGACCGCCAGCAGGAAGACGATGGTGAGGGACGCGAGAAGGATGTTCAGCGCGATCTCGTTGGGCGTCTTCTGCCGTGCCGCGCCCTCGACCAGGTTGATCATCCGGTCGATGAAGGTCTCGCCGGGCTTCGTCGTGATCTTGATGACGATGCGGTCGGAGAGGACCTTGGTGCCGCCGGTGACGGCACAGCGGTCGCCGCCGGACTCCCGGATGACGGGCGCGGATTCGCCGGTGATGGCGGACTCGTCGACGGACGCGACGCCTTCGACGACGTCACCGTCGCCGGGGATGATGTCGCCGGCCTCGCAGACGACGAGGTCGCCGACGCGGAGTTCGGTGCCGGGTACCTGCTCCTCGTCGGTGCCGTTGAGGCGGCGGGCGACGGTGTCGGTCTTGGCCTTGCGGAGGGTGTCGGCCTGCGCCTTGCCGCGGCCCTCGGCGACGGCCTCGGCGAGGTTGGCGAAGATGACGGTCAGCCACAGCCAGACGGCGATCGCCCAGCCGAACCAGTCGGAAGGTGACAGGCAGGCAAATATCGTGGTGAGGACGGAGCCGACCTCGACGACGAACATGACGGGCGACTTGACCATCACCCGCGGGTTCAGCTTCCGCAGGGCGTCCGGCAGCGACGTGACGAGTTGCTTGGGGTCGAAGAGACCGCCGCCCACACGGCCGTCTCCGGGCTGCTGCCCGCTGGTGTCGTCCTGTTCTGGAGCGCGGGTCGGTGTTGCGGTGGACATGGAGCCGGGCTCCTCCGGTTTCACGGGGACGGTCATGACAGTCCCTCCGCCAGCGGCCCGAGGGCGAGCGCCGGGAAGTAGGTCAGACCGGTGATGATCAGGATCGTGCCGACGAGCAGCCCAGCGAAGAGCGGCTTCTCGGTACGGAGGGTGCCCGCGGTCTCGGGGACCGGCTGCTGCTCGGCGAGCGAACCGGCGAGGGCGAGCACGAACACCATCGGGAGGAAGCGGCCGAGCAGCATGGCCAGGCCGATCGTGGTGTTGTACCAGGGGGTGTTGGCGTTCAGTCCGGCGAAGGCGGAGCCGTTGTTGTTGGCGCCGGAGGTGTAGGCGTAGAGGACTTCGGAGAAGCCGTGGGGCCCTGCGCCCAGTGCCTTGGTGTTGAGCATCGAGCCGACGGCGTCGGGAAGCACCATGGCCGCGGCGGTGAAGCCGAGGACCAGGGTGGGGGTGATGAGGATGTAGCACGCGGCGAGCTTGATCTCGCGGGTGCCGATCTTCTTGCCGAGGTACTCGGGGGTGCGACCGACCATGAGGCCGGCGATGAAGACGGCGATCACGGCCATGACGAGCATGCCGTAGAGGCCGGACCCCACGCCGCCGGGGGCGATTTCGCCGAGCATCATGCCGAGCAGTTGGATGCCGCCGCCGAAGGCCGTGAAGGAGTCGTGGAAGGCGTCGACGGCTCCGGTCGAGGTGAGGGTGGTGGCGACGGAGAAGATGGCGGAGGAGCCGACTCCGAAGCGGTTCTCCTTGCCCTCCATCGCGGCGCCGGCGGCCTGCAACGCGGGCCCGCCGTGGGCGAACTCGCTCCACATCATCAACGCGGTGAAGCCGAGCCAGATGACGCCCATGGTGGCGAGGATGGCGTAGCCCTGCTTCACGTTCCCGACCAGCTTGCCGAAGGTGCGGGTGAGCGAGAAGGGGATGACGAGGATCAGGAAGATCTCGAAGAGGTTGGTGAAGGCGTTGGGGTTCTCGAACGGGTGGGCGGAGTTGGCGTTGAAGTAGCCACCGCCGTTGGTGCCGAGTTCCTTGATGACTTCCTGGGAGGCGACCGCACCACCGTTGGTCTGCTGGGCGCCGCCCATGAACTGGCCGACCTCGTGGATGCCGGCGAAGTTCTGGATGGCGCCGCAGGCGACGAGGACGATCGCGCCGACGACGGCGATGGGGATCAGGACGCGGATCGTGCCGCGCACCAAGTCGGCCCAGAAGTTGCCCAGTTCACCGGTGCGGGAGCGGGCGAAACCGCGGACCAGGGCGATGGCGACGGCCATGCCGGTGGCGGCGGAGACGAAGTTCTGGACGGCGAGCCCGAGGGTCTGGACGACGTGGCCCATGGCCTGTTCACCGCTGTACGACTGCCAGTTGGTGTTGGCGACGAACGAAGCGGCGGTGTTGAAGGCCTGGTCGGGGCTGATGGAGGCGAATCCGAGGGAGAGCGGCAGCCCGCCCTGGATCCGCTGGATCAGGTACAGGAAGAGCACCCCGGCCAGGGAGAAGGCGAGGACACCGCGGAGGTACGCGGGCCAACGCATCTGCGTGTCCGCGTTGGCGCCTATGCAGCGGTATATGACCTTCTCCACGCGCAGATGACGCGGGGAGCTGTAGGCGGCGGCCATGTAGTCGCCGAGGGGGCGGTACACCAGGGCGAGCGCTGCGATGAGCGCCGTCAACTGGAGCACGCCGGCGAGAGCGGGGCTCATGTGGCCCGCTGCGGTTGCAGCTGTCGACACCTCAGAACCTCTCCGGGAAAACGAGGGCGAGGACCAGGTACCCGAGGAGGGCGACGGCCACGATGAGGCCGACGATGTTCTCGATGGTCACAGCTTCGCCACCCCCTTGGCGACGAGAGCCACCACTGCGAAGACAGCGAGGGTGACGACGACGAAGGCCACGTCGGCCATCGTGTGCTCCTAGATGGGCAGACGGAATTGGACCCCTAGAGCAAAGCGCCGTTCTTCCGCCACTTGAGCCTTGTTGACGCCTCCCTTACGGCCATTAGCGTTCCGTTGACGGTTTTCTTACGCAGTCTGATCTGACCTGCACAAACAAGAAGGGGCCGTACCCCCCTTACGGGAGTACGGCCCCTCTCAACCGTCATGTTTGAGCCGTTGCCGGGGCGTTGGCGCAGCGTAATCGCGGTGTCGTAGTACCCCAGTCGCGCCGACCGCGGGTCAGCGGATCTCGGTGATCTCCGGCCCGCGCTCCAGGCGCTCCACGCCGCCGCCGAAGCGCGACCCCTCGGCCGGGTCCTGCTGAACCCCGTCCGGCACCATCTGAGCGTCGTCGGGCAGCTTGAGGACGATCGGGTCGCGGGGCGCCATCGGGGCCTCGCCGCGCACGACGACGGTGTCCCGGAAGATGTGCTCCAGCACCCCGGCGGCCTGCGGCTGCACCGCACCCTGCCCGGAGATCACACCGCGCAGGAACCAGCGCGGGCCGTCCACCCCGACGAAGCGCACGACCTGCACGCCGTTGGTCCCGTCCGGCAGTTGCACCGGCACCTGGGCGCGCAGCTCCCAGCCGAGCGGCCCCTCGACCTCGTCGATGACGCCGCCCTGCTGCGTGATGCCGGTGGCGATCTCCTCGCGGACCTCGCCCCAGATGCCCTCGCTCCTGGGGGCGGCGAACGCCTGCAACTGCACGGCGCTGTCCTGGAGGACGATCGTCGCGGCGACGATCGCGTCGCCGGCGACCTCGACCCGCAGTTCCATGCCCTCGACGCCGGGGACGTGCAGGCCGCCGAGGTCCACCCGACCCTCGCCGGGCTCCTTGACCTCCGACACGTCCCAGGGGCCGTCGGGGCGCGGCGCGGGCGGAAGGTTGAGCCGCGCTTGCGTCGCGTCGTCGTTCTCGCCGTCCGTCGTCTCTTCGGCGAGCGCCGTGTCCTCGGCGGGCTCTACAGGAGCCTCGTTCTTCTTGCGACGTCCGAACACGTCACTGTCCTTCCCGGTCGCCAACGACCGATGCGTATTCATTCCCGCCCGTGGAGCCGTCCACCGCCGCATGACCGCCGGTGGACCCGAATCCCCCCTCGGCCCGCGCCGAGCCGGGAAGTTCCGCCACCTCGTGGAAGCGCACCTTCTCGACCTGCTGGACGACCAACTGGGCGATCCGGTCGTACTTCTCGAACCGCACGCTCTCCCGCGGATCCAGATTGACCACGATCACCTTGATCTCTCCACGGTACCCGGCATCGACCGTCCCGGGGGCATTCACCAGCGCCAATCCGCAGCGGGCCGCCAGCCCGGATCGCGGGTGCACGAACGCCGCGTAGCCGTCGGGCAGCGCGATCGACACACCGGTGGGGAGGACGGTGCGCTCCCCCGGTGCCAGCTCGGCGGCCTCGGTGGTCACCAGGTCGACGCCCGCGTCGCCCGGGTGCGCATAGCCCGGAACGGGAACGTCCGGGTCCAGCCGGCGCAGCAGCACATCAACCGGATTCCGTCGCTGATTCACGGGTTCACCTCGAAGGCACGCGCTCGCTTGACCTGGTCCGGGTCGGCCATCGCCGCCTGGATCTCCTCGGTCCTTCCGTTGTCGATGAAGTGGTCGACCTTGACCTCGATGAAGACGGCCCGGGCGCGCACCGCGACCGGCCCCTCCGGGCCGCCTATCCGACCCACCGCCGTCGAATAGATCTTCCGGCCGTGCACCGCGGTGACCTCCGCCTCCAGGTGCAGCACGGTGCCCAACGGGACGGGCGCCGTGAAGTCGGTCTCCAGCCGTCCGGTCACCGCGATCACCCGCAGCAGCCAGTTCAGCGAGCCGAGCGTCTCGTCCAGCGCGGTGGCCAGCACGCCGCCGTGCGCGAGGCCGGGGGCGCCTTGGTGGGCCTCCTTGACGGTGAACTCGGCGGTGACGCGCACGCCGTCGCCGGCCCGGGCCTCCAGGTGCAGCCCGTGCGGCTGGCCCGCGCCACAACCGAAGCACCGGTCGTAGTGCGCTCCGAGCAGTTCACCGGGTGCCGGTGCCTCCGGGTGCCGGACCGGGGCCGTGGCGTCCTCGGGTGGCGTCAGCCGCGTCCTGGGTTGGTCAGTTCCACTCACGAGTGCAGACCCTACCCGCGCGCGTAAGGGGCGCGTGCCGCCGTGCCAAGCTGGACCCATGCAGTCGTACGAAGAACGTCTCACCGCACCCCGCTCCTGGTGGGTGATCGCCGCGCTCATCGGCGTCTCCTGCGCCCTGATGCTGCTCCCCTTGGGGACGCTGCCGATGCTCGGCGGGCTCATCGGCGGCGGGGCGCTGTCCGCGGTCGCGGTCAGTTCGTACGGCTCGGTGCGGATCCGGGTGGTCGGCGGCGCACTGGTCGCCGGGGACGCCAAGATCCCGGTGTCGGCGCTGGGCGAGGCTCACGCGCTGGACGCCGCGGAGGCGATGGCTTGGCGGACGCACAAGGCGGATGCGCGGGCCTTCATGGTGCTGCGGAGCTACGTACCGACGGCGGTCCGGGTGGAGATCGTCGACCCCGAGGACCCGACGCCGTACGCCTATGTGTCGACGCGGGAGCCGGAGCGGCTGGTCGCGGCGCTCTCGGCGGCGCGCGACTGACCGGTCGGGGCGTCCGGGAGGGCGTCCCAAGAGATCTGGTGGCGGCGCAGGTCCGCGCGGATCTTCTCGGCGAGCTTCCGGGTGTCGCGGCGGTTGAGGAACGCGCCGACCGCGGCGCCGATGAGGAACGGCGTGAGGTTGGGCAGATTGCGCAGGGTGCGCTTCATGATCTGCTGACGCAGCTCGCGCCGCATCGGCCCGCCGAGCGCGACGTTGAGCGAGGCGGGCTTGGCGATGTCGATACCGCGCTCCTGCGTCCAGGACGTCAGGTAGGCGGCGGTGCGCTGGGTGCGGTTCCCCGTGGGCCGCAGCCCGTATACCTCGTGAAGCTCGGCGATCAGCTTGATCTCGACCGAGGCAACGCCCGCGACCTCGGCGGCGAGTTCCGCGGGCACGGCGGGCGGGACGGGCAGCATGGCGGCCGCGCCGACACCCGCGCCGACGGTGGCGGTGCCCGCACAGGCGCCTGCCACCAACTTGTCGGCGAGCTCCTCGGGGGTCAGTCCGGGGAACTGCGCGCGCAAGGTGGTGAGGTCGCGGACCGGAATCCTGGGGGCGGTGGCGATGATCCGGTCGGCGATCACGCCGAGCGCGGACCGTACGCCGTCGCGGCCCTTCCTGGCGCCGCGGACGGCCGCGCCCGCGAACGAGGCCGACCGGCCCCGCCACTTCGGCTCGCCGGTCATCCGCTCCTCGGGGAGGGCGGTCGGGTCGGCGGGCACGGGCGCTGTTTTCTCGCGTGATCGTGCGCCGGCCGCCGGACCGTTGCCGCCCTTGCGGCCCTTACGGAACGGGTTTACGCCTGACACGGCGTAACCGGTCAGGCCGCGCAGTCGCGGCAGATCGGGTTGCCGTTCTTGTCCTCGGCAGCCAGCTGGCTGCGGTGGTGGACCAGGAAGCAGCTCATGCAGGTGAACTCGTCCTGCTGCTTGGGCAGCACACGAACCGCGAGCTCTTCGTTGGACAGGTCGGCGCCGGGCAGTTCCAGGCCCTCGGCCTGCTCGAACTCGTCGACGTCGACGGCCGAGGCGGACTTGTCGTTCCGCCGCGACTTCAGTTCCTCGATGCTGTCCTCGTTGAGGTCGTCATCGGTCTTGCGTGGAGTGTCGTAATCCGTAGCCATTGTCGCTCTCCCCCTCTGGGTGTCTGCGGTGTCTCAGCGCTCGTAACGCGTGAGAGGCCGGACTTGTGCCCGACCTGAGGCGGAGATTTTGCCTCACATCAAGGTCTGTTACTCAATCGACACCCAACCGCACCCCTGAAGAGGTGATCGGTTTGGATGGCGATCAGGACCGTACACGGTCCGAATGTCGCACCTCGCGCAGCCCATCACGTGTACTTCCCGTGATCAGGGCCCCTGGAAACCAGGATTTTCCCGGCTTTCCACCAGGCATTTTGATCACGGAACGTAGATGGCCGGAAAGGGGCCTCTGTGAGGGATCACACACGTTCCGAGCGGCGGGCGGACCCGCCGAATTCCGCGCAAAGCGAACTCCGGCGAAGGATCCCCGGAGACCCCCCTCCCCGTCAAACCGGAAGAACGGACGGGCGGGCGGAATCCCGGAGCCGGCCAACGTACAGCCGGCACATGATCTATAGACAGCCGTCGGACGGACGTTCGCATGCGGCGGTGGCCCCTGGGGCCACCGCCGCCCACGCGCGCCGCCACCGGCCGCACAGGGGCCCTGTCGTCGCCGTCAGAGCGGCAGGACGACGCGCATGTCGAGTCCGCCGCCCTCGCGGGGTTCGGCGGTGATGGTGCCGTCGTGGGCGCGGGCCACGGAGCGGACGATGGACAG
>NZ_JBIVXW010000146.1:0-7735 GCF_044769405.1 Streptomyces sp. NPDC090442
CGACCATCGGCTCCTCTACAGCCCCGTGCTCGGTAATGGTCTCGCTCATCAGGCGTCTCCTTGATCATCGGATCCGCCGTCTATTGGACACTCCCGCGTGAGCGCCCACACCTTTTCTTGTTTGGTCAGATTTGGGTGCTGTGGAGGGATTGTTTGTTGATGTTGATGTGGTGTTGGTTGGTGTTGTATGGGCCGGTGGGGGTGAGGGCGGTGGTTTGGGTGATGGTGATGGTGGCGGTTCCGGGGTGGTGATTGGGTGTGACGTTGCCGAGGGTGATGGTGATGGGGTGGGTGCCGTCGAAAATGGCGGGGGTGCTGTCGGGGATGCAGGTGAACCTGGTTTCGGAGGAGGCGCGGGTGGTGGTGATGCTCCAGTTGTGGCCGGGCAGGTGGGGGCTTGGGTAGGGGACGCCGGTGGTGATGGAGAGGGCGGCGTCGGTGGTGTGGAGGTCGTCGGGGCTGTCGCCTGTGGGGAGGGCGATGGTGATGTCCTGGCAATAGACGGGCTGTTGCATGGGGTGGTGGGTGGTGCTTTGGCCGATGAGCAGGGTGAGGTCGGTGTTTGCGGGTGTGGCGGTGGTGTCGGGCAGGGGGGTGGGCTCTGCGGTGAGGCTGCAGGGGAGTGGCGGGGGGGAGGTGGGTGTGGTCATCGTGGTGCCTTTCTGTGGGAGGTTGTGGTGGGTGTGTGCGGTGTGGTGGTGCCGTTGTGGGGGGGTGCGGTGGGGGTGAGTTGGAGGTAGCCGGTGCGTGCGGTGGGGACGGGGTCGTCGGGGTGGGTTTGGGTGTCGGCGGGGGTGAGGGGGAGTTCGTCCCATCCGGTCTGGGGGAGGGGGAGGGGTTCTGCCCAGGTCCAGTGGCCGTGTTGGGCGGAGGGTTGGGGCATGACGAGGTCATGGCAGGGGGGGTGGGTGGTGGCGGTGAAGGCGCGGATGGCGATGGGTTCGGTGTATTCATCGGCGGTGGCGCGTAGGCGGAGGTAGCGGGCGGTGAGGGGGGTGTGGGGGGGGATGTGGTGGTGGAGTTCGTCGCCGGTGGTGTGGGTGGTGAGGGGGTGCCAGGTGGTTGTTTGATCGGAGTAGTGCTCCAGGCTGATGTGGGGCCAGGTGTGGGTGCCGTCGGGGCGGCCGAGGTAGACGTCGATGCGGGTGATGGTGCGTTCGTCGCCGAGGTCGAGGGTGACGGTGTCGTCGGTGGTGGGGGGATTGTGGCTGTTGTAGTAGGTGGCGAGGCTGGTGTTGAGGATGTTGAGGATGCTGTGGGTTTCTTCGGTGTCCATCATGGTGGTGGCGGTGAGGTTGCCGGTGGTGCGGGTGGGGGCGAGGAGGGAGACGAGGCGGAAGGAGGCGCGGATGCGGGCGAGGGCTTGGTGGACGAGGTCGGCGTTAAGGGAGAGGGACTGGACGGGAAGGATGTCGGTGACGGCGTGGACGGGGGCGTGGGGGTCGGTGAGGAGGGTGAGGTGGTGGCTGAGGGGCTGGTGTTGGGGACGTGCGGGCAGGCGCAGGGCGGAGCCGTCGTCGATGGGGGTGAGGTAGGTGAGGTGGGGGGTGGTTTGGGTGGTGTGCAGGGTGTTGTAGTCGATGTCCTGGCCGGGGCCGGTGGTGGAGGCGTAGAAGCCGATGAGCCCGTCGGTGAGCCGGTCGGGTTGGCCGAGGCGGATGTTCCATTCGTAGGTGGCGTAGGGGTCGTATTCGTCGGCCGCGTCCAGGACGTGGTCCCAGCTGGAGTCGGTGACGGGGGGGCCGGCGAGGTCGATGCCCAGGTCGGCGAGCACGAGAGCGACCAGGCGTCCGGTGAGGCGGCCGGGCAGGTGGTCGTCCTGTGTGGAGTGGTCCAGTGTGGTGGCCAGCGCCTGGTCGATGGTGTCTTTGAGGGCGTCGAATGCGCCATTGATACTCAGCGGTTCATTGAGCAGGGGGGTGAGGAAGGCGGACAGGTGCGGATAGCTCCGGGCGAATCCCTCGTCTTTCTCCGGGTCTGGATGGGTGTGGGGGGCGTGGGGGAGAGGGAACCACTTGGTCTCCTGCTGGTTGATGCCGCGGGTGATGTTGCGCAGTTCTCCCAGGACGTTTCCGTCGGGTGCGTAGACCATGAGGGTCTTGTCGATGAAATTCGACATGAGCCAGCCGGCGACAGGGGTGGCGCCGGCGGGGTCCGTGGCGGTCTCCAGGCGCAGGCGGGCGGGCTGCAGGATGCGCGGCGGCAGCTGCACGATGCGCTGGGGGCCGTCGATGTCGGTGAAGAGGTCTTCCTCCGGCAGGACGCTTTGAGCGCGAACAGGCTCGAACTGCGTGACGGATTCCTTGCCGAAGACCACGGTCGCGGTCTGGCCGAACCGGTCGACCAAGCGCAGCTCGGAGAAGTAGAAGTGCCCGGCTCGCACCGGACGGAATCGCCGGGTGCCGGTCCCGGAGGCGGGATCGGGGGTGTAGTTGTCGGTGCCGAGCAGGGAGGTTATCTCGGCCGGCGCACTCTGCTCGGCGGTCAGCCGGGCGGTGCCGTCGTGCTGCAGCAGCCAGTTGTTGAACCCGTCGAGACGTTGGGAGAGGATACCGTCGAATTCCTCGAGGTCCTTGTGCAGGGCTTTGAGACCCAGGGAGGAGGCCTGGGGGTAGGTCCTCATATAGCGGCTGAGTTCGTTACGCAGGACATAGGCGATCGACGGAGAGAGGTAGCAGCGGCTCGTAAACTCCGTGAAATGCAGACTGTCCTCGATCCCGTTTTCTGGATCTTCCCGGCCGCGCTCGGCGCCTTTTCCTGTCCAGTGGTAACGGTATTCTGATTCATCCTCGTCTTTGCGAAATTCCCAGCGGTATGGGTAGTTACCCCCTTCGTCGACTTCTTCGGCGCGATACGGTGCCGCGTTGTAGCGGATGCGCCATTCGAGGATCATGGGGAGCCAGGGCTGGCGCCAGAGATCGGTGTACTCGGCGAGCGGGCCGCGGACGAGAGCTCGGTTGTTCACGAGGAGATGAAGCACCGGCGGGGCTCCCGCGTCGTCGGGGCGGGCTGTGAGGTCGAGGAGAGCGAATTCTTCGAGGAGGGGTGCAGTGATGTCGGGAAGGCCGGACAACCCCGGGGGCGGCACAGGTGCCTGGGGCGAGCCGACAGGGAACTCGGTCCAGGGATCGCTGGTATTTCCTTTGGCCTTGACTGCGGTCACCAGGTTTGAGGGGATCCGGCACGGCAGCGGGTCATCGTGGTCGCGTGCCAGAGGACGCCGGTTCAAGGGCTTGCCCGGTTCCGAGCTCCACAGGATGATGGAGGGATCTGCCGGGGTGTCGAAAGTCTGCCGGGTGATGCGCTTGAGCTCTAATTCCTCAGGAAGTTTCGTCTCGAGCCGGTCGAGGAACCTGCCGATGGATTCCTGGAGGTCCTCCGGGGTCTCCCCGTAGGGAATCTTGCCGTCGGATTCGTTGATGAAGTCGTCGATGTCTGCGCGCTGGTCCTCGACGACGCGAGTCAGGCTGATGATCTGCTTTTCTGCCTCGGAGTCAAAGCCGTCAGGCTTGCCGGGGAAGTATGTCGGATCCAGTTCCTTGAGCCAGTACAGCGACCACAGGCGCCACTGGTTCTGCGACAAGAGGGGCAGGGCCTCGTCGTATGCGGCCTGGTCAGTGTTGAGCTGGTCAAGCCAGCCCAGGTCCAGGTCCGCAGGAACAACTGCCGGGCTGTCGGAAGTGTCGGTGGGGCGGGGCACGACCTGCCAGCGATGACCGCCGCTGGAGTGGGCGAACCAGGAACGGCGAGTGATCTCGTCCAGGTCTTTGTCCCTATCGGGATCGTCGAAGGAGTCCAGGGCTCCGTTGTACAGAGCCTGCACCAGCCGGGCCGACGGGCGAGAAGAGGGGGGAGAGGCGGCATCAAGCGCCTCGTCACTGCTGTGGCCCAAGGCAGCCCTGATCCGGTCGCCGTCAGGCCGGTCCGTTACCGGCTCCAGGCCCCGCCGCTCCCACGTGATTCCCAGGGCCGTACCGTGATACAGGGTGTGCTGCAGGGTGTCGGGTACGCCGGCTTCAACCGCCCAGCCCAATGCGGCCAGGACGTCATCGGGCGATTCGGCATCGGGCGGCAGCAGGCCGGGAATCTTCGCTGCGGTACGCAGGATGTCGTCGCCTTCGTGCGCGTACCAACCGAGGACAAAGTAGCTCAGTCGCGCGTCCGGAGGATCGGGGTCGTGCTCGTCCTTCAGGTCCTGCAGGCGGTCCTGGAAGCAGAACACATTCATATGATATGAGGCAAAGGCCGCGAACAAGGGCAGGCCGGGACCCGCAGCGCTCAAAAAGGACTCGACATCGCCCCCGGGTTCCACCCAGGGAGTATGGGCGTCGCGGACCATGGGATGGACGCGGCCGATCGGGACGATACTGCCCCTGGTCACCTCATCGGAACGGGGATCCAGATAATACGTGGTGCTCTCGTAATCCTTATCTTCCTCATACGCTGGCGGGGGTGGGTACGGACCTCCCTCGGGATAGTCGCCCGTGAGGTAGTCGCTGTGCACAACCCAGCCTGCCGCCTTCAACGGCTCCCACGACCCATTGCGCTTCACACGCGCATACCGCACAACCAGCCAGCGGTTGGGCACCAGAGCAAACTCCGTCTCACCCTCCTTGTCGCCGCTCTCGTGGTAGAAACCGTTCGCCAGGCACTCGGGAAGCTGCCATTGCACATGGATGCCCTCGAAACGCCGGGCGTCGTCAGTGGATCCATGGACTATTTCCAGGCTTTCGCCCGGCGCAGGTTCGCCACTCTGCTTATTTAGTATCATCGCACGGTAGTTGGGGCTCCAGCGGTGAAACGCGTCCAACCTGTTGCGGACCACGTCGTTGACGGCTAGAGCGTGCACTTCGACGGGGACGATGAGGTCGGTGTCTGTGGTGTCTGTGGGCCGGGCAACGTGTTCTACGGTAAAGCTGGGGTGCCCCTGTGTCGCCGAAACATTGGAAGAAGGGATGAGAGGCGCTGTGGCGTCGCTGTGATCTGAATTCTTCATGGCTTCTCCGGGTGGAAATCTGGGTGCCAGGTTTTTGGGTGTTGACGAGAACAGGGTGGGTTCTGACTCCAGAGCCGTGTGCCAATCTCCCCGTTCGCCGTGGGGTGTAGCGGCCCATGCTCAAAATGCCATCTGTCGTGAGGTTTCGTGAAAGCCTCTCAGTCCTGGTGCTTTCACGGCGTGGTGGGCCGGGTGATGAGGCGTTGCTCGATGGGGGAGTTGATGAATTCCAGGGCGAGCTCCCCCGAGGTGAGATCTGTCTGTGGGTTGCCTTCGGCCTGCCCGACGGCGCGGGCGAGGTCGGGAACGAAGGTGGCCCCGGTTCCGCGAAGGTTCAGGACACGGCGCGGACTGTCGGGTTCACGCAGGTAGCGGCTGAAGACCGTCTGCCCACTGTTGGGGTCGGGGAACCATGCCTGCAAGGACGAGCCGATGTCCTCACCCGGCCCTGTGCCTTCTGTGAGTCTGCGCAGGTTGATGACTTCCTTGCCGTTCTCAATATCGATGCCGAAGTGGATACCCTCGCCCGGCTCACGGATCGAAATCTCGTCCGGCACCTGGTCGAAGAGAGCCAGTAAAACGTCGTCTGCCGGGCGGTCGCGCCTCAGCTCTGCGATCCGCGTGCCGTTGAGCCGTGCAATGAGGTCGAAGTTGTCGGGCCAGGCCGCGACCAGTGCCGAACGGATGAGAATGCCGGCTGCCGCTTTGACGGCTGTGCGGGCCCGGTTCATCTCCTGGCGCAGGAGCGGCGCGAGCTCGGCGTCCTGGGAAGTGCTGACACCAATGTCCATGGCCCCGCGCAGCATGGCCTCGATCCAGTAGGGGTCGATCCGGAACATGCGCAGTGATTCCGGCGGCAGCATTAAAGGGTTCGGGACGAGATAGCAGAAGGGGATCCCCTTGAGTACCGCCAGGCCGTCGACCCACTCCGCGGTCACGGCAGCGTGGCGGGCGGCTGCGGCCTGCAGCAGCCCGGCGATACGCGGCTCGGCCCTGCGGGAGCGGGCTTCCTCCCGCGACAACGGCGTCGGCACACGGCGCACATCAGCCTGCACCTCTGCCGGGGGCTGCCTCAAGGCTTGCAGAAGCGACGGTGCGAAACCAGGCGAGGCCAAAGTCGTGAGGGCGTGGAGCCCGGGCGAGGGATCGGGATCCACCAGAGCGCGGTCGGGGTCGGGGTCCGCGGACAGGGCCAGCAACGTGGCGTCCCGGTTGGCCAGTTCACGCCGTGCCCGGATCGTGTCGGCGGCGTAACTAGGGTTGGACAGGGCCAGCGCGCGGCCCAGGGTCCAGGCAGCCGCGTAACTGACGTCGAAGACTCCGTACTTCTCTTCGTAGATCAGCGCGTGATCGGCTGTCGTTGCGGGACCTCCCCGGGCAGAGTCCGGAGGGTATGGGTATCCGGATTCCCTTATCTTGAGGGTGGTGACGGGCGTGGCAGGTCCGCGGTACCAGCCGAAGCTGAGCTCACCGGACGGCAGCGTATGCGGGACAGGCACGAAACCCCACCTGTAGCGGTCCCGCACGTACTCCACGACCGCAGGAACTCGCCCTTCGACGGGCTCAGGCGGGGGCAGCAGATGCAGGGAGAGGCTCTCAATCGTCTCCGGGTCCGGAGGCGAATCCGCCCGCCCACCGGGTGCTGCCAAGTCCTGCAGGAGGCCTGCAACATCGAGATGGCGTTCGCGAGAGTGGGTGAAGGCCCACCAGCGCAGACTGCACAGCCGCACCCGGTCCTTGCCCTCCGGAATACCGCCCGGAGGGAGATGATCTCGGTGGCCTTCCAGGGAAACCAGATGCGCCACATACAGCCCTGGCGCATGAGGGAAACGGTTCGCCGCCACCACCGCGAAATCACCCTTGGCAAGCTCTTCCGCCGTCCTGAAACCGGGCTTGGTCTTGTGGGGCATCACATTTCGCACATGAACCAGGCAATGAAGCTCGTCTTCCGTCGGCACAACATCAGTGAACACCTCCGCAGGAACGTCGATGGTGCCGCACTCACTGGCCGCGGTCTCCTCAGCCACCCCCTCGTACTCGACACCCTGGACCACGGCATTCTCACCCAGCCCGGGACCCGGCCCCACCACACCCGGATCCTTCTCCGGGTCCGGCTTGATCAGCTCAGCCACCGGACGTGTCACGGGCTCCCCCCCGGGATTGTCCGGCAGCTCGTCAACCATGAACACCAGCAGCGCCATCCACGGCGCCTTCGACGCCATGGACTGCTGCACTGCCATGGACCTCTCCCACGGCAGAGTGGGCCGGCGCAGTGTGATGTGGGGAAGCACCAGACCGAAATTCCCCGACATCCCGTGGGCGGGATACAAGGCCTGGACCGACGCCTCATCGAGATAGAACCGGGCCGATCGTACTTCATAAGTGCTCTCGATGGGATCGAGCCGCTGGCTCTCATCTGGCCAGAGCGTCTGCCCAGCTTCATTTTTGAGGACCTGTTCGGAGCGGATCTTGTAGAAGCCGGCTACGGCGCGGGGTTCTTTGAAGTCGGTGAAGTAGGCGTCGAGTTCGGGGGGGTCGGCCGCTTGGGGCCGGGCGCGGGGGGTGGCGGACATGATGATTTCGCTTTCCAGTGGTGTGGGTGGGGGTGTAGGGGGTGTGTTTGTGGTGGTTTGGTTGTTCAGGTTGTGGTGGTGAGGGGTGGGTGGGTGTGGGTGTGGGGGGCTTGTTGGGTGTAGGTGGTGGGGTTGGGGTTGGGGTTGGGGGTGTGGGTGGTGAGGT
>NZ_JBIVXW010000147.1:0-7668 GCF_044769405.1 Streptomyces sp. NPDC090442
GAACTGACGGGTGCCGGTGCGGAGGTTCGTATCGTTGCCTGTGACGTGGCTGATCGTGCGGCGTTGGCCGGGGTGTTGGCCGATGAGGAGGTCTCTGCGGTCTTCCACACCGCCGGTGTGTTGGACGATGGTGTGGTGGACGGGCTGACGCCTGACCGTTTCGCGAAGGTCTTGGCGCCCAAGGCGGAGGCGGCTCGCCATCTGGACGAGCTCACCCGAGACCATCCCGTCACCGCCTTCGTCCTCTTCTCCTCCGTCGTCGGCTCGCTCGGTGGTGCGGGACAGGCCAACTACGCGGCGGCGAACGCCTATCTCGACGCGTTGGCGCAGTTGCGTGCGAGTGCGGGGCTGCCGGCCACGTCCGTGGCGTGGGGCGCCTGGGACCAGGCGGGCATGGCCACGGCCGACGCCGTGGGGGACAGGCTGGCCCGTGGTGGTGTCGGTGCCCTGGCACCCGAACTGGCGTTGCGGGCGTTGGAACGGGCCGTGGGTGCCGATCCGTGCCCGCTGATCGCCGACCTCGACTGGTCGCGGTTCGCGCCCGCCTTCGCCGCGCTCAGGCCGAGCCCGCTGCTCAGCGGAGTGCGCGAGGCACGCGAGGCCATCGAGGCCGCCGTGGCGAACGGTGCCAACGGAACGTCCGCCGACGGAGACGGGCTCGCTGCTCGCCTGGCCGGGCTTTCCACCGGCGAACGCGAGCGGGCGGTGCTGGATCTGGTGCGCGCCCAGGCTGCGGCGGTGTTGGGTCATGCGTCGTCGGAGGCTGTTGCGCCGGGTCGGGCGTTTCGGGATCTTGGTTTTGATTCGTTGACTGCGGTGGAGTTTCGGAATGTGTTGTCGGTGGCGACGGGGTTGTCGTTGCCGTCGACGGTGGTGTTTGACTATCCGAATGCGGGGGCGTTGGCCGAGTTTGTGTGTGGTCAGGTGTGGGGTGTCGGTGTTGAGGGTGTTGTAGAGGGCGGGCATGGTGGTGGGTTGGCCGTCGAGGATGAGCCGATCGCCATCGTCGGCATGTCCTGTCGGTTCCCGGGTGGGGTGTCGTCGCCGAATGAGTTGTGGGATCTGCTGGTCTCGGGCGGGGATGCCATCGGGCCGTTCCCCGTTGATCGCGGGTGGAACTTCGATGCCCTGTTCCAGGGCGATGGGGCGGCCGGCGCCTCTGGGACGAGTTATGTCCAGGAGGGTGGCTTCGTTCGTGGAGTGGGGGATTTCGACGCGGAGTTGTTCGGGATTTCGCCGCGTGAGGCGGTGGCGATGGACCCGCAGCAGCGGCTGCTGTTGGAGACGTCCTGGGAGGCCGTCGAGCGGGCCGGTATCGACCCGATCTCGCTCCGGGGCGACCGGGTCGGCGTCTTCGCGGGCACCAACGGCCAGGACTACGCGGCCTTGATGTCGCGGGCCCCGAAGGACACCGAGGCGTACCTCGCCACGGGCAACACGGCGAGCGTGCTGTCGGGCCGGGTGGCGTACGCGTTCGGCTTCGAGGGGCCGGCGGTCACGGTGGACACCGCGTGTTCGTCGTCGTTGGTGGCGTTGCACTGGGCTGCGCAGGCGTTGCGTGGTGGTGAGTGTGCGTTGGCGTTGGCCGGTGGTGTGACGGTGATGTCGACGCCGGGGGCGTTTGTGGGGTTTTCGCGGCAGGGTGGGTTGGCGGTTGATGGTCGGGTGAAGGCGTTTGCTGAGGGGGCGGATGGTACGGGTTGGGGTGAGGGTGTTGGCGTGCTTGTTCTGGAGCGGTTGTCGGACGCTCGCCGCAACGGCCATCAGGTCCTGGCGGTTGTGCGGGGTTCGGCGGTGAATCAGGATGGTGCGTCGAATGGTCTGACGGCGCCGAATGGTCCGTCCCAACAGCGGGTGATTCGACAGGCGTTGGCCAGTGCGGGGTTGTCGGCGGCCGAGGTGGATGCGGTTGAGGCGCATGGCACGGGCACGCGGTTGGGTGACCCGATCGAGGCCCAGGCGCTGCTGGCGACGTACGGGCAGGGCCGCCCGGCGGAGCAGCCGTTGTGGCTGGGGTCCATCAAGTCGAACATCGGGCACACGCAGGCGGCGGCGGGCGTGGCCGGTGTGATCAAGATGGTGTTGGCGATGCGGCATGGGGTGTTGCCGAGGACGTTGCATGTGGATGCGCCGTCGTCGCAGGTGGATTGGTCGAGTGGGGCGGTGGAGCTGCTCACGGAGAACCGGGCTTGGGAGGGTGAGGGTGGTCGGGTGCGTCGTGCGGCGGTCTCGTCGTTCGGCATCAGCGGCACCAATGCGCACGTCATCGTGGAACAGGCACCGGAACCGGCGTCTGAGGGCGATGGCGTCGCAGGCACCCCCAACACGGTGGAGGACGAGTCGGCCGCGGAGAGGCTGGCCGGCGTTCCGGTGCCGTGGGTGGTGACGGCGAAGTCGGAGTCGGCCCTGCGGGCACAGGCTCGACGCCTGCGAGCCTTCCTGGCAGGGCGGGAGGAAGCCTCACCTGCCGCGATTGCCCATTCTCTGATCAACACCCGCGCCGGATTGGACCATCGCGCGGCGGTGGTCGGTAGCGACCGGGACACGTTGTTGGCCGGGCTGGCGGCACTGGCGGAGGGCACGCCCGCGACGCAGGTGGTGCGCGGGGAGGTATCGGCGGCCGGTGGCGGTCGGACGGCGATGCTGTTCTCAGGTCAGGGTGCACAACGACTGGGGATGGGACGGGAGTTGTATGACCGCTTCCCGGTGTTCGCGGACGCCTTCGACGCGGTGGTCGAGGAGCTGGAGCGGGCGTTGGATGCTCCCCTGCGCCAGGTGGTGTGGGGTGAGGACGAGGCTGAGCTGAATCGGACTGTGCATGCGCAGACGGGGTTGTTTGCGGTTGAGGTGGCGCTGTTCCGGTTGTTGGAGTCCTTCGGTGTCGTTCCCGATGTGTTGATCGGGCATTCGATTGGTGAGTTGGCGGCGGCGCATGTGGCGGGGGTGTTGTCGCTGGCGGATGCCTGTGTTCTGGTCGCCGCCCGCGGCCGGTTGATGCAGGCGCTTCCGGAGGGCGGTGCGATGCTCGCCGTCCAGGCTCGCGAGGGCGAAATCGCCGATTTGTTGGGCGAGTTGGTGTCGCTGGCTGCCGTCAACGGGCCGGAGTCGGTGGTGGTGTCCGGTGACACCGATGCCGTCGAGGCCGTGCGGGACTGGGCGCAGGCGAACGGTCGGAAGTCGAGCCGGTTGCGCGTCTCGCATGCGTTCCACTCCCACCGCATGGACGGCATGCTGGATGAATTCGCGCACATAGCAGGTGAGTTGACGTATCTGCCGTCGCGGATCCCGGTGATCTCGACGCTCAACGGGGAGCCCGCTTCTGCCGAAGACCTCTGCTCGCCCTCGTACTGGGTGCGGCAGGTGCGGGAGGCGGTCCGCTTCGCTGACGCGGTGCGCACGGCGTCCGACGCCGGCGTGACCCGATTCGTTGAGGTCGGCCCGGACGGCGTGCTCACGGCCCTGGCCGCCGGCACGCTCGCCGACGGGGAGACGGGGACGGCAACCTGCGTGGCGACGCAGCGCGCCGACCGCGATCCCGAGCACACCTTCGTGACCGCCCTCGCCCAACTGCACAGCATCGGTACGAGCGTTGACTGGCGACCGCTCCTAGTGGAGAGGGAACACGTCGAACTGCCGACGTACGCCTTCCAGCACCAGCGGTACTGGCTCGACACGCCGCGGGCCGCCGCCGGGCCGGCGGCCACGGCCGGGGGAGACAAGGCCGACAACGAGTTCTGGGCGGCGATCGAGCAGCAGGACTTCGACGGTCTGGCGAACGCCCTGGGCACGCACGACCAGGAGGTTCTGCGCACCGTGATCCCGGCGCTGTCCACGTGGCGCCGGGACCGGCTCGACCAGTCCGCCGTCGATGACTGGTACTACGAGGTCTCATGGTCCGGCATCGCCGATCCCGACAGCCCCGCGCTGACGGGGAGTTGGTTGATCCTCGCACCGGAGAACGAGGAGGATGTGTCGCCGACCACCGCCGTCACGACGTCCGCGGATACCCCTCTGCGAGTGGCCGAGGTGCTGCGGGCACACGGCGCGAACGTCGTCCGGGTCGGCGCGCCGGCCGGTGCGGATCGCGCCGCGTTGGCGGCAGAGGTCCATGCCCGTGTCGGGGCGGACGAAGTGGCCCCCGAGGCTGTCGCCGGCGTGGTCGTGATCGCATCGGACGCGGTGCGGTCCGTGACGGCCGTGCAGGCGCTGACCGACGCCGGGGTCGGTGGCCGCATCTGGGCGCTGACCCAGCGTGCGGTCGCGACCGCCCCGTCCGACGACGAGGTCATCCCGGATGCCGCGATGGTGTGGGGCCTGGGAAGGTCGGTGGCGTTGGAGCTGCCGGACCGATGGGGCGGTCTGGTCGACGTGCCTGAGGTGGTGGACGAGCGGGCGGGGCGCCGCCTGGCCGGGGTCCTGTCTCAGCGCGTTGAGGACCAGGTGGCAGTGCGGTCGTCCGGTGTGTTTGGACGGCGGCTGGTGCGCTCGGCGCGGGTTGCGGGCCAGGAGGAGTGGTCGATCGCCGGTGGCACGGCGTTGGTCACCGGTGGCACGGGCGCGTTGGGCGCACAGGTGGCCCGCTGGGTCGTTGAGCGGGGTGCGCGGCGCGTCGTACTGCTGAGTCGACGAGGTGAACGCGCCCCCGGGGCCGTCGAGTTGGGAGAGGATCTGACGCAGGCGGGGGCCGAGGTCCGCATCGTCGCGTGTGATGTCGCCGACCGTGCGGCATTGGCGGAAGTGCTGGCCGACGAGAAGGTCACCGCGGTGTTCCATACGGCCGGTGTGTTGGACGACGGAGTGGTGGACGGGCTGACGCCCGAGCGCTTCGCGAAGGTCTTCGCCCCCAAGGCGGACGCCGCCAGGCATCTGGACGAGCTCACCCGCGACCATCCCCTCACCGCCTTCGTGCTCTTCTCCTCGATGGTCGGTACGTTCGGCGGCCCTGGGCAGGGCAACTACGCCGCCGCGAACGCCTACTTGGACGCGCTGGCCGAGCGGCGCGTACGCGCGGGACTGCCCGCGACGTCCATCGCCTGGGGTCCGTGGGACGAGGCCGGCATGGCGGCCGCGGACGTGGTGGAGAACCGACTGGCCCGGGGCGGCATCACGGCCCTGGCGCCGGAGCTGGCACTGCGCGCGCTGAGCCGGCTCGCCACGGCGAGCGGCTCCTATGCGGTCGTTGACGTGGAGTGGGAGCGGTACGTTCCGGTGCTCACCGCCGTTCGCCCCAGTCCCTTGCTCGACGCCGTTCCGGAGGCGCAACGGGCGATGCGAACCGGCGCGTCCGAAGCCCAGACCACCGAGACCTCGCTGCGCGGGGCACTGGCCGGGGCGTCCACTGCCGAACGCGACCGCATCCTCCTCGACCTGGTACGCACCCAGGCGGCGGCCGTGTTGGGACACGCCTCCCCGGAGGCGATCAGCGCGGACCGGCCCTTCCGGGAGCTGGGGTTCGACTCACTCAGCGCGGTGGAGTTCCGCAACCTGCTCACGGCGGCCACCGGCCAGTCACTGCCGGCCACGGTGATCTTCGACTACCCCACCCCCGCCGCACTCGCCGGGCAACTCGGTACCGAACTCGCTCCCGGGGCCGACGACGGTTCCCCGCTGGAGGAGTTGGACCGCCTCGAAGCCATGCTGGCCGGCGCCGATGCGGACGAGCTGACCAGGCACAAGATCACCATCAGGTTGCAGGCCCTGCTCAACAACTGGTCGTCGAGGCCGTCGACCGGACATGGCGATGCGAGGGACCCCGAACCGTCGGCGGTGGCCGGCCAGTTCGACTCGGTGTCCGACGAGGAGCTGTTCAAGCTCATCCGTGAGGACCCGGGACAGGGCTGACGGGAGCCGGCGGGGTAGGGGCCGCTCCACTGCCCCGCCCCGACTGCCGGACCCCCAGGTTTAGGGGGCGGTAGGGGGTGTTGGCGAAAAATGCGGCTGGATAAGGTTCAGCGAGGTTGAACGTATCCGAATGTCGAGAGCATTGAGAGTTCTCGAAGAATCCTGGGCCCACTGAATCCCTCAACGATTCACCCGAGGGTGCCCAAGGGGAACTCGGCGATTCTCGAAGGCTCTCGACAATTCGAAGACAGGAATATCGATCGCTGCTGCCCAGACGGCAGCGTGAGTATTGGCGACCGGGTTGGGCGGGCGAGAAGGGTTTCAGGCCGTTGCGGGGGATGCGTTGCCAGGCATGCCCGTTGAAGACTCGCCATGCGGGTCAACGCCGCATCGGCCGTAACACTCTGCCCTCTGAGAAGCGTTCTGTTCGCTGTGGCGTTCGGGCGTATGTTGATTGAGGCGGCATTGAATGGCTGACGAGCAGACGCTTCGCGATTACCTGAAGCTGGCAACGGCTGACCTCCAGCAAACGCGCCAACGTTTGCGCGACCTGGAGGCGTCGACGCAGGAGCCCATCGCCATCGTGGGCATGAGCTGTCGCTTCGGTGGCGGCGTGCGGTCCCCGGAGGACCTGTGGCGGCTGGTCTCCTCCGGCGGCGACGGAATGTCGCCATTCCCCCAGGACCGCAGCTGGAACCTCGACGTCGTACACGGCACGACGGCCACCAACACCGAATCCGGCGCCACCGCCAAGAAGGGCGCCGGTGTCGATGCTGATGCCGGTGTCGGTTCCGCCTCTGACTCCGATACCGAAATCGACACCGAACGGCAGTCGCTGGCCAGCTATGTCAACGAAGGCGGATTCATCGAAGGGGCCGGCGAGTTCGACGCCGGATTCTTCGGGATTTCGCCGCGCGAGGCGCTGGCGATGGATCCGCAGCAGCGGCTCCTGCTGGAGGTCTCCTGGGAAGCACTCGAACGGGCCGGGATCGCGCCCACGTCCCTGCGCGGCAGCCGGACCGGTGTTTTCGCCGGCACCAATGGTCAGGACTATCTGACGCTGCTGATGACGCTGCGCGCCGAGTTCGACGCGCACGGCGGAACCGCCAACAACGCCAGCGTGATGTCCGGCCGCATCTCCTACACGCTCGGCCTGGAAGGGCCGGCGGTAACCGTCGACACCGCGTGCTCGTCCTCCCTCGTCGCCCTGCACCTCGCCGTGCAGTCGCTGCGGAACGGCGAATGCTCGCTCGCACTGGCCGGCGGCGCCACGGTGATGTCCACCCCCGGCGGCTTCATGGAATTCTCCCGCCAGCGCGGCCTGGCGGCCGACGGCCGGGTCAAGGCGTTCGCCGAGGCGGCGGACGGCACCAACTGGGGCGAGGGCGTCGGCATGCTGCTGCTGGAGCGGCTGTCCGACGCCCAGCGCAACGGGCACCGGGTGCTCGCGGTGGTCCGGGGCTCGGCGGTGAACCAGGACGGTGCGTCGAACGGCCTGACGGCGCCGAACGGTCCGTCGCAGCAACGGGTCATCGCCCAGGCACTGGTGAACGCCAAGCTGTCCGCGGCAGATGTCGACGTGGTCGAGGCGCACGGTACGGGTACGACGCTGGGCGATCCGATCGAGGCGCAGGCGTTGTTGGCGACGTATGGGCAGGGGCGGCCGGAGGGGCGTCCGCTGTGGTTGGGCTCGGTCAAGTCGAACATCGGTCATACGCAGGCGGCTGCGGGTGTGGCCGGTGTGATCAAGATGGTCGAGGCGATGCGGCACGGTGTGTTGCCGAAGACTCTGCATGTGGACTCCCCGTCCTCGCACGTGGATTGGTC
>NZ_JBIVXW010000148.1:0-7565 GCF_044769405.1 Streptomyces sp. NPDC090442
GGGGGGCCCCAGATGTCGAGGTCGACACCGACCTCCACGGACACCCTCACCCGGATGAACCACACCTTGACGGTGGCCGCCGCCCCCACCCGCACCCCTATCGAGGTGAGGAACTGGAACGGTTTCCACTGCATGAGGGTGTGCAGGCTGACGTGCATCCATGCTTGGAGATGGATGGCGCCGCCGGCGGCGTAGTCCAGGTCCAGACGCCCGCCGAACATCGAGATGTTGGGGACGACCGCGCCGTAGATGCTTCCCGTAGCGGTGATGTTCCCGCCCGGAGACCAGGAGAAGAGCGTCAGGCTGCCCATGGCGGGGTAGCGGGGGGCGATGGCGGGGTGGTAGCCGCCGGCGGACAAGGCGAAGTCGCCCCGGCGTGTGCCCGCTGTCCACAGGCGCATGGCCACCGGCCCGTCCAGGTGCAGACGGCGGTCCATGAAATAGGAGCCGGGCCCGGCCGTGGTGTCGTAGAACAGCAGGCCCTCAACAGGCTTGCGGCGCATCGTGTAGTCGACGTTGACATGCGCGGCCATAACCAGGCCCCCGGTCGGCGGGAAACGCAGGGTCTCGCGCCCCAAGACCACGGTATCTGTGTCCTGGCTGCTGCTGTCATCGGCCGACAGCAGCCCCTTCGCGTGCATGAATTCATAGATGCTGTACTCGATGCCGCCAGCCATCCACCACCGGCCCTGCTGCACCGTCAGCCAGCCCCCGCGCTGCAGCAGCTCCAAAGCCTGCCGAGCCGTCAGCCGCCCACCGCCCGCATCCAGACGCTGCACCAGCGGGAACGAGTCCTCCTCGCCCCGGGCCGGCAGCCGCACACCGGTATGCACGCCCACACCAGCCGACAAAGCCAGCACAGCCAGCGGCCACACCCCCCCGGCCACAGCCCCGTGCGCCCGGTGCTCCTCCGCATACAGCAGCAACGACGGCTGAGGTGACCGATACTCCCACAACGCCGACATCGCCAACATCACCGACGGCCCCTGCGGCGTCAGCATGATCTCCGCCACCACCTCCCCGCCCAACGCCGTGTCGCCGGGCTCCGGCACCAAAGCACCCGCGAGGGTCACCCCCACCCCGGCCCCCTGCACGCTCGCCCCCGCGAGAGTGACCCGGCAGACGAACCCATCGCCCTCCAACGACACGGCGAAACCCAGCTGATCTGGCTCGAAACGCAGGCCCCCCACCCGGATACCGCAGTCCAACCGCACCAGCAGCTCATCCCCACAGACAGCCCGCACCCCCGCAATCTCCACCGGCCCCAAACGCACCCCCACCACACCCCGTCCAGACACCGTCCCCGCCCGGACAGGCACCGGCACACCGGCCTGCGAAGAACCCGCGCCCCCTCCTGGAACCGACATCGCAGGCCCCCGCTCCCCGCCCGCCCGCACCGATGGCCGGCCGGGCCAGGGCACGATCTCCACCCCCTCATCCGTACCCGACGCGGCATGCGTCACCGCCGCACACCACCCCGCCCCGTAACCCTCCTCCCCCACCGGAAGCAACGGCGTCCCCACAGGAAGATCCCTCCCGATCACCGCATTGACCTCACCCGCCTCCTCCACCGACACAGCACGCGAGCAGAACACAAAATGCACATGAGGAACCCTCACCGCCCCCGCCGGCAACCCCAGCAACGGCAACACCACACCATCCAGACCCACCCCAGCCTCCACCACCCCCACCACCACCGAACCCCCAGGACCAGCAGCCCCACCGCTTACGGCGGTTCTCAGAACCACGACCCGCGCATCCACCCCACCCGCACCTGGCGCCTCAGCGCGAGCAGTAGCCGCAAAACCCCCCGCAGGAACACCATGCTCCACCACACCACTCAGACCCGGAACAATCACACGCGGCGGAACAGCCCCCGACGCACCCGCCCGCCCCAACAAACCCACCAACGAATCCACCGGCGCTTCCTTCACGGTGAATCGGACCGGCTCGGTTAGCCGAGTGTCACCTCTTACAATGGTGGCGTGGTAAGTTCCGGGCACCCATGTAGAATCTGTCTGTACCTGCTGACTTCCGTAGGCCGATGGAAGTATCTGCTCGTAGACGGTACTTCCCCCGTCACGCCATATATTGAGAGTATCGCGTGCAGAATCCCATTGGCGGATGGAATAGTCGAGTCTGATCTGTTCGCCGACCGTGAAGTCTAGATCGTTGATGCGGAGTTTTGCGTCTTCGATCTCCCGATTCGTGTATCCCACGTAGGCCAGCACGCCTGACGGGATGAGCGCCGCAAGGTCTACGATCATTTTGAGCAGTACAAACTTTCCCTTAATGGCTGGGTCTCTTTGCACGCTTGCTACAGCACCGAACACATCCGGCACGCACAGCAGAATGCCAGACAGAGTCAAGGACAGCGCAAACAAATCAGGCTTTCCGCGCATGGCCCAGTCAAATGCGAGCATGGTTATGTAAAGGAAGGCGAATATTTCGACGGCCAGCGAAAGGATAAGTTTGCCCTCTGCGGCGGTCTGCACTCGCTTGTAGAATTTAAGCACCCACGCCATCCCCAATCCGAAGGCCGCTATTCCCCAGTATGTCCACGTGTAAGCATCTCTCGCGAACCCCTCTGCGGCCCCGCAGAATGCAAGGTCAATCGAGAGAATAGAGTATTCGATCGCTGCGAGACCGATGACGATGCGGGATCCTGGTGTTCCGCCGGGCAGCTCGGCCCCGTATTCGACTCCGTCGAGGGCGGCTGCGAATAGTGATCCACAGGCTCTGACGATTCCTGCCATCTCTCCGAAGAAGTTGAAGGGGTTGGGTGCCAGCACCCTGGTTTCATCGTGCTCTGCTTGTGTACTGGGAGTCATGTCGGGTAGTTTGCCACCGGGGAACGGCTCGTGTGCGACTCCGTGAGCCAACTTGTATGCGATGGTGACGGGGAAGGCCAAGATAAGAGCGGTCACGGACGCCAAAGTACAAGGAACTCCGCCTCCTGTTACCCAGTTCCACGCAGCATCCACTATCGTGGGAAGTTTAAACTCAGTGGTCATGGCAATGCGGATGAGAGACAGGAGATCGCGCGCGAGAGATATTGCTGCGGAGATTGCCTCAATTGTCATGTCTATGGCATGAAGTGCAATCTCCTCAACGAGGTCAAGCAGGTGTTTGACTGCGGTGGAGAAGAGACCAGAAGGGCTGCTGGTGATTTCCTTGAATTTTTCCGTAGAGCCCGTAGAGCCCGATGTCAGGAAATCTTCTTCTGATTCTACGGAGCGCCCGAGGTTGCTGATCAGGTCAGGTGCCGGCGAAGGGGCAGTCGCGTCTATGTCTTTGACGTCTACTTTATCATGCAGCCAGTTTGCGTGAGGGTCTTCAGTCTGTTGCTGGTAGCTGCCGGACTCCTCTTCGATGCTCGGTGCCACATCGACCAATTCCTGGAGTCCAGCTTCGTCACGGATGCGCTGGAAAGCCCGTTGCACGGCGCTCTTCTGCCCCTCGGCCCATCCTGAAAGTCCCTCTTCGTAGAAGTCAAGGGAGCCTTGAGCGCGGGCCAGCGCGAAATCGATCGCCTCAATCAGCCCCTTCTGAGTGTTTCGGATCGCATCGAAGTCGAACAGGGCCTTCAGCCAGTCGATAGCGTCCTCGACCCGGGATTTAATAGCCTCGAATACCTGAACGGCCAAGCCGGCAAGTTCTTGCAAGGACTGCCAGGTCGCGCTGGCTGCTTTGACAATCTTCCCGCCCACGTAGATAAAGAGGTCTGCGGTCCTGTTGGCCACATCCACAAGGAACTTCTGCACTCTCAGTGCACCTGCAGTGACGCCCTCCCATGCGTCGCCAAGTGCGCTGACAACCCAGTCCCAGAACCCTTCTGCCTCGCCATCACCAAAGCTGGCCGTCCGAGCTGCAGAAAGTTCCTCCTGAGTTTCGAGGGCACGAAATCTCACCCCTCCTGCCGCTTCCAGGTCCACATCAAAACCCGCGCCGGAGAACGTGCCGATGCTAGCCTGAGCCATGGCCTGGAGAGCCTGTGCCGCTTGAGCCACTGTGGCGCGTGCAGTGGCTGCAGGTACCACGAGAGAGCCGTCGGAACGCCGGGCCGTCGCCAGCGTCCGTCCGTCCTCGTCAAAGGGAGGAAGAGCGCCGCCCGGGCGTAGCTCCTGCCCTGAGGAATCCACTACAGGCGGGTTAGTGGGATTCAAGTCGTCCTTGATGCCGGAGAGGTAGGCCACTATGTCGCCTGACAGCCGCACAGTGCGAGGGACGAATCCGGGGACTGTCACTTGAATCTCTGGACCCCCGAGGCCTGTAGCCGGCGCAGTGAACGCCAGTCTGCCGTACATGTCCGTGCGCGCGGGTGTGGGATCACGGCTGATCCAGTGAGAGCGGCCGCCCAGGAGGATCTCGAAACCCGGTGCACCGCGCGGCACTGCCAGTGTCACTGGGGCGTCTGGTACCCGCCCTGGCACCGTGAGTATTGCGCGGTAGCGGGTCGTCTCCATAGCTTCGGTCCGCGCATGACCACTGACCACCGCAGCATCACCGACCAGGACGTGCGAATGGGACCATCGGCCCGACCGCCGGTCCCGTACATGCGCCCACAGACCAGAACGCGGCGTGTCCGTGCGGTGAGCCCTCCAACCCAGGTACACCTCGGGTTCGTCCGCTAGCGGGGCAAGCACCGTTTCAGCCCCGATAGGTATGGCTTCCCCCCACTCCGGAACCGGCCAGTCCGGAACGTCAGGCACAGGCGGCTTGATCCACCGCTGCACCCAGGCGGCATCCCGGCTACCAGGCTTCAACGGATCGCCCAGGCTGCCCGTATAATAGATGACTCGCCCGCCAGTTTCATCGGGCTGGTGCATCACCTCACGGATGTAAGCGCGATCAGTGTCGCTTCCGACCGAGATCGGTGCACCGATGAGGCTGCTCACTTCCCCAAAACTGATTCTTTCTTCATAGGCGACTCGTATCGCTCGGACTTCCGACCCAGCCTTGAAGAGTATTTGGAACCCACCCGGGTCAGAATCAGAATAGAATCCTCCCGCCATCGCTGTGGCGCCATCAATATGGTGGGCCGCACCAGTGAGAGTGGAAGAGTCGGGGTCGAACATGGTGATATGAAGCACCCCGTCCTTGACAACTGCCAAGGCCATACTGCCAGCCGTCGAAGGCGCGACGGGGACAAGGTAGAAGTCACTGTCCTGCGGGTTTTCCGGTAATCCTGCAACGTCGCCCAGGCTGACCATTTTAGGCACCGGCGTCCCGGCACGGCTGTTGACGCAGAAGAGGAGCAGGCGATAGCCATGTTCCACGTCAGGTTCCTGCTCCAAAGCGTAGACAACGGGCTGTCCGTCAGATGTGTGGACCGGGCGTGGAGCACGGGCAGTAGGGCCGGAGACATTCACTAAACGACTCCAGTTGCTGGTCAGCGTCTTCTCCGAATAGTAAAGGCCAGATTCGGGCCCGGTGGTCTGCAAAAAAGCAATTGCACGGTGCCCCAGGGAACCAGGCACACCGCTGCCCGCAGTCAACGCAGCGATGCTTTCTACGCTGAGATTCTGGCCGCTGTCTGCGAAAGGAAGCAACGTGACCCAGCCCGTCGGGGACGCCTCTCTTCTTCGGATGTACTGCACGTCGGCTGCAGACTGCCCGGCAGTTCGCATGAGGGCTTCCAGGCTCTCCACGCCAGTCCCTAGCACATCATCTGGCCTGCGGAAAGCAGCCAGCAGTCCTGCGCCGCTGCCTGGTGAAAGAACCTCATCGCCAACAGTGACATCCTGTGCAAGCTCAACCGAGTCAGCCAAACCTGCCATGCTGATCGTGAACGCTCGAACCGCCACTCTTCCCGATGACGCGGTGAATAACAGTGACAGCTTCCGTGCTCGTAACCCGGCCTCCATAGTCGGCTCATACAAAAAATCGGACTGCCCAGCTGGGATATCAGTCAGGTCTTTCCATCCGCTCTCTGCATCGCCCGAGTACCTCAGCTTGCACGCTGGTGCTTCATAACCCCCGTCCCCGTCCCCCAACGCAAGGAAAATCTGTGGAACTGAAATTTCTGCGCCGAAATCCACCTCAATATAATCGCCAGAGCGGACGGCAAAATAGCTCAAAAAATACGTTCCTGGATCCCCGTCCACCATGCGGTCTGGCTCATATTCCTTGAGTGTCCAACTCCTTCCCGGCATTATCGGATCATATTCAACATACCGGGAAAATGTTCTAGCCGAATTGCTCTCCGTCTCGAACGATCGTATAGCAATCTTGTCCCCTTCGCGCAGCATTCCGGTAATACGCATGCGCAGGTGACGGGTTACCAGCCTCTTCTCAGGCGTGACCCATGAATCTGGCACGCTCGGATCAACCCACCCCACCCGAACCCAGCTGAAGCCGTCAGGAGATGACTCGAGCACCGAGTTGGGAGGCCGGAAACCTCCTTGTGTATCCCCCAACAGTAAATGAATCCGAGAGATATCCTGAGCAGTCCCAAGGTCAAGTGAAATGGACGGAAATGCCGGTGTCTCAGAGCCCGCTGGGCCACTCAGATAGTATGTGTCAGACTTCCCGTCCAGCATCCCTCCCAAGCCATGAGGTTCGGTGACACCGAGGTCGGAACGGGCATGAGCGGGAGAACTGACAAGATCCGCCTCGAACAAACAGACTTGTATTCTCCCAGAACTGTCGTCCAGCATGCGCATACGAAGAAAACGGGCTAGTATCTCCGAACCCGGTTCAGCTGCATAGGACAGCTGAACCGGCGCACCTGCCCCTCCAGAATAGACAGACAGCTCATTCCAGATGCGACCGTCTTCAGAGAATTCCAGAACAGCCTTCGGCGGGCGAAGCGCACCGAACGACATCACCGCCGAGCGCACGTAGTCAGCGCACTTCAGGTCAACGGCAATCCAATCCCCGGCCGACACATGAAGGTTGCTGGTGAACGAAGAATCAGATTTGCCGTCCAGAATATTCTCCAGCTCATACCCGGGACTGGCGTCGATATTGGAACGAGCAGAAGGCTGCGGACCCTCGAACGGCTCATAAGGGAGGCCTGCTGTGAAAGCCCTCACTGTCATCGGGCGGGACGCTCCAGGATCGGGGAAGAGAGCCTGCACGTAACGAGCCTGGAATTTTACTCCCCGATAATAAAGCCCGACGCTCGGATCGAAAGTCGTCGGTAAATCCAGCCAATTTTCCTTGTTGGTAGAATACTGCAGGGTCCCGCTAGGTATATCGCTTCCCAGCATGTACACACTCTCAATGAACTGCAGCGAATCAAGCTCAAACATGATCCAGTCATCACTGCTGGCAGGTCGCTCACTGCGATAGGAAGTCCTTCCATCGCCGTCAATTATGCACTCAGGAGGGTACCCTGGCTGCTCCTTGATGTTGCTGGCGGCGTCTATGACTCGGGCGTAGATGTCCGTGTAAATCATGGTGCAAACTCTCCTATACTGTCACGGCAGCTGTAGATAGCCGCGCTGGGCTTTCTGATCATGGTGTCAGGGCTGATGCAAGTTCCTGTTGATCATGCGTCTGGCCTGGTGGGAGCCTCCGTGACGAGAAGAGCCGAAGTTCCGTTGGGATCAGCTGAGACT
>NZ_JBIVXW010000149.1:0-7354 GCF_044769405.1 Streptomyces sp. NPDC090442
GGGCCGGGGGGGTGGGGGTGCCAGACTGCTTCGCTTTACGTCTGGCACCCCCACCCCTCCGGCCCGTCCCCTCCCGTTGGAGGGTGGGAAAGACGGTGGGTGTCACGTCCGTCCGGTGGGTCAACTCGGGCTGCTGGGTTGAGTGGTGACCGTATGGGGACGGGGATGCGTCAGCCCGAGTGGTGACCGTCAGCAGACCACTGTGGTCAGCCCCCACCCGGAGAAATCCACCCACCCAACGGGAGGGGACGGGCCGGAGGGGGCGGTGTGCCAGACGTAGAGCGAAGCAGTCTGGCATGCCGCCTCCGGAGGCCCGTCACCGCAGCCGACAGCACCGCGCAGCGGATGACAGCGCTTGCGCGCAGGCGCAGAACAGCAACCCTCACGGCGGGAGAGCCGACAACGTGGGAAGCGTCCCTACGGGCTGGGCGCCGTACCCCCCAGGTGCGACGGGATCCACCACGTGTCCTCCGGGCCCCGCGGCTTTACCGGGTACGCGCGTTGCGCCGCCTCCAGGAGGTCCTGGACGCGGGCGCGGAGGCGATCGGTGACCTTCTCCGGCTGCTCGGCGGCGTCCGCCGCCACCGGCTCGCCGATGCGGATCGTTATCGGGAAGTGGTTGCGGCCGAGTTGCCGCTTGTGGCCCTTGGTCCACAGGCGCTGGGTGCCCCACAGGGCCATCGGCAGCAGCGGAACGCCGGCCTCCTGGGCCAGCCGTGCCGCGCCCGACTTGAAGTTCTTCAGGGTGAAGGACTCGGAGATCGTCGCCTCAGGGAAGACCCCGATGATCTCGCCCGAACGCAGCGCGGAGAGCGCGTGCTTGTAGGCGTGCATCCCCTGCGCGCGGTCCACCGGGATGTGCTTCATGGCGCGCATCAGTGGACCGGAGACCTTGTGCCGGAAGACCGCTTCCTTCGCCATGAACCGCACCAGCCGCTTGGCCGGCCGGGCCGCCAGGCCGCAGAAGACGAAGTCCAGATAGCCGATGTGATTGCTCACCAGCACCGCCCCGCCGCGCCGCGGGATGTGCTCGGTGCCGGCGATGTCGAACTTCAGGTCCAGCGTCTTGAAGAGCGTGCGGGCGGCGCCGATGACGGGTGGATAGACGAGCTCGGCCATGTCCGGGGGCCCCTTCTCTGTGCCTGGGGAGGGTTCTCCCGGCGGAAACCTACGCCGCCGTAACGTGCGGCTTCCGGGAGATCGTGCCCGATGTCTGTCCCTGCGGCCAGCCGGGACGCGGTTCCCGGCGGGAGATTCTCGTCACGTGGAACAGGGTGGGGGAGGGGAAGCGGGGCGGTGTCGGCCGGTGGTGTCGTACGGTCCGTCGGAAAACGGTGGTCGGTGAGGGGAATGTTCGCGGCTCCGCGAACGCTGCAGCTGGGGAGTACGGAGAGCCGGAGGGCCGAAGGGCCGGACGGTCGAGGAGACGTCGGGGACCGCGGAGGCGGCGCGCGCGTCGAGGGGAGGGGCGGACGAAGGTGCGCGATCGGGATGAAGGGGACGAGCGGGGCGGTCGGGCTCGGCTGGGTGTCGCCGAGATCGGCGCGGAGTTGGGGGAGCGGGCCACGCTCGTGCAGTTCTCCAGCGCGTTCTGCCAGCCCTGTCGGGCCACCCGGCGGGTGCTCGCCGACGTCGCCGGGATGATCGACGGGGTGGCCCACGTCGAGATCGACGCGGAGGACCGGCTGGAGTTGGTGCGGCGCCTGGAGGTGGTGGCGACGCCGACGGTGCTGGTGCTCGACGGGGACGGCGCGATAGTCCGGCGCGCGACGGGACAGCCCCGGAAGGTGGACGTCATCGCCGCGCTGGGGGCGGCGGTCCGTGATTGATCTCCCAGATGGCGGGCGGCACTTGACGCTCCCGGTCACGCATCGTCAGCCTGACGTGATGCGGCCAGGATTCCTCCTCCTTCTGTACCGACGCGCGCACGTCGACCTTCTGCGGACCGCCAGCGCGCGTTGTCCCGGCGTGTGAGCAGCGACGACTTCACCGCCGCCGCGCGCCGCACGGATGCCGGTGGCTCCGCCCGGGCTCACCGCCCACAGCAGAAGGACAACTCCATGACGGCCTCGCCCGACCTCGGCACGCCCCGCACCTCTTCCCCCGATCTCCTGCGTTCCGTCTTCCGCCAACACGCCGCGGGCGTCGCGGTGATCACCGCGTACGGCACCGGACCCGTCGGCTTCACCGCCACCTCCCTCACCTCCGTCGCCGCCGAGCCGCCGCTGCTCTCGTTCGGCATCGGCGTCGGCGCCTCCAGTTGGCCGGCCGTCTCCGAGGCCGAGCACATAGGCGTGCACCTCCTGGGCGAGCACCAGCAGGAGTTGGCAGCCACCTTCGCGCGCAGCGGCGCCGACCGCTTCGGGTCCGCCACCTCCTGGCGCACCGGACCGGAGGGCGTGCCCCTGTTGGACGGCGTGCTGGCCTGGTTGGTGTGCCGGGTCGTGACCCGGATTCCGGCCGGCGACCACCGGATCGTGCTTGCCGAGCCGCTCGTCGGCGACCCCACGGGGCCGGGCCGTCCGCTCCTCTACCACCAGGGCCGCTTCAACGCGTTGCGCGACTGACGGGTTCCGCGCGGAGCTGTCGCATGCCCCGGTCGGGCCGTTGGGAAGGTCACATTTCGACGGCCTTGATTCGGGGCAGCAGACTGGGTGTACTAGCGAGTAACATTGCGGTCGGCGCGGGGATCCGTAACCGACCGGGAGCCGCCCCGTGAGGCGCCTATGCTGCCAGCACAAGGCAGTTCTGAAGAGACGAAGCAGGTAGGAGAGCCGGCGTGAGCTTGAGGATCGTTGTCTGTGTGAAGTACGTGCCCGACGCCACCGGCGACCGGCACTTCGCCGAGGACCTGACCGTCGACCGGGACGACGTGGACGGTCTGCTCTCGGAGCTCGACGAGTACGCCGTCGAGCAGGCCCTGCAGATCAAGGAAGCCAACGACGACGAGGCGGAGATCACGGTCCTGACCGTCGGTCCCGAGGACGCCACCGACGCGCTGCGCAAGGCGCTGTCGATGGGCGCCGACAAGGCCGTTCACGTCGAGGACGACGACCTGCACGGCACCGACGCGCTCGGCACCTCGCTCGTGCTCGCCAAGGCCATCGAGAAGACCGGTTACGACCTCGTCGTCTGCGGCATGGCCTCCACCGACGGCGGCATGGGCGTGCTGCCGGCGCTGCTCGCCGAGCGGCTCAACGTCCCGCAGGTGACCCAGCTCTCCCAGGTCGCCGTCGCGGGCGGCAAGGTCACCGGCCGCCGGGACGGCGACACCGCCAGCGAGCAGTTGGAGGCCGCGCTGCCGGCCGTCGTCTCCGTCACCGACCAGTCGGGCGAGGCGCGTTACCCCTCCTTCAAGGGCATCATGGCCGCCAAGAAGAAGCCGGTCGAGACCCTGGACCTGGAGGAGCTGGACATCGAGGCGGACGAGGTCGGCCTGGACGGCGCCTGGACCAAGGTCGAGTCGGCCGACGAGCGTCCGGCCCGCAGCAAGGGCACGATCGTCACGGACGAGGGCGAGGGCGCCAAGCAGCTCGCCGAGTTCCTCGCGGGCCAGAAGTTCATCTGAGCCGCGGGTCCGGGACCCGGCCCCGGACCGGCCCCGCGGCCGACCGCGGGCCCGAGGGCAACTCCCGCCCTCCCGCCCGCACCTGACGGCCCGTCGGAACCATCCGTCCTCCCTCCGCCCGCACTCTTCTCGCAGGAGCAATTCCCATGGCTGAAGTCCTTGTCTACGTCGACCACGTGGACGGTGCCGTCCGCAAGCCCACCCTCGAACTGCTCACCCTGGCCCGCCGCATCGGCGAGCCGGTCGCCGTGCACCTCGGCGCCGGCGTGGACACCGCCGCCCCGGTGCTCGCCGAGCACGGCGCGGTCAAGGTCCTGACCGCGGACGCCCCGGAGTTCGCCGAGTACCTCGTCGCCCCCAAGGTCGACGCGCTCCAGGCCGCCTACGACGCGGTCTCGCCGGCCGCCGTCCTGCTGCCGTCCTCCGCCGAGGGCAAGGAGATCGGCGCCCGCCTGGCCGTCCGGATCGGCTCCGGCATCATCACCGACGCCGTGGACGTCGAGGCCGGCGACGAGGGCCCGGTGGCCACCCAGTCGGTCTTCGCGGCCTCGTACAGCACCAAGTCGCGGATCACCAAGGGCACTCCGGTCATCACCGTCAAGCCCAACTCCGCGGCCCCGGAGGCCGCTCCGGCCGCCGGCGCGGTCGAGCAGCTGGCGGTGACCGTCGCCGACGCCTCCAAGGGCACCAAGATCATCTCGCGCACCGCGCGGGAGTCGACCGGCCGCCCGGAGCTGACCGAGGCCGCGATCGTGGTCTCCGGCGGCCGCGGCGTCAACGGCGCCGAGAACTTCCCGGTCATCGAGGCGCTCGCCGATTCGCTCGGCGCGGCCGTCGGCGCCTCCCGCGCCGCGGTGGACGCCGGCTGGTACCCGCACACCAACCAGGTCGGCCAGACCGGCAAGTCGGTCTCGCCGCAGCTCTACATCGCCGCGGGCATCTCCGGTGCGATCCAGCACCGCGCCGGCATGCAGACCTCGAAGACCATCGTCGCCATCAACAAGGACGCCGAGGCGCCGATCTTCGACCTGGTCGACTACGGCGTGGTGGGCGACCTGTTCAACGTCGTCCCGGCGCTCACCGACGAGGTCAAGACCCGCAAGGGCTGACCCGGTCGGGCCCGCGCGCCCGTAGGCACCGCACGGCCGAAGGCCCCGTACGCCGATGCGTACGGGGCCTTCGGCCGTGGCCGGAAAACACCCCTGCGCCGTGCGTTGCCAGGGAGGCGCCGGTCGCCGGCATCTCCCTCAGGCGCCGGTCGCGCCGTCGATCGCCTCGCGCAGCAGGTCCGCGTGCCCGTTGTGCCGGGCGTACTCCTCGATCAAGTGGACATACACCCAGCGCAGGTTGAGGGTGCGGCCGCCGGGGGCGGTGAAGGTCTCGTCGAGGTCGCGGCCAGCCGCCGTCGCGTCGCAGGCCGCGATCTCGGCGCCGAGGGCCGTGTGGTCCGCCGCGGCGCGGGCCGGGTCGAGGGCGTGGAAGTCGGCGTCCGGGTCCTCGTCGGTGAAGTAGAGCGAGTCGACGTCCTCGCCGGCGAACCGCTGCCGGAACCAGCAGCGTTCGACGTCGGCGAGGTGCCGCACCAGGCCGAGCAGGGTGAGTGCGGACGGCGGGGTGGCGGGTCGGGTGAGCTGTTCGGCGGTCAGGCCGGCACACTTGGCGAGCAGGGTGTCGCGGTGGAAATCCAGCCAGCCCTGCAACATCGCGCGTTCGCCGGTCGAGGCGGGCGCTTCCCGGCGTTCCCCCGTGGGTGCGGTCCATGTCATGGCGGCGATTGTGGTCGCGGTGGGCGGCCGGCGCCACGGATTTGCCGGGCCGGGCACGCCGCTGACCTGCACCGCCAAGTACGGGGTCGGTGCCCCGCCACATCCCGCAAAGTGTTGACCTCGCCCAGGGACACGGTTAGCTTCGCTATACGGATTGTTGATTCCGTTAAGCGGAAATGCCCGGGCCGATGACGGCACCGGGCACGAGCATCGGGAGGGTACCGAAATGGGGCAGCAGGAGACCGTGGCGACGAGCCTCGCGGACACCGTACGCGAGGGCATCGGAGCCGCCCTCGCCGAGGTGGACGCCGACCTGGCGCGGCGCTACCCGGGCGACCCCGGCACCCGTCAGCCCGTCCACACGGTCTACGTTCCCGGTGACGCCTTCACCGCCGGCACCATCCGCTCCTGGGGCGACCAGGCGCTGGCCATGCTCGACGAGCACGCCCCCGACGCCGCCGCCCTCGCCGCCGTCCTCGACCTCCCCGACGACCTCGCCGGCCCGGTCCACGAGCGCGTCCGTGCCAAGCTGGAGCGCGAACCCGTCGAGGACCTGCGGATCGACTTCGAGGACGGCTACGGCGTGCGCCCCGACGCCGAGGAGGACGAGGCCGCGGCCCGCGCCGCCGCCCTGGTCGCCGCCGCCTACCGGGACGGCACCGCCGCCCCGTACATGGGTATCCGGATGAAGTGCATGGAAGCGGCCGTCCGCGACCGCGGCATCCGCACCCTGGACATCTTCCTCACCGGCCTGTTGGAGGCCGGCGGCCTGCCCGACGGCCTGGTCCTCACCCTCCCCAAGGTCACCTACGCCGAGCAAGTCACCGCCATGGTCCGGCTGTTGGAGGCGTTCGAGAAGGCCCGCGACCTGACGCCCGGCCGGATCGGCTTCGAGATCCAGATCGAGACCACCCAGTCCATCCTGGGCCCCGACGGCCGCGCCACCGTCTCCCGGATGATCGAGGCCGCCGAGGGCCGTGCCACCGCCCTCCACTACGGCACCTTCGACTACAGCGCCTCCTGCGGCGTCAGCGCCGCCTACCAGGCCAGCGACCACCCCGCCGCCGACCACGCCAAGGCCGTCATGCAGGTCGCCGCCGCCGGCACCGGCGTCCGCCTCTCCGACGGCTCCACCAACGTGCTGCCGGTCGGCCCCACCGCCCAGGTCCACGACGCCTGGAAGCTGCACCACGGCCTCACCCGCCGCGCCCTGGCCCGCGCCTACTACCAGGGCTGGGACATGCACCCGGGCCACCTCCCGACCCGCTACGCCGCCGTCTACGCCTTCTACCGCGAGGGCCTGGAGAAGGCCGCCGCCCGGCTCGCCGCCTACGTGGCCAAGGCCGGCGGCGACGTCATGGACGAGCCCGCCACGGCCAAGGCCCTCAGCGGATACCTCCTCCGCGGCCTCGACTGCGGCGCGGTCGACCCCGCGGAGGTGGCCCGCCTCACGGGGCTGACGCGTGCGGATCTGGAGGGGTTGGCGGGGCGGTTCGCCGCGCTTGGCTGACATCCCACGATGTTGGCTCTCCCGCCGTGCGGGTTGCTGTCTTTTCGCCTTCGGCGGAGGGGGTGTTGGGGCGGGGCCCCGCCGGGTGGTGGGTGCCGGGTTCGGCGCCTCCGGGGTGGGTGCTCGGACTGCTTCGCTTTACGTCCGAACACCCGCCCCGGAGGCGCCGAACCCTCCCGTGAGTTGAGCGCCCCCGCCCCGGTGGGAGGAGAGGTAAGACGTACGAGCCGCACGCTGTTTCCGCCCCCTCCGCCTCGGTGGGAGGAAAGGTACGAACGGCACCCCGTTTTCGGCCCCTTCGCCCCGGTGGGAGGAGAGGCGCAGACGGCAGTTCACTCCGGCCCTTCTTCCCTTCCTCTCCACCGGGCGGCGGCGTCCAACTCACGGGAGGGGGCGGGCCGGAGGGGGCGGGTTTCCGGACGGAAAGCGAAGCAGAACCGAAACACCACCCCCGCCGGCCGCCCCCAGCACCACCCCCCCGCCACCCACCGCCCCCCCCCCACAACCCCC
>NZ_JBIVXW010000150.1:0-7167 GCF_044769405.1 Streptomyces sp. NPDC090442
CGGCCGACGGGACCCTGCCGGCCCGCACCATCACCCACGCCATCGGCGCCACTCCCCCGCCCGAGGTGCTCGCCCTGACCGCCGGAGTCGGCCGCGCCGTCGACGACAACCAGCCCCGCCCCTACGTCCCCGCCGCGGTCGTCGAGCAGCTCGCCGAGCAGGGGTTCGGCGCCCGCCGGCGCAACTTCCCCGAGCTGGAGGTCGAGTGCCCGCTGCACACCTGTCGGGCCCGCATACGCAGCCGCTGTAAGCGCCCGAGCGGGGCAGAGCTGCGCGAGCACACCCACGACGTACGGCAACGCGCCTACACCGACCACCTCGGCCACCTCATGCGCCAACCCCCAGCACCACGCCACCACCGCGCCCACCACACCACCGGAAGAGACCACCGATGACCCCGCCCGCAGCCCTAGCCACCATCGCCGCCCGCCTAACCGATCACCTCGACGTGAACCCGTTCCTCGCCCGCCTCACCGCCGCCGACATCGTCAACGACCTGACCAACGAGGGATGGACCATCACCACCCACGACGCGCGACCGGTCGCGCCTCGCGCGCGGGAGTCTGAGCGCCTCCCAGACCCCACACCCGAAGATCACCCCTACCACGACCCAAACGCCCCGCACAGACCCGCACAGGGTGATCAGGCGGCCGTCCTGCTCCGCCTCGACGTGCTGCTCGACCGGGCCGAACGCGGCGTGCTGCTCCCCGCCGAAGCCGCCCTACTGCGCGCCCACCTCACCAACACCCCGCGCGCCCCCGCGGCATAGCCAGCCACGACACGACCACCTCAACCGGGAGCACCCCGCATGAACCACACCACCGCCGTCCACGAGACCGTTACCGCCCTGCGCTCCATCCGGGAGCGCTGGGCCGAGTTGCTCAACGCTGTCGAGGCCCCGCCCGCCGATGTCTGGCCCCCGCGGCAACTGGCGCACACGCTGCGCGCCGTCGACGAGGAGCAGCTCGACGTCGTCGACCGGGCCCCGCTGGTGCTGCGCGAGCACCCCGCCCCGCTGAACGTCCCTGCCCTCGATACTCGGATCGCCGTCGAGCGCACACTGTTCGACCTCGCCGACACCCTCGCCGCCGCCGTCCAACACGCCGAGCCCGGCGACCCGAACCGATGGGACTACCGCAGCCCCACCTCACCCGGCACCCGCGCGCACGGCCTGCCCTACGCCACCAGGTGGATCGAGGGCCGACTGCGAGACGAACAGACCGCCCCCGAGGCGCAGCGCGACGGCACGCTCGCCCCACCACGGTTCGCCCCGCTTCCCCCGTACCTGCTGCACGAGGCACGGCGCACCATCCGAGGCGCTCACAGCCGCATGCTGCGCACCCTCGGCATCGACCAGCCCACCGCCCCGATACCCGGCCGGCCGTGCCCCTGGTGCGGTGGCGATCTGCTGCTGCACCAGAACCCCAACGAACCAACGGCCGTGACCTGCGAAACCGGGGCGGCCTGCACCGCACCCGTCTCTCGCGACGAACAGGGACGGCGCACGTGGACGGGCGAGCAGCTCCTCGGTCTTGAGGCCGCTCTCAACGCAGGCGGCCGGCATGCGAACGCCGCTTAGGCCGTGCACTGCGAGGTCAGCGCCGACCCCCGGCAAGAGGGTTGCGCCATGATCGTTACGTGCCCTAGCATTGGGGGCACGTCCGGCGTGCCCAAAAAATGCGACGCACTCTCGCATCAGGCAAAGACCGCCGCATCTCACCAGCCACACACACGGCGCCCACACAACCTTTACGTGCTCTTGACGGTCACACCTGTGTCAGTAGTCAACTGCTCGGGAGACCAAACGTGAAGCGCACCGCCATCACTTTAGTCACTTCTCGCTTCGAGCTCGCCCTCAATGAGCATGGACACTATTGATCCAAGGTCACGTGATACGGAATCGCCGGCACCTGCCGAATGGATTCCTGGAATTGGCTTGATATGGTCACGCACCACCATTAGCAGCGCGGTGATCATTTCCGCATCAATTTGATGTATCATCCTCCTTTTTTCCATTGAGTCGATGCAGCTGACCAGAAGGACAATCGCATCTAGCGCGTTGGAAGTGCTGACCACGGCCCTAGGGCTTGCATCGGGCAGGTCTCTCCCCTGTGCTGAAGCAGCCACGAGTGCCCGCGCCACACCGCGAAGTCGATTCTGGGGTGAAGATGTCACATCTCCACCCGCCTCAGGGGCCGGGGTGGACGTTGTTTGGCTGGTCTCTGTCGGGAGCTACGAGGCTCATTGCCTCGCCGATCTTCTTGCCGTCCTCCAAAAGGGACACCTGAATCACCCCCTGGTCGGATAAGCCCCTCCAGTTTTCACCGATCCACGTCTCGGCGTCCCCTTGTGTTGAAAATTCACTCTCGTCTACCTCCAGAGAGACTTCATTCCCCTTCGGTCCTTCGAATCGCCACTCCCAGGACATCCGGCAGACCTCCAACCCAAAAGAGCCCATGGCCTATTGCGATCAACGCGTCAGATCACCAGCAGACCACACGGCACACCACGTGCAACCGGAAGCAGCTTGCACCGGACGGCCGGAAGGAACGCCCCGAGAGATCGCCACCGTTGTGCAGTCCCACCTCTGCCCCAAGAAGTGATCGCGCATCGACGGCCCGGCAGCACACACTGCTGGGCCGTTCGCATGCCTGGGAGGTGAGCGCCGCCGATGGCTGAGCCGATCACCGACCGGGACCGCGAGGCCGTGCGCCGCCTGCACGCCGAGGGCAAGTCGCGCAATCAGATCGCCCGGACGATCGGGCGCAGCGCCGCCACGGTGAGCAAGATTGCCCGCGCCGAGGGGCTTACGTTCTCCGGCGGGGCCCGCGTCGCAGCAGCTACCGAGGCGCGGCGCGCCGATGCTGTCGCGCGGCGGGAGTTGCTCGCCGACGAGGCCCTCGACGGCGCCCTCGGCCAAGTCGCCCGCACCACGGGCGCCGAGAGTGCGCGCGATGCCCGCGACCACGCCACCGCCGCCCGCGCCCTGACCGAAGTGCACGCCCGCGTCGCCGAGTTGGCCCGCGCCACCGGCACCGGGAGCAGCGGCGGCTCGATGCTCGACCGCCTCGCCGACACCCTGCTCGGGCCGGCCAGAAGTGACAGCGAGGGGGGTTGATGTCTGTGCCCGCCCCGATGTCCGACAAACAGCTCGACTCGATCCGCCAGGCGACCTCCCGTATCAACATCTGGCACGGGTCCGTACGGTCCGGCAAGACGATCGCCTCCCTGCTGGCACTGCTGCTCGCTATTCGCCGCGCTCCCGACTCGGGCCTGATCACCATCTGCGGGCGCAGCTTGCAGACCATCGAACGGAACTGTCTCGAACCCCTCGCCGACGAGGCGCTGTTCGGGCCCGTTGCCCGGCAGGTCCGGCACACCCGCGGCGCGACCACGGCCGTCATTCTCGGCCGGACCGTGCACCTGATCGGCGCGGCCGACACCCGCGCCGAGGGGCGCCTGCGCGGCCTGACTGCCTGCCTGGCGTATGCCGACGAGGCAACGCTGCTCCCCGAAGGATTCTGGACTCAGCTTCTCGCCCGTCTGTCCGTGCCCGGGGCGCGACTTCTGGCCACGACGAAGATCCGACCGAAACGTCGAGGCACTGAACCTATCAACGGTGGTGCAGCTACCGCCTGTTGGCGAGAACCAAGATCTGTTCGGAACCCCTACGCATGGTTGCCCGCGTTGGTGGGTCCTTCCGGACTCTTGGAATCGACCAACGCCCGGCAGCGACACCCCAGTAATGGACGGCCCCGACCGGTGCAGCAACACCGGTCCGGGGCCTTGATCCCCAACCCTGCTACGAAGGGCGAGGACCCATGCACAAGGCTACCGACCATGCGAGCGTGGACAGTACAGAACTGGCGATACCCGCCGGCCCGATCGAGGCGGCGCCCTGGTCGGCACTGTCCGGGACCGAGGAATACCGCGCCGCGCTTGCCGAGGCGTTCGCGGGCGTCGAGTTGGGGGCGCACGACCGCCTCATCATCGAATGGCTTGCCGGTTGGGATTCCCCGACGGTCGCGACGCTCGCGTCCCTGGTGATCCGGGCACGCAAGGCGGGGGGTGCCCGATGACCAGCGCTGCACTGCTGGAGCGCGCGACGGAAACCGCGCTGGCCGCCGGAACCGTGGCCGATCGCCCGTTGCGTGCGGTGATCTACGCGCGGGTGTCGAGCGACCCCTACAACCGGGGCAAGTCCGTTGCCGACCAGGTGACCGAGTGCAAGCGAGAGTGTGACAATCGCGGCTGGCCGGTCGTGAAAATCTTCCGGGACAACGACCGTTCCGCCTCGCGATACGCCACCAAGGAACGCGCCGAATACACGAAGCTCATTGAGTTCTTGGGCACGGGCTCGGCGGATGTGCTTGTCACCTGGGAGTCGTCCCGCGCGCAACGCGAGCTTGAGGTGTACCTCAACCTGCGGAAGATCGCCGAGGGGAACAACGTCCAGTGGTGCTACAAGGGCCGCCTGTACGACCTGTCACGCACCGATGACCGATTCTCCACCGGCCTTGACGCGCTGCTCGACGAGCGCGAATCGGGCATCACCCGAGACCGTGTGCTGCGCGGCAAGAAGTCGAGCGCCGCCAAGGGGCGCCCCAACGGCCGCAAGCTCTACGGCTACGCACGCGAATACGACCCGCGTACCGGCGAGTTCGTGCGCTCCGTGATCGACGAGAGTCAGGCCACCATCGTGCGCGAGGCCGTGCACCGCGTCGCCGCGGGCGAGACCCTGACGGCGTTGTGCCGGGAGTTCAACCGGCGTGGCCTGCGCACAAACACCGGCCGCTATTGGTGGCCGTACACACTGCGCGCGATGGTGACCAACCCCGGATATCTCGGCAAGCGGACCCGTCACGGCGTAGTGATCGGGAAGGCCGAATGGCCCGCGATCCTCAAGACCGCCAAGGAGGTACAGGCGTTCTACGCCTGCGTGCAGCGGCTCAACGATCCCAAGCGGACCACGACCCGCCCCGGCGGCATCAAGCACATGATGACCGGACTCGGGACCTGCGGGGTGTGCGGCGGCAAGATCACCGCTTCCTACCGGGCGCAGACCGTCGGGCAGGGCGACGCGCGGCCCACCCGGTACGGATGCGGGGGCACTGCCACCGAGGGCGGGTTCTGTGTGTCCATCCAGAAGACCGATCTCGACCAGTTCATCAGTGATCTTGTGACCGCGCGCCTGTCGCGTCCGGACGCTGTCGAACTGCTCGCCGATGACTCGGAGAAGGCCGAGGAGGCCGCCGCGCTGCTCGCCGAGGCCGCCGCCAAGCGTGCCACCCTGGACGAGGCCGCCGACAAAGTCTCTACGGGGGAAATGACGGTGGCCATGGCCGCGCGGATCGAGGCCAAGCTCTTGCCCGAGGCCGAAGCGCTCGAAGAACGCGCACAGTCGCTCACCACCGCGCCCGTGCTGCGCGGGCTCATCCGCGCCGATATCGCCGACGTCTGGCCGACCCTGCCCGTCACGCGGCAGCGCGAGGTGATCAAGGCCCTGATGAACGTCGCCTTGATGCCCGCCAACGCGCAAGACCCGGAAACCGCCCGGCAGATGCGCCGCGAACTCGGCAGCCGCCTGCGCCACCTCCGCAAGGCTCACGGCTTGTTGGGCATGACCGCCCGCGGGCTCGCCGAGCTGGCAGGCTGGCCGCGCCACAAGGTCGAAAACGCCGAGGTCGGCAAGCAGACGCCCACCGCCGACGAGGTGCGCCTCATGTGCCGCCTGCTCGATGCCGAATCCGAGGCCGACAGCCTCATTGCCCTGATCCCTGCGCGCCGGCTGCCGACCGCCAAGCGCGTAAAGATCACGTGGAAGCACGACCTGTAGACCCCAACCCCCTCAACCGGTACGCCCAGCGGCCACGAACCCCACACGGTTCGTGGCCGTTTCGCGTGCCCGGACGCATGGAGGCAGCACCTCATGAACGACACCGCACCGACCAACGACACGGCTCGCGCCGATGGCTACGCCGCCGAGATACGGGCGCTGGTGGACGCTGCGCCGCCGCTGAGTGTGCGGCAGCGCGAGCGGCTGCGCCTGGTCTTCCACGCCCGCCCCCGCGCCAAGACCGGCACCAGACGGGCGGCAGCATGACGGGCTCCGCCATAGCCGCGGCGCGGCGCCGTGCGGCCGGTCGCCTGCCCCCGCTCGCCTGCGGGCACCGTGACCCGCTGCTGTGCCTGGCCGCGTCGTCCGGCCCCAGCGCGTACGGCCTGTCCCGCGCCCAGCTCGCCGCCGAGGTGGCCCGGTGCCGGGTGCGGGGGTGGAGCGAGGCCGACCTCGCCGCCCGGTTCGACACCCCGCAGGCCGCCCCATGAGCGCTACACAGACCGCGCAACGCCCGGCCGCGGCGCCCAGTGCCAGCGTCGCCCCGGCGCCGCCCGAGCAGGTCGCGCACGACCCGGTAGCCCTGTGGGCGTCGGCACAGGTGACCGCGCTCAACGTCCCAGACGCTCCCGAGTACGGCAGTCCGGCATGGTGCGCGTTGCGCGCGAGCGACCCGCGCCGTTCGGCTGCGCTCATCACCGCCGCGGAGCAGTGGCGCCGCCACACCGCCCGCGAGGCGTGGCTCGACCATCTGCTGACCCACGATCCCGAGCAGTGGTTCGCGCATGTCACTGCCGGCGCCAACGACCACGCCCGCACCCTCGTGGGCAGCCTCACCCGCCGGCCGACGCACGACGAACTCGCCGCCCGCCGCACCGTGCGCTCCCCCGAACGCCCGGTCGTGGCTACCCCCGGCTGGCCGCCCGTCGCTATCCCTGGCCGGCCCGGCTGGTGGCGCCACGTGGGACCGAGCGGCGAACAACTCGACCTCCCCCACAACCGCCCCAAGGAGAAGGCCCGTTGTCCCCCGACATGCCCGCCCCGCCTCTCGACCCGGCGATACGGATGCTGATCACCCCGCCCACTCCCGCCGACGATCCCCCGCCCACGCCATACGCCCCGCTACCCGGCCCGGAGCGCCACCGTGGGCACCTGCGGATGGCCGAGCGGTTCCTCGCCGAGCACGCCGACCACCTACGCCACGTGCACGGGGTCGGCTGGTTCCGCTGGGACGGGGCACGCTGGGCCCCTGATGAGCAGCGCGCCGACATCGAGGCCGCCGTCACCACCGTCAAGACCGCCCTCGCCGACCTCAACCGCCTTACCGGCCA
>NZ_JBIVXW010000151.1:0-7167 GCF_044769405.1 Streptomyces sp. NPDC090442
TCCAGGCACGGCGCGGCCGCATCCGCTACAAGATCGACGGGGAGAAGGGCTTCCCGCACACCATCTCGGCCACCGGGTTCTGCGACCGCCTGATCTTGTCGATCATGGAGAACTACCAACGGGAAGACGGCTCGATCCAGGTGCCCGAACTCCTCAGGCCCTACCTCGGCAGCGACGTGATCCCCGTACGCCCGGTGGAACAGCAGCGCCCCAGGGTCCGGTAGGCGTTGCTGCCCTGGTGCGCCGCGGCATGCGGCCTCCGACCTGCGCGGCCGATGGCCGCCGGCCCCGTAAACCCCGGTCAGACGGGGTAGTGGAAGCGGCGCAGGTTGGTACGGAGCAGCACGGTCGAAGCGGTCCGCTTGGCCGTGCTCATCTCCCGGCGCCACCGCGCCGTCTTCCCGGTGTTGAATGGTTGGCGGTACAGCGCCTTCGTGAAGTACGCGCCTTCCAGCGCGACACCGGTTTCCTGTTCGGTGATCTCCTCCGGGCACAACTGGCGTTCCTCGACGGCCAGGCCGAGAAAGTCGAAGAGCCGGGAAAGCTCTTCCTGCGGCGCGGCGACCAGCCTCTCGAACTCGATGAGGAATACCCGGTCCCGGAGTTCCGGTCTGTCGATGAGGGAGAAGTACGCGTCGGCACAGGCGTTCCAGTGCCGACTCACGCTCAGCAGGGTGTCCCGCTCCGGATTGCGTTCCCCGCGTTGCCGGTAGCGCCGGTTCACGTCCTCGTGGGAAAGCAGCACGTCACGCCCGTCACGTACCACGTTCACGAAGACGGCGTCCGGCCACAGCTCCAGCAGGGTCTCCGCGGCGAAGATGTTGCTCGGCGTCTTCTCCGACACGAAGTCGGCACCCGCCTTCCGCCCGACGACCGGGGTGAAGAACCCTTCATAGAAATCCTTGAAGGCGCGGGCGAGTTCACTGCCTTCGTAGTAGAACGACTGCCGCGCCAACCGCCACTCGACCGACATGGACCGGTACAGCTCGAAGATCCCGGCGGTGTGGTCGAATTCCGGGCCGCCGACGATCCGGGAATGGCTGGCCAACAGCTTCTGGACGAGCGAGGTACCGGAGCGGGCACAACCCCCGACGAAGATGAAACGCATCGACCTCTCCTTGGCTGAATCGTCGAAATCGGGCAGGTTCGGGCGGAGTCAGGGCCGCACACCGACCGCGGGGCGGTGTTCCGGAAACGACGGGAGGTCGGCCTCGTGGTGCGGGGAGGGTACCGCTCCGCGAGACCGACCTTCCGGTTGCCGAGGCACGGGGGGAACTGTGTCGGTCAGGATCGAGTCGTGGAGTTCCCGGAGCGCGCGGCAGGGCTCTATCCCGAGGTCCTTGGCCAGGAGGTGGTAGCCGTCCCGGTAGGCGGCCAGTGCCGTCAGGCGGTCGCCCGCCCGGGCCAGGGCCAACATCAACTGGAACCGTAGCCGTTCGTGATGCGGATGGGCCTCGACCAGGCGCTGCAGGTCGGACACGACCTCCCGGTGCCGCCCCGCCTCCAGGAGCACCTCGATGTAGTTCTCGTGCAACATCAGTCGCAGTTCCTCCAGACATCGGATCTCCGCGGCCATGGAGGCGGTACCCATCAGCGCCGACAGGGGGCGGCCCTGCCAGAGGCCCAGGGCCTCGGCGAACAGGCGTGCCGCGTCGTCCCGTTCGGACGCGCGCCAGGCCAACATGCCGCGCTGGATGAGCCGGTGGCAGTGCTCCAGGTCGATCTCGTCGGGTCCTGCGGACAGCAGGTAGCCCTTGCCCACGGTGTGCAGCCGCTGCTCGGATTCGGTCGACCGCAGCGTGCGGCGCAGTCGTCCCACGTAGAGCTGGATGTTCTTGACCGCGGATACCGGAGGATGCAGGCCCCACAGGGCCTCGATGAGTTCCGCCACCGTGACCTGTCGGTTGGCGTGCAGCAGCAAGTAAGATAATAGAATTTGTTGTTTGGTGCTTCCGCAGGGCATCCGCTTTCCGTTATGGGTCGCGGTGAGCGGCCCCAGGAGAGTAAATTTCATCCCCGTTCTCCCGTGCGTCATGGTGAGCGACGTTGATCCTGGTGAGGTCCCTCACGGTCGCACGAAGGGTGAGAATTCGCCGCGCCTCAAATCATTCCCCTCCTCCTGCGCCGGGGCCCGGTGATCGACCCCGAAAAACCAGCTGGCCGACAATGGCACACGCAGGTGGCGCGCGCCAGGTGGGCGTAGGAGGGTGATCGGGCGCTCTGGGACTAACCGTCATCTTGGTACTCTTCCGGCCATGTCTACCAGCTGCTTCGGAGGTGCGGAGGAAAGACGGTTCGTTTCACGCCAGGGCGCGCGCTGTGGCATGCGCCGGGCCATGTCAATCCATACGCGATATGCAGATATCTTTAGCGTGAATGTGCCTCTCCCGCACCGATCGGAACCGTGGGTTTCCCTCGCCACGGATGATCAAACCTGGCAGAGGAAACAGATGCCCTGCCTGCGGAGCAGTAACCGGCCCGTACGGAATGGCAAGAAGCTATCGTTATGGCACGGTTAGCCGGAAGTCCGCTGTTACATTGCGTCTTGCCGGGCAGTCGTCGCGGCATTGATCAGCGGTCCCGTGAGCACGCAGGCCCCGGTTGATCGGGCGCGGCCGGGCACCCCCGTCGACCTGCGCACAGCGCTGCCTCCGTGCGCCAGGAGAGGTGGCGGCCAAGGCCACGGCGCGCATTTTCCGGACCTTCGTGGGAGGCCATGCCGTGCTGGTCACAAGAGGGGCGTGAAAGCTCAAGTGGACTGCCAAGCTGACCGCAGGCCCGGCGGCTGGATCCGGAATCTGCTGCGCTACTGCCGCAGGCATCCGCTGGCCCTGACCGTCGTCGTGGCCGCCACCACCGCCGGTACGGCCGCGACCGCTGCCGTACCGCTGATCATCCGCTCCGTCGTCGACGACGTGATCGGTCACCAACACCGCCCACTCGGGCCGCTGCTCGGCGCGATGGCGGCCGTCGCCTCGGTGGGCTTCCTCGCCTCCTACGCGCGGCGCCGCGCGGCCGGCCGGCTCTCCCTCGAAGTACTGCACGCCCTGCGCTCCGACATGTTCCACGCTCTCGTCCATCACGACGGGCGCACCCAGGACCGGATGGGCAAGGGCCAACTCATCAGCCGCATGACGTCCGACGCCGCCACCGTGCAGCGGCTGCTGGACAACCTGCCGACCATGCTCGGCTCGACCCTGCTGTTCGTCTTCGCCCTCACCGCCATGCTGGTCCTGTCGCCGACCCTGACGTCGGTGGCCGCCGCAACCGGCCTGGCCCTGTGGTGGGTTGCCCGGTGCGCCTTCGTCCGGGTGTCCGCCGCGGCCTGGCACGCGCAGGAACAGGCCGGCGCCGTCACCGGAGTGGTGAGCGGAGCGGTGGACGGCGTCCGGGTCGTCAAGAGCTTCGGCCAAGAGGACCAGGAGCAGGCCAAGTTGCGGACGGCGGCCCGCGACCTCTTCGCCTCCAGAGTGCGGTCGGTACGGCTGCGCAGCCGTTACGGCCCGCTGATGGGCATGCTGTCGGCGCTGGGGCAGGTCGGCGTCCTGGCGCTCGGCGGCTGGCTGACCCTCAGTGGCCGGATCTCACTGGGTACCTTCCTCGCCTTCTCCGCCTATCTGGCGCAGTTGATGGAACCCACCACGGTGCTCTCGTCGTTGGTGACCGAGGCCCAGCAGACCAAGGCCGGCGCCCAGCGGATGTTCGAGATCATCGACTCCGGCCCGCGCACCACCCGCCACGCCCGCCACCGCCCCCAGGACCCGCCGGACCACGAGCCGCGACCCGCCGCCTTCCCGCCGGTGCCGGCCGCCGTGGAACTCGACCGGGTGACCTTCGGGTACGACGCGGGCCCACCCCTGCTCGCCGGGCTCTCGCTGACGATCAAGCCCGGCGAAACCGTCGCACTCGTCGGCCCGGCCGGCTCGGGGAAGACCACCCTCGCCATGCTGCTCACCGGCTTCTACCCGCCGGCCGACGGCACGATCCGCATCGACGGGCAGGACATCGGCCAACTCCCCCTGGAATCCCTGCGATCCAAGGTCGCACTCGCCCTACAGGACAGCTTCCTCTTCCGCGACACCATCCGCGCCAACCTCACCTACGGGAACCCCGGCGCCACCCCCGACCAGATCACCGCCGCCGCCCGCGCCGCCCAGGCACACACCTTCATCGAGGCGCTGCCGCAGGGCTACGACACGGTCATCGGCGAACGCGGCCAGACCCTCTCCGGCGGCCAGCGGCAACGCCTGGCGCTGGCCCGTGCCCTGCTCAGCGACGCCGACATCCTCGTCATCGACGACCTGGCGAGCGCGGTCGACGCGAGGACCAGCGCGGCCATCCACCGCGGCCTGCGCACCGCCCTGCGCGGCAGGACGGCGCTGGTCATCGCGTACCGGGAAACCACGCTGGCCTTGGCCGACCGGGTGGCCCTGCTCGACGAGGGCAGAATCCTGGCCACCGGCACGCACGGGGCGCTCAAGCGGAACTGCGCGCCCTACCGCGCCCTGGTAGCCGCCGCGGATCCGCGCGCCGAACTGCCGCGCCGCAATGCGCCCCACCCGGTCACCGGCGTCAACTCCGCACTCTGGGCCCGGCACCAGGACCAGGACGCGATCGGAGAGCCGGACACGGAACCACCACCGGCGCTGGCCGCCGAGGCGGCGAAGCTGTCCGCCGCGACCGACACCCCGGACATCGACGAACAAGCCGCCCGCCGGGTACCACCGGGCTTCCGCCTGTCCCACCTGCTGCGCCCGCTCACCGGCCCGCTGGTCCTCTCGCTCGCCCTGGTCATCGCCAGCGCGGCCGGCATCCTCACCCTCCCCGCCCTCGTACGGACCGGCATCGACCAGGGCATCAGCGGCTCCGACCCCACCGTCCTGCTGGCCGCCTCCCTGGCGGGCCTCGGCGTCGTCCTGTTCACCTGGGGCGTCAACGTGGCCAAGGACCGGGTCAGCGGACGGACCAGCGAGCGCCTTCTCTACACCCTCCGGCTCAAGGCGTTCGGCCATCTCCAACGGATAGACCTGGAGTACTACGCGCGGGAGGGCTCCGGCCGCATCGTCACCCGGCTGACCGCCGACATGGAGAAACTGTCGGCCTTCCTCCAGACGGACCTGACCAACGGCCTGTTCAGCCTGCTCTCGCTCGTCACCGTCGCCGTCCTGCTGCTGGTCATCAACGTGCCACTGGCCCTGGCCGTGCTCGCCCTGCAACCGGCTCTCATCGTGGCGACCCTGCTGTACCGCCGCGCCTCCTCGCGCGCCTACCTGGCGTCCCGGGAACGCGCCGGTGCGCTGGTCGCCGATCTTGCGGAGAACATCGCGGGCCTGCGCACCGTGCAGGCATACCGTCACGAGCACCGCAGCCAACGCGAATTCGACGTGCGGAGCAGGGACTTCACGGCCGCTCAGTACCGGGCGCAGTGCCAACTGGCCGCGTACTTCTCCTTCGTCCAGTTGCTGGCGGACACCAGTGTCCTGCTGGTCCTCGCCCTCGGCGCGAGCTGGGTGGCCGGCGGCTCCGTCAGCGCCGGCGTGCTCGCCGCCTTCCTCCTCTACATCGAGTTGTTCTTCTCGCCCGTCCAGGAACTCTCGCAGTCCTTCGACAGCTACCAGCAGGCCGCCGCAGGCTTCGAGCGGGTCAGCCAACTGCTGCGGACGCCACCGCCCGAGTCGGTGCCCGCGGCGCAGCGGCTGGCGCTGCCACCCCGGCTCGACGGCCCCATCGCCCTGGACGGCGTGCGGTTCGCCTACCCGGCCACCACCCGCGAGGCACTGTCGGGCATCGACCTCGTCATCCCTCCCGACCGCACCACGGCACTCGTCGGCCGCACCGGAGCGGGCAAGTCCACCGTGGTGCAGCTGCTCTCCGGGCTCTACGCGCCGACCGCGGGCGCCATCCGGATCGGGGGCGCCGACCTGCGGGAATTCGACCCCACCGCCTACCGGCGCAGACTCGGCATCGTCCCCCAGGAGGCGTACCTGTTCGCCGGAACGGCCCGGGACAACATCGCCTACGGACGGCCGGACGCCGCGGACATCGAGGTCGAGCGGGCGGCCCGCGCGGTCGGCGCCCACGACATGATCGCCTCGCTCGCCCACGGCTACCACCACCAGGTCGGCGAGGGCGGTCGCGGCCTGTCCGCCGGCCAGCGCCAGCTACTGGCCCTGGCCCGCGCCCAGTTGGTCGACCCCGACATCCTGATCATGGACGAGGCCACCGCGGCACTCGACCCCGTCCACGAGGCCGCCGTGCACCGCTCCCGCCGGCTGCTCTCCCGCGACCGCACCACCATCGTCGTGACCCACCAGATGCACACCGCGGCCGCAGCCGACTTCGTGGTGGTCCTGGACGGCGGACGCGTCGCGCAGACCGGCACCCACGACGAACTGCTGTACAGCGGCGGCCCCTACGCGGAGCTCTGGTCCGCCTTCATCGCCTCGCCCCCGCCCGAGCAGGAAGGCCGATCCCGGTGACCCCCCGAGCTTTCTGCACCTGCCGGCCAGGATGCCCCGTCTGGCTGACCGGCCTGCCGAGCGCAGATAAGTCGACGCTCGCCGAAGCGCTCGCGCGCCAACTGCGCCGGCAGGGCCGCAGAGTTGAGGTACTGGACGGCGACATCAACCGCAGGCTGCGCACCGCCGATCTCGGCTTCAGCCGCCAGGACCGCATCCACGACGTCCAGCGCATCGGGCTGATCGCCGAGGTGCTGGCCCGCAACGGCATCGCGGTCCTGGTCCCGGTGATCGCGCCGTACGCACAGAGCCGCGACGCCGTCCACGCACGGCACCGGCAGTCCGCCACCGCCTACCTCGAAGTCCATGTGGCCACCCCGCTGGAGGCGTGCTCCCAACGCGACGTCAAGGGCCTGTACGCCCGGCAGACAGCGGGTGCATTGACCGGCCTGACCGGCGTCGACGACCCCTACGACCTCCCGGACGCCCCTGACCTGCGCATCCGGGCCGACCGGGACGACATCGACACCTGCACGGCGGCGCTCCACACACTGCTGCGGGAAAGGGGTCTGGCGTGACCCCGCCAGCCGGGAACTCCGGCGTGCCCCCGCTCGTGTCCCACCTGGATGCGTTGGAGTCGGAGGCGGTGCACATCTTCCGTGAGGTGGCGGGGGAGTTCGAGCGGCCGGTGATTCTGTTCTCCGGTGGC
>NZ_JBIVXW010000152.1:0-7006 GCF_044769405.1 Streptomyces sp. NPDC090442
CTTCGTTGCATACGGAGAGGCCATCCTGACAGACCGTCACCCAGCTGTGACCTGCAGATTCGTGGAACCCCCAAGACTTTGCAACAGCCCTGGCCTACTACCTGACGACCAAGAAACCCCAGGTCACAACCACCAACTGAGATCTCTACCGAACCCGGGGCGGTTCACCCTGGCCCTGGGGCGGATCCAGGCTCAAAGGTTCTTGCGAACTTGGGTTACTTTTCGGATCCGATAGTTGCCAGAGTCGCAGATATAGAGGTTACCCGCATCATCGACCGCGATATCTGTAGGGTACCAGAGCTTGGCGTTGGTGGCCGGACCGCCATCACCGCTGTGCCCAGACTCTCCGGTGCCAGCGACGGTGGTGATGATGCCGCTGGCACCGTCAATCTTGCGTACGCGATGATTACGGTAATCGGCGATATAGAGATCGCCAGACGGTTCATCCAGCCACACACCCCTAGGCTCATTGAGCTTGGCGTTGGTGGCCGGACCGCCATCACCGCTGTGCCCCGACTCTCCGGTGCCAGCGACGGTGGTGATTACCGACCCGGCCATATTGCTACGTTCGATCTTGCGGACGCGGTGATTGTGCGTGTCGGCGATATAGACAGTGTTTTCGAAGCTATCGTTAGTGGTCGCGGAGACGCCCCAAGGGTAACTGAGCCGAGCCGCGGTTGGGCTACCCCCGTCCCCGCTGTACCCTGCTTCTCCCGTACCGGCGATGGGAATAACCCTGGGACTTAATTCAACATCTGGATCGTATTCCACCGCCCACAGGCGATTTCCGTGAGCATCGGTGAAGTAGGTGTAGGTCCCGTTCGAAGTGTATTCCTGGTGCACACACCACGGAGCAAAGAGGGTGGTCCCTACGGCGCCATTTACGTATGTGTAGATCTGATTTTGGCCGCTGCTGGCGTCGATATAGCGCAACCGCCTGCTGGTTTCGGATACGCCAAATTCGGCGAAGAAAAGCCTTCCCTCGCGCGTAACGGTCACGCCCAGAGGGGTGTCGATCTTGGCTTCGCTGGCGGGAATTCCGTCGCCATTGTACCCCATCTCTCCTGTGCCGGCGTAGGTGGTGATCAGGCCGCTATTAGCGTTGACCCTACGTATACGGTATCCGTGATATTCGGGGATGTATAGGTTTCCCTCGCCATCGCAAGTGATACCGTACGTAGTAGCGAGATTGGCCTGGGTGGCAGGAATGTTGTCGCCGTTGTACTCCGTGTTTCCTGTGCCGGCAACAGTAGTAATCAGGGTCGGGGGACCCGCTAAGCGGAAGACACGTCGGGTCCAGTCTGAGGCGTAGTCTTCGCCTCTGTCGCCGTTCTCGTGCCGGGCTTCCAGGGTGAACTGTCCTGCTGATGGGAGTTCTGCGTGGTAGGGGCCCCACTCTCCGTTTGCGGTGACCGTCAGTCGCGTCAGTGGGTTCCTGTCGGGTATGCCGGGACCTGTTATGAGCAGCGATACGTAGGCGCCTGGGATGCCTTTTCCTTCCATGCCCACCGGGCTGCTCGCAGTAGCATTTTCTTCTGGCTCCGTGATCTCGGGTCCTTTCTTGAATGAGATGTACATGCCATCTGATTCTGATGCCTGACCGCCCTTCATGAGCTGCACAAGAGCGTGGCCCAGATATAAGTGTGGCCGCTCCTTTGTGTCTTCGAATGACCCGTTGCTTTGCACGGTTGTGAACGGTATCCACTGGTTCCCTTGGAAGGTCTGGACGGTAGCTCCTGCCATGCTGCTGGTGCTGCTGCCCTTGAGGTGCAGAGACATGCTGGGGCCGGAGAATGCGGTGACCTCAGCCAGCTCAAGCCTTGGTGCGGGCAGTGGTTCCTGACTGGTTACGGTGATGGGTATGCCTTCGTCGGTCAGCCAGTAGTAGCCGTCGTCCGCGAAGAAGAAGGCGATGTACTCTCCTTCTGGCGCAGGGATGGAGATTGTTGCCCCTGTGGTTGGCGCGTATTTCCACCATTCATAGGCAGGAAGATCATCGAGACCGGATGTTTCGGGTGCCAGTTCCTTCTCGTAGAGACCGATCCAGTTCTTGTCGTTCGCGACCGGTGTGCTGTATGTGAGACGGATGGACTGGCCGGGTTCCACAATGGACTGCTCTGCCGTTAGGGTGGGGGCCTGGTCCGTGACAGTGAAGGTCGCAGGTGCCTGGGTGAGCCATGCGAAGCTGTCGGTGAGGAGGAACGCGAGGTAATCGCCAGGGGCGCAGAAGGAGTTCGGGGCGAAGGTCAGGGACCCTGTGGTGTCCCGAGGATGCAGGTCCAGGGCGTGGATGTAGTTGTGGTTTTCCTCGCCGGAAATCCATGGTGCGGTGCTGTTGTGGTAGACGGCTATGCGGTGGCCGGGGGAGACGCGCGGGACGGTGTAGTGGAAGGTGACGGCATGGCCAGGCTGAATGTTTTGGTGGCCAGGTGTCAGTGCGGCTTGAAGCTGGACTATGTCGAACAGTCTGACAGCGACGTAGCTGTCGCTGACCCGTTCGAACTGCACTCGGACATACTGGGCTTCAATTTCCCTGCCGTCCAGGTTCACTCCGGCATCGATGTCACGATCGTAGAACTGGCCGACCTGAGTCCATTTGTGGTCATCCGCAGACACTTCAATAATGCCGCCAGGGGGGCGGAATCTGGGGTTCAGGGGGGTGGAGTCACCGAACTTCAAAGAGATGGATCTCACCGGACTGGTTTCTTGGGTATCAATTTTGATCCAGTCGCCGGACTTGACCGGGTCGTTGGTCCTGAACCATGTGAGCAAACTATGGTCAAGCATGTTCTCGAGAGGATATCCCTGCTGTGCCCGAACTGACGAAGAGGGGATGAAGGGAAGGGTATCGGCAGCGGTGGGCATTTTTCACTCCTCATGAGGTTCGAATGTTACCCTGAATGATATTCGGGTTTTTTGTTTGGAGATTTTCTGGCTGAGGATATCGGTATGACACGCTAACGTCGATAATTGCACTTTCTGCATTGGTGCCCAGGTTTTTCGCGCGTACGCGCAGCAGGTTATGGGCGTACAGGTAGTGAGAGGGGATGACAGGGTTGTTATAGATGCCTTTGTCGTCAATGTCGCCGATGCTGAGCGGATCCCCGTCGGGCTGTATTGCTTGTACTTGCACGTTAGGCGTGCCCCGACCGGTTCCCGATACAGCATTCGCGGTCGCCCACAGCGCACGCATCTCTCCCAGTCACACTTCAGGAATTTAAGGGCCGAATTGCGCGAGTGTGACTGGCAGGGTTTGGCCGGGTTCGAATCGGACGGAAGTTCCCGCGAGGATGTTCAGTCGGTAACCTCTTGCCTGTGCGCGGTCGAACTGCAGGGCGGGGTTGGTTTCGTAGAAGTGGTAGTGGGAGCCGACGCGGATGGGCCGGTCACCGGTGTTGATGACGGTGAGGGTCACAGTGGAGCGTCTGGCGTTCAGCTCGATATCGTCGTCTTTGGTGATGATTTCTCCGGGAATCATGATGTTGTCTGCCTTTCGGGGTTACGGGGTCTCGCCTGTCGCTCGGGGCTCGGCGCGGCGGGTACCCAGGGCTCTGGGACGGATTGTCACGGTGTGGTGGCTGTCGGGGCCGACATGCGAACTGGGGCACCGTGCGCCCTCCGGCCGTCGGTGGTCAGGTGTGGGGTGTCCCCGCCGAGGGCCGGGCTCCGGCCGGATGCCGGTCCAGGAGTGTGTTCAACTTGCTCGGGCAGGGGTCAGCCACCGGCTTCGGCAGTGGGGCTGCGGTGCAGCTCGGTACCTTGGTCAACGGTGCGCCAGCCGCCACCTCACGGATGGGCGCTGAAAAGGCTCCAGGAACGGGAAGGCCGTACCCGTTTTCCGGCTGCGGGACAGGCGTTCCCGATCCCTTCTTCCAATGCCGCCCGTCCCACACGGCGGGTGCCCGCGGGCTGTGCTGAGGTGCCGGGGATCAGCCCGCCGGCATGTGACGTGCAGGTGTGGGCCGGGCGGACGCTTCGTGCACAGCGGCCCCCTGCGGGGCTGTTCAGATGAAGTACCGCTGCGCCAGGGGCAGTACCTCGGCCGGTTCGCAGGTCAGGGCCGCGCCGTTGGCCCGCACCTCGTAGGTCTCAGGGTCGACACTGATGTCAGGTGTGGCGGTGTTGTGGATCATGTGGTGTTTGCTGATGTCACGGGTATTGCTGACGGGGGTGACGGTGTGGCGGAGGCCGAGGTGGTCGAGGACCCCTTTGCTGGCGGCGGCTTGGGAGGTGAAGACGTGGCTCTGGTCGGTGGACATGATGGATGCGGAAGAGTTCTGGGCCCTGGTCCATGAGGCGGTGCGGACGATGGCGCCGCCTTTGAGGACCAGGTCGGGATAGGCGCCGAAGGTTTCCGGGGACCACAGGACCAGGTCGGCGATCTTGCCCGGTTCGACGCATCTCCCGACTGGCAGAGGATTCCCTCGCCGCCGCGGCCACACATTCTGCCGCCGCCCCGCCCATCGTGCGCCCAGTCACCCAGCACCGCCACTTGACGGGGGCCTGGGGCGTTTTTCCGCGCCGGCGACCTTCGCTGCGTGCAGGGCTGCGGTCAGTCCCGGCGCCCTGCAGGCCAGCGGGGTGTCGGGTTGGCCGAATATGAAGGGTGGGGCCACGTCAGCGGGGTGACTGGTGGGGTGGGTTCATGCGGCTTGGATGGGATCGAAGCGGACCGTCAGGCCGAGGTTATTGGCCTCTTTGACCATACGGCGCATGGCGCGTTCGGGATCGCGCTTGGCGAAGTAGCCGGCTCCGAGGTCGTGGTAGGGGGCCTTGTCCCGGAGCCGTTGTGCCTCGCGGCCCGCGGCGCGGACGATCTCGGTCCGGCGACGGGTCAGGTCCCGCAACTCGCGAATCTCCTGCTCGGACGAAGGAGTCCATTGCCAGGCATGACGCTCCGGCCCGGGCGAGAAATGCCGCGTCGCTCGGGTCGGTCTTGCGCCCCCTGATCCCCTTCAGGTGGGCAGGGTTGACCAGCATCAAGTTCAGACGCGGCTGGTACTACAGCCTCAGATCTTGTGACTGGTGATCGGTGGTGATCGTTGTCCGGTCATGCTGGGTGACGTGACGCTGGAGCAGGTTGAGGGTTGGGCTGAGGAGTTGGCGGTTCTCACGGGTGGGTTGGGGCATCTGTTCGCGCGGCCGGAGCCGCGGGAGGTGTTTGCGGACCTCATCGAGGGTCTCTTGTCGGGCCTGGGCCGCAAAAACGGGTGGACGATGGCGGAGCGGGCCGGGCATGCCACCCCGCACCGGATCCAGAAGTTTCTCGGGGAGGCGTCCTGGGATGCGGACGCGTTGCTGGGCGAGGTCCAGGACTACATCGCCGGCCACCTCGCGGACGCGCAGGCCACGCTGGTGCTGGACGACACCCAGGTCATCAAGAAGGGAACGCGGTCGGTTGGGGTGGCCCACCAGCATTGCGGTGTGACGGGGGACGTGCGCAACTGCCAGGTCATGGTGATGCTCACCTACGCCACCAAGGCCGGGCACACCTTCTACGACCGACGCCTGTACCTGCCCGCCGTCTGGGCCGATGATGCTGGACGCCGCCGCGATGCCGGGGTGCCCGAGGACGTCACCTTCGCCACCAAGCCCCACCTGGGCATCGCCATGCTCACCACGGCACTGGCCCGCAAGCTGACCTTCGCGTGGGTGGCCGCCGACGCCGACTACGGCAAGGACCCCGCCCTGCGCGCTTTCCTGCATGAACAGGCCCTGCCCTACGTGCTCGCCGTGCCGGTGACACTGCCGCTGGCCGGCCCCCCCAGCAAGCCGCACCAGCCCGCTGTCAAGACAGCCGGCGACCTGCTGCACTACGCGGTCATACGCGACCGGTGGGAGCGCCGCAGCCAGGGCGAGGGCTCCAAGGGACAGCGGTACTACGACTGGACCTGGTTCGACGCGGCTCTTCCCGGCCAGGAACCCGCCGACGGCTTCGCCCACCACCTGCTCATCCGCCGCTCCACCGAAAAGAAGCAACTCGCCGGTGGACGGGTGGACTTCGAGTACGCCTACTTCCTCGTCCACCATCCACACAACGCCGCGCTGCCCGAGGCCGTGTGCCGGGCCGGAGTGCGCTGGACGATCGAGGAGAACAACGAGCAGGCCAAACAGATCACCGGGCTGGGCCAGTACCAGGTCCGCCGCTGGAACTCCTGGCACCGCCACGTCACCTGCGCCATGCTCGCCCTGGCCTTCCTCACCGTCCAACGCACCCACCACCCCGGCCCCGAGCCGGCACCCGAGAACGACACGGCCTCCGGCACCGGCCTCGAACAGGTCGACAAAGCGGGAAAAGCCCAACCCACGACCGAGGCGAGCGCCTGTCACTGATCCGCCTGACCGTCCCCGCCCTCGCCGGCATCCTCGCCGTCACCGGCCTCGCAGGCCACCGCGACCCCGCCTACCACCTACAACAGCACCACTGGCGAGCCCTCCACCAGACCAGAGCAACCGTCAGCCACTACAACCGACGCGGCGACCCACTACCCGCCCACCTCCGCCCCTGGCAACCCCCCGACCACAACCGATCACAACCCCAAGATCTGAGGCTGTAGTACTGGAGCATGTAGTAGACACTCCGCCAGTAGTCCGAGGTCGCCTCCATGACGACCACCTCGACGTGAGCCTCCACCAGCCAAATCAGTAGCCGCCGGATCTCAGCTTGGGTGGTGCCGAATCGTTCGGTCTCCAGGCTCCAGCTTCCCGGCCGCTGCGGGCTGGGGGTGCGGGCGCAGGCGAGCAGAAACCGCTTGCTCAAGTCCACCCCGGCGGACCTCAAATGGATGACCTCGTCCTTCACATCCTGGCGGGCCATGACCTACTCCCCTCCCATGCGGCAAGTCTGAGCCGGGCGGGTGCCCCGGAGGGGTCAGGGAAGAAGACGGAATCTGACACGCGTGCTCCGGGCAGCATCCAGGGTGTGATCTTTCTCAGGTTCTGGGATGGATGAGGTCGAGTGCGTGGTCGGGGTGCGACCGGTAGTGATCGATGGCGGCGGCCAGGC
>NZ_JBIVXW010000153.1:0-6978 GCF_044769405.1 Streptomyces sp. NPDC090442
GTCCACGTGCAGGGTCCGCGGCAGCACACCGTGCCGCATCGCCATGACCATCTTGATCACTCCGGCGACACCGGCCGCGGCCTGCGTGTGCCCGATGTTGGACTTGATCGAACCCAGCAGCAGCGGGGTCTCAGGATCGCGGTCACGACCGTAGGTGGCGATCACGGCCTGCGCCTCGATCGGGTCGCCCAACGTCGTACCCGTACCGTGCGCCTCGACCACATCCACATCGCCCACAGACAGCCCGCCACTCGCCAACGCCTGGCGAATGACGCGCTGTTGGGACGGTCCGTTGGGAGCCGTCAGGCCGTTGGACGCACCGTCCTGGTTGACCGCCGAACCACGCACCACGGCCAGGATCTGGTGACCGTTGCGGAGGGCGTCGGACTGGCGCTCCAACAACAGCATGCCCACGCCCTCGGCCCAGCCGACCCCGTCGGCCGCGTCCGCGAACGCCTTGCAACGCCCGTCGGGCGACAGTCCACGCTGCCGGGCGAAGTCCACGAACACCGCCGGCGTCGACATCACCGTCACACCACCGGCCAACGCCAACGAACACTCACCACTGCGCAGCGCCTGCATCGCCCAGTGCATCGCCACCAACGACGACGAACACGCCGTGTCCACCGTCACCGCCGGGCCCTCCAGGCCCAGAGTGTAGGCCACCCGACCCGACGCCAGACTCGGCGAACTGCCACTGCCCTGGAAGCCCTCGAACTCCGGACTCGCCAACATCGCGCTGTAATCGCTGTACATCACACCGGCAAAAACACCCGTCTGACTACCACGCAACGACACCGGATCGATGCCGGCCCGCTCCACCGCCTCCCACGACGACTCCAACAACAGACGCTGCTGCGAGTCCGTCGCCAACGCCTCCCGCGGACTCATCCCGAAGAAGCCCGGATCGAACTCCCCCGCCTCGTGCAGGAACCCACCGGAACGGGTATAGGACGTGCCGACGTGCTCGGGGTCCGGGTCGTAGAGGTTGTCCAGGTCCCAACCACGGTTGGTCGGGAAGGCGGACACCGCGTCCACGCCACCCGTGACCAGTTTCCACAGGTCGTCCGGCGAGGTGACGCCGCCCGGGTAACGGCAGGCCATGCCCACGATCACGATCGGATCGTCCGCGACGGCCGTAGCGACCCGCACCGCTGCCGCCATCTCGGCTTCCGTGCCCAGGAGTTCGTCCAGGAGGTACGAGACCAGGGTGTCGATGGTCGGGTAGTCGAAGACGAGGGTGGCGGGGAGCCGCAGGCCGGTGACGGTGTTCAGGCGGTTGCGCAGTTCGACCGAGGTGAGGGAGTCGAAGCCCAACTCGCGGAAGGCACGGCCGGCGTCGACATCGCTCCCGGTCGCATGGCCGAGGACCAGGGCGACCTGGCCGCGCACGAGGTCGAGGAGGACATCGTGTCGTTCGAGCGGGCTCAGGCTCGTGAGCCGTTCCCGCAGGTTGGTGGCGGTTGCCGAATCGACGGCGGCCGTGCGGCGCGAGCGGCTGCGGATCAACGACCGCAGCAGCGGCGGGACTTCGCCCTGGGCACGCAGCGCCGTCAGGTCCAGGCGGACGGGCACACTGGTGGCGTCACCGGCGGCCAAGGCCGCGTCGAAGAGCGCGAGGCCCTGTTCCGCCGAGAGCGGTGGCACTCCGGATCGCGCGAGGCGGTCCGCGTCGGTCTCGGCGAGCATGCCGGACGCGTCTCCCGCCAGTTCCCACGGGCCCCAGGCCAGCGACAGAGCGGGCAGGCCCTCGGCCTGCCGCCGGACCATGAGCGCGTCCAGGAAGGCGTTCCCGGCCGCGTAGTTGGCCTGGCCAGGGTTGCCGAAAACGCCCGCGACGGAAGAGAAGACGACGAACGCGTCCAGGCCGAGGCCACGGGTCGCCTCGTGCAGATGCCAGGCGGCATCCACCTTCGGCCGCAGCACCGCGGCCAGACGCTCGGGAGTCAGCGCGCCGACCATCCCGTCATCCAGCACACCCGCCGCGTGAATCACCGACGACACCGCATGCGCGGCGACCAGCTCCGCAACGGCGGACCGGTCGGTCACATCGCACGCGACGACCCTCGCCCGCGCACCCGCCTCCGCCAACTCCGCCACCAACTCAGGTGCACCCTCGGCACGTTCACCGCGACGGCTGACCAGCAGCACGTCCCGCACCCCGTGCTCGGCCACCACATGCCGAGCCACCACCGCACCCAGACCACCCGTACCACCGGTGATCAGAACCGAGCCCGCACCGGCGAACGTCACACCAGCGCCTGCATCACCATCGGCTGCGGCCTCTATGACTGGCCGGCGGATCAGGCGCGCGGCCTGTAGGTCGCCCTGGTAGGTCCGCAACTGCGGCTCGTCGCTGGTCAAGGCGGCCAGCGGAAGCGACGTGGGAGCGTGCGGGTCGAGGTCGAGCAGGGCGAAGCAGCCGGGGTTCTCCGACTGCGCCGAGCGCACCAGGCCCCACACCGCAGCGGCGGCCACGTCAGCGCCGCTCGTCGCGCCTCGGGTCACGAAGACGAACTTCGTGTCCGCGAAGGCCGATTGTTCCAACCGGGCCTGCACCAGTGCCAGGGCGCGGCGGGTGAGGTCGTGGACGTCCTGCGGAACGGAGGACGGAGCGGTGGTCGGCTCGTCGGCGCCGGGCCGGCCGGGGGCGACGAGGGGCAGGACGAGCAGCGCGGGGGCCGGTTCCTCAGCCGGCGGAAGCGTCGCGTGGACGTCGACGTCCGCACCCGCGGCGCGGAGGGTTGCGGCGAGGTCGATGCCGTCCTCGCCGACGATCGTCACCGGGATGCCGGTGGGTGTCCCGTCGTCCGACTGCGCCGCGGGGTGCGGCACCGTGGCCCAGTCCAGGCGGAACAGGGCCTCGCGGGCGAGGGTCGCCAGGGGGCTGAGGGCCTCCGCCGAGACGGTGCGCATGGTGAGGGCCTGTACCGAGGCGACGGGTGCGCCCGTGGCGTCGGCGAGGGCCAATGTGAGTGTTCCGTCGGTGTCTTGGCGGAGCCGGACGCGGACGGTCGAGGCGCCGGAGGCGGCCAGGGAAACACCGTGCCAGGCGAACGGCACGCTGCCGGTCCGTGGCGCCTCGGTCTCCGGGGCGACAAGCCAGGCGGCGTGCAGGCCGGCGTCGAGCAGCGCCGGGTGCAGCCCGAACTCCTCGGCGTCGGACCGGCCGGCCTCCGGCAGGGCGACCTCGGCGTAGACCTCGCCGTCGCGCCGCCATGCCGCGCGCAGGCCCTGGAAGGCGGGCCCGTAGTCGAACCCTTCGACGGTGCGCGACGCGTAGAAGTCCGCGAGGTCGACGGGTTCGGCGTGGGCCGGTGGCCAAGTCGTGGCGTCGAAGGGGACGGTGGTCGCGGCCGGCAGGCCGGTGGCGAGGACGCCGGTGGCGTGCTGCGTCCACGGCGAGTTCCCGGCGTGTTCGGGGCGCGAGTGGATGGTGAGGGTGCGGCGGCCGGTGGCGTCGGCGACGCCCACCCGGACCTGGGCCCGGACCGCCCCGCGCTCCGGCAGGACGAGCGGTGCGGCCAGTGTCAACTCCTCGACGTGATCGCAGCCGACCTCGTCACCGGCCCGGAGTGCGAGCTCCAGGAGCGCGGTGCCCGGCAGCAGTGCCTGGCCCATGACGGCGTGGTCGGCCAGCCACGGGTGGGACTGTAGCGAGAGGCGGCCGGTCAGCAACGTGCCCTCGTCCTCGGCGAGTTCGACGATGCCGTTGAGGAGGGGGTGGCTGGCTCCGGTGATGCCGATGGCGGCGGCGTCGACGGTGCCGCGCCCACCGGACGGCCAGAACGGCCGGTGTTGGAACGCGTACGTCGGCAGGCTCACCGGGCGTGCGTCGGCCGGGGCCAGGAAGGTGGCCCAGTCGATCGGCGTGCCGGTGGCGTGGAGCCGACCGAGCGCGGCGAGCAGGGTACGTTCCTCGGACGCGTTCCGACGGAGGGCGGGGATGGTGACGGTCTCGTCGGTGAGCGTCTCCCTCGCCATGGCGGCGAGGACGCCGTCCGGACCGAGCTCCAGGAACGTCCGCACGCCCTCAGCCTCCAGGCACCGCACACCCTCCGCGAAGCGCACGGCCTCCCGAACATGCCGGACCCAGTACTCCGCCGAACACAACTCGTCGGCCGAGGCCAACGCGCCAGTCAGGTTCGACACGACAGGAATGGAGGGTGCGGCGTAGGACAACTCCTCGGCAACAGCCCGGAAGTCATCGAGCATCGGGTCCATCAGCGGGGAGTGGAACGCGTGCGAAACCCGCAACCGGGTCACCCTCCGCCCCTCCTCCTCGAAGCGCCCCGCAACACCCAGAACAGCATCCTCCGCACCCGAAACCACCACAGACGTAGGCCCGTTCACGGCAGCGATCGACACCTCACCCGACAGATGCGGGACAACCTCCTCCTCCGCCACCTGAACCGCAACCATCGCACCACCAGACGGCAACGCCTGCATCAACGACGCACGCGCCACCACCAGACGACACGCATCCCGCAAGGTGAACACCCCCGCGACATGCGCCGCCGCAATCTCACCAATGGAATGACCGGCCACAAAGTCCGGCCGCACACCCCAACTCTCCACCAACCGATACAACGCCACCTCAACGGCGAAGAGAGCCGGCTGCGCCCAACCCGTCTCATTCAACGCGCCGGCGTCCGCACCCCACATCACCGCACGCACACCGACCCCGGACGACGAACCAGACAGCTCGTCCTCCAACAGCTCGATCACGGCGTCCAGGGCTCCGGCGAACACCGGGAACCGGCCGTACAACTCGCGCCCCATCCCCAAGCGCTGCGAACCCTGCCCCGAGAACAGCACGGCGCAACGGCCCCTGCGTGCTTGGCCGGTGAGGGCCGAGGGGTCTGGTTCGTCCGTCGCGACGGCGGAGAGGGCACGGGTCGCCTCGTCGTGGTCGGCACTCAGGACGACGGCCCGGTGGGCGAAGTGCGAGCGCTGGATGGCGAGGGAGAGGGCGACGTCGACGGGGGCGAGGTCGGGGTGTTGTTGGATGTGCGCGTGCAGGCGTGCGGCCTGGTCGCGCAGGGCTTCCGGGGTCTTGCCCGAGAGCGTCCACGGGACCACCGGGTCCACGGTCGGCTCCGGAGCGGCTGTTCGTGCCGCTGCCTGCGGGTGTGGTGCGATCGCCGGCTGTTCCAGGATGACGTGGGCGTTGGTGCCGCTGATACCGAACGAGGAGACACCGGCCCGCCGGGCCCTCCCCGTCTCCGGCCAGGCCGTCTGCTCGGTCAGCAGCTCCACCGCGCCGGCGCTCCAATCGACGTGCGTGGACGGTTCGGTGATGTTCAGGCTGCGCGGCAGTGTGCCGTGTCGCATTGCGAGGACCATCTTGATGACGCCGGCGACGCCGGCCGCGGCCTGGGTGTGGCCGAGGTTGGACTTGATCGAGCCCAGCAGCAGCGGGCGCTCGGGGGCACGGTCCTGGCCGTAGGTGGCGATCAGTGCCTGGGCCTCGATGGGGTCACCGAGCGTCGTGCCGGTGCCGTGCGCCTCGACCGCGTCCACGTCGTCGGTGGACAGGCCACCACTGGCCAACGCCTGGCGGATGACGCGTTGTTGGGACGGCCCGTTGGGGGCCGTCAGGCCGTTGGACGCACCGTCCTGGTTGACCGCCGAGCCGCGCACCACGGCCAGGATGTCATGGCCGTTACGGAGGGCGTCGGACTGGCGTTCCAGTACGAGCATGCCGATGCCCTCGGACCAGCCGACGCCGTCGGCGGATTCGGAGAAGGGCTTGGAGCGGCCGTCGGGGGCCAGTCCGCGCTGTCGGGAGAACTCGATGAAGGTGTCCGGGATGGACATGACGGTGACGCCGCCCGCGAGGGCGAGGGTGCACTCGCCCCCGCGCAGCGCCTGTGCGGCGAGGTGCAGCGCGACCAGGGAGGAGGAGCAGGCGGTGTCCACGGTCATCGCCGGGCCTTCGAAGCCGAAGGTGTACGAGACGCGTCCGGACGCGACGCTCAGTGCGCTGCCCTGGCCCTGGAACCCTTCGAATTCGGCGCCGTCGAGGCGGGTGCCGTAGCCGCTGTACATGACGCCGGCGAAGACGCCGGTGCGGCTGTCGCGCAGGGAGACCGGGTCGATGCCGGCGCGTTCGATCGCCTCCCAGGTGGACTCCAGGAGCAGGCGCTGCTGGGAGTCGGTGGCCATCGCCTCGCGCGGGCTCATGCCGAAGAAGTCGGCGTCGAACTCGGCGGCGTCGTGCAGGAAGCCGCCGGAGCGGGCGTAGGAGGTGCCGGTGTGGGCGGGGTCGGGGTCATAGAGGTTGTCGAGGTCCCAACCTCGGTTGGTCGGGAAGTCGGAGACGACGTCGGCGCCGTCCCCGAGCAGGCGCCACAGGTCCTCGGGAGAGGCGATGCCGCCCGGGAAGCGGCAGCTCATGCCGATGACGACGATGGGGTCGTCGTCCGGGGCGACGGTCGGGGTGTTGGGTTCCTGGGGGTCCGATTCGGCGTCGGGGCCGAGGAGTTCGGCGAGCAGGTACTCGGCGAGGGCGGTTGCGGTGGGGTAGTCGAAGACCGCGGTGGCCGGGAGGCGCAGGCCGGTCGCGGAGCCGATGCGGTTGCGGAGTTCGACCGCGGTGAGCGAGTCGAATCCGAGGTCGCGGAAGGCTCGGGACGGGTCGACGCCGTCGCCGGTGGTGTGGCCCAGGACCATGGCGGCCTGGTCGCGGACGAGGGCGAGAAGGGTCTCCCGTCGCTCGGTGCGTTGGAGTCGGGTGAGTTGTTCGGCCAGTCCGGTGTCGCTGCCGGGCGTGGTCGTTGCCGCCGTGCGGCGGAGGGGTGCCTTGACCAGGCCGCGCAACAGCGGCGGGACGGTGGGCTGGTGGCGCAGCGCGGTGAGGTCCAGGCGGACCGGTACGAGGGCGGGGCTTCCGGTGGCCAGGGCGGCATCGAAGAGCGCCAGACCCTGCTCAACACTCAGCAACGGCATGCCGGACTCGGCGGCGCGGCGAATATC
>NZ_JBIVXW010000154.1:0-6922 GCF_044769405.1 Streptomyces sp. NPDC090442
CATCGAGCGGACCTTCGGCGAGACCCGGCGCCGCGTCAAGGTCATCGGACGCTTCCCCGGCGAGACCTCCTGCGTCTCCCTGGCCTTCGCCGTCCCGTCCAGGGCCGCGACCGGATGGCGCGGCTTCACCACAACACCGGCCACCGTGCGCCAACTTGAGCGCATGCGACACGACCTGCTCCACCCCACCGACGCGGAAGTGATCCAGCTCGCAGCCCGGCCCCGCGTGTCCCTCACCAAGGCCGCATAACATCAACCCCACGAAACCCGTTCGTGAGTGCTTTTACACCACAAACTGGACGCGACCTCGGAGAGTTCGTCGCCTGGCTGCGGCTACCGCCGACGGCCCGGACTGGCGCGGTTGCAGTGCTGCCGTCGGTCGAGCACCACTGCGGCGAGACCACGGTGAACCGGAAGCTCTCGGCAGTCAGCGCCTTTTACCAGCATGCCGCCCGCCATGGCGTCGACCTGGCCGAGTTGCTGACGGCCTGGCAGCCAGCCGGGCGCCGCAGCACCGCGTGGAAGCCGTTCCTGCACCACGTCGCCAAGGGCCGACCACAGCAACGGCGGGCGATATCGCTGAAGGCGGCGAGGAAGCTCCCGCGCATCCTCACCGCCGCCGAGGTCCAAGCCGTCCTGGATGCTTGCGAGAGGCTGCGGGACAGGCTGCTGTTCGCTGTCTTGTTCGACTCCGGCATGCGGATCGGGGAGGCTCTCGGGTTGCGGCACGAGGACTGGGCCGTCGCTGAGCGCGAGCTGTCGGTGGTGCCGCGGCTCAACGACAACGGCGCCCGCACCAAGTCGGCGACGACCAGGACGATCCCGGTCAGCCCCGAGCTGATCCGGCTGTATGCCGACTACATGCACACCGAGTACGGCGAGCTCGACTCCGACTACGTCTTCGTCAACCTTTGGGCCGCCCCGCGCGGGCACGCGATGGCCTACGCGGCGGCCTACGACCTGGTCAGACGGCTCCGACGAAGGACCGGCATCTCCTTTGACCCGCACTGGTACCGGCACACCTACGCCACCAGGCTGCTGCGAGGCGGCACCCCGGTCGAGGTCGTCAGCAAGCTGCTGGGACACGTCAGCCTGACCACTACGACCGAGACGTACGGGCACCTCACCGCCGAGGACGCCCGGAAGACGCTGGAGGCCGCCGGCTGGTTCGACGGCACGGAGGTGCGGCTGTGAGAGAGACCCCGCACATGCCCGCCGACCCGGGCGAGGCGGGGCCCGAACGCCCCAGGCTCCAGCTCCACACAGGACAACGCATCAAGGAAGCCGGTCGCCGAAACGGCTGGGACAGTGAGTACGACCGGGACATCTGGCGGCTGCGCGAGCTGGGGATCAAGACCAAGATCGCGCACATCCGCTTCGACCGGATACCGCAGCCCTGGCTGAAGGATCTGGCGAAGCGGTGGGCCCGGTGGCGGCTCAGCACGGGGCTTGGCTCCGAGTCGGCAGCCTCTGCCCCGCGAGCCGTTACCCACTTCGCGCAGTTCCTCGCGTCGCCTGCGGTCCGCGCCATCCGCCTTGACCAGGTGGCCCGGCCGCTGCTGGAGAGGTATCTCGCCCATCTGCACGCCGACTACGCGGGCCGAGCGGTGCACCGGAACTTCATCGGACAGCTCAACCTCTTCTTCCTGGCCATCCGTCAGCACCGCTGGAACGACAGCCTGCCCGCAAGCGCCGTGTTCTTCCCCGAGGACTTTCCCGTCTCGACGAGCGGCTGCCCCGGGCGCTGAGCGAACCGGTGATGACGCAGCTGGAGCAGCCCTCGAACCTGGACCGGTGGAAGAACCCGGCCAACCGACTGGCCACGCTCATCCTGATGCGCTGCGGACTGAGGATCACCGACACGGTGCGGCTGCCGCACGACTGCATCGTCCACGACGCCGACGGGGCTCCCTACCTGCGCTATCTGAACCACAAGATGAAACGTGAAGCGCTCGTCCCCATCGACGAGGAACTTGAACGCGAGATCCGAGATCACCAGCGCCGCCTTCGTGATCGCTGGCCACACGGCACTCCGGTACTCTTCCCGCGATCGCTGAAGAACGCAGACGGTCACGAGCCTACGGACAGCGACGTCTACCGGCGGGCAATGCACCAGTGGCTGAAGGCATGCGACGTCCGTGACGAACACGGTCGCCACGTGAAGGTCACCCCTCTATCTCGCCACGGTCCTGGAGTCGATCACCGACCACATGCGCACCGAACTCGTTGCCGATGCGCTGTGCGTCCGTCGACGATCCCGCGTTGGCCGACTACTGGGCCTCCCGGCGCCGCAGGAACAAGCCGCCGCTGAGTTCGTACTGGCTGCACCTGCTCCATGAGCAGCAGGGACGATGTCCTCTCTGCGGAACCTTTCTCCTACATGCCGACCGTCAGCCGCAAAGACCCCATGAGTGGGAGCAGTGGCTGCGGGCGACCCGGACGGCGGTGCGCGGCAACGCACTCACCGTCACCCGAGCGGGGGCCGGTCAGGCGATCTCGCCGCCTCCCAACTGATCCACGTCCATTGCCACCGCTGGCGCGACGGCAATGGACCAGCAACTCTGGCTGCCTGTGAGCCCTCGGGGCCTGCTTGAGCCGGATGCGGTCAATACCGCCTGTCCGGTCCTGAGGGGGGTGCGGCGCAGCGATGCGCCGCACCTACCCGACAACACGAGAGTACGTACTACACACTCCGTCACGGTCCTGGCCGGACGGAACCTCCGCTCAGGCGACCCGGCTGGCCTGCGGCAGGAGATGTGGGCTGGTCACCCTCTACCAGGCCCTGCGGGCCGTCATGGTCGAGGCCGCCGAGTCCATCCCGGGCACCGACCCCCGACCGCTGCTGCTTCACCGTCGCCCTCCAGGCCGCCCGCGACCAGGTCGTCCAGGCCAGCGGCATCGTCTCTGACGCGACCGGCCCCGTCGGGGAGATCGGTCGCCGGATCCTGGCCCGTCTCCTGCCGCCCCGCCGTCGGCGGGTCAGAACACGGAAGGTCAAGTCCCCGATGTCCCGCTACAGCGAGCGCCGCGACGACGGCCGCACCGTCACTGAACTCGCCATCACCGTCCTCGAACCCGGTCCCGAACAACCACCGCTGCCCGCGGTCTCCCGCGACGACCGACACACCGCCCCCGCCCAGCGCCGCCGACACCGCATCCTCGCCTTGCTCGAGAAGGACCCCACCCACCTCTGGCGTCCACGCGACATAGCCTCCCATTTCGGCGACATCACCATGGACACTATGTATCGACAGCTCTCCAGATGGACCGAGACCGGCCTCATCCACAAACTCGGCCCCAGGCTATACGCCGCGACAACATGGACCCCAACACCCCTTGCATGACCTACGAGTTCGTTAACTTCCCGGCCTCGGGTAAAGGCCCCTCGTCCCGTGGCGGAATTTTTTCTTGATCGCCTGACGCACCATCAGGCTTGACAGCACCCAACCGGGTCAAGATCAGTCACCTTGACAGCCGAAGTAATGCCTGTCATAGTTTATTCCGATTATCGCGCAATGCGCCCTGAGCTGAGGGGTAGTGCTGATTCGAGAGCAGTCCGCATCAATCTACCCAAACCTTGCGCTTGGTACTGCCCCGTTCACGGGTAGGTGGTTGCTTTTCTCGGGGGCTATAACGGGCGGGCCGGTCACGCTGGCGTAGTCCCAGAGGGTGAAGCGGTGGGTGGGCCTTTGTCCTGAATCTTGGACACCCTAGACACTGGATCGTGGTGGTCTAGGAGAACGGGAGTCCCTGTGGGGATGAAGCACTACCCGCCGGAGACGCTGCGGAACTGGCTGCGCACGGATGACAAGAAGAAGGACCGGCAACGCGGTGCCGGCACGGGGGCAGATGCCTCGCATGAGGCCCTAGAGGCGGAGGTGCGGGCTCTGCGCAGGGAGAACGCCGAGCTGAAGACCGAGCGGGAGATCCTGCGCCGGGCGGCCCGCTATTTCGCCCAGGAGACAAAATGGTAGGCCGCTTCCGTTTTGTTGAAGATCATCAGCGCCGTTACGGCGTGAAGCGGCTGTGCCGGGTCCTGGGCATCGCCCGCTCCAGCTTCTACTACTGGCGCCGCACCGCTCCTGCCCGGGCCGCCCGGCAGGCCGCGGACGCGAAGCTCGCCGCGGAGATACGCCAGGTGCACCGGGAGTCGGACGGCACGTACGGCGTCCCGAGGATCACCGCCGAGCTCCGCGGCCGCGGACGGCGCGTGAACCGCAAACGCGTCGCCCGCCTCATGCGCTCCCGTGGCATCACCGGCCTGTGGCTCCGCCGCAGGCACCGCACCACCGTCCGTGACCCGGCCGCCGCGAAAGCCCCGGACCTGATCGGCCGCAACTTCACCGCCGAGCGTCCGAACACCAGATACGTCGGTGACATCACCTACCTGAGCATCGGTGACGGGAAGTCCCTCTACCTGGCGACCGTCATCGATCTGTGCTCGCGCCGCCTGGCGGGCTGGGCGATCACCGACCACATGCGCGCCGACCTCGTCGTCGACGCCCTGGCCGCGGCCGAGCGGACCCGCGGCAGCCTCAGCGGGGCCGTGATGCATACGGACCACGGCGCCCAGCCCGGACTCAACTGGTCGTCGCAACACCGGCTTCTTGGATCAACAGTAGTTGCTCATGGAGTGCTTCGGCAGGTGTCCTCCAGCCGAGGGTCTTGCGGGGCCTGGTGTTGAGGGCGAGGGCAACAGTTGCGAGCTCGTCACTCTCCCAGCGCGACAGGTCGGTGCCCTTCGGAAAGTACTGCCGCAGCAGTCCGTTGGTGTTCTCGTTGGTGCCTCGTTGCCAGGGGCTGTGCGGGTCGGCGAAGTAGACCTGAAGCCCGGTATCGATGCGGAGTTGTGCGTGCTGGGCCAGCTCCTTACCTCGGTCCCAGGTGAGCGAGCGACGCAGGTGTTCGGGCAGGGTGGTGATCGTGGCGGCGATCGCGTCTTTGACCGCCTCGGCTCCGCGGCCGGCCAGTGCCGGGCCGTTGTGCACCCGCGGCTCGACCCCGTAGCCGTCCATCCGCGGCAGATACAGCAGCATCGTGAACCGAGTCGTGCGCTCGACGAGCGTGCCGATCGCAGAGCGATTGAGACCGATGATCAGGTCGCCCTCCCAATGCCCTGGGACTGCGCGGTCCTCAGCCTCAGCGGGCCGTTCGCTGATCAGCACCTCGGGCGTGACATGGCCGCCTGGATGCTGGCGGGCACGTGCCCGCGGGACGCGCAGTGCTCGCCCGGTGCGCAGGCAAGTGACCAGTTCACGCTTGAGCGCGCCGCGGCCCTGGACGTATAGCGCCTGGTAGATCGCCTCGTGCGAGATACGCATGGACTCATCCTCGGGGAAGTCCAGCGGCAACCGGTGCGCGATCTGCTGCGGACTCCAGGCCGTCGCCCACCGCCGATCCTGCCTGCGGGGTTTGTTGCGGCCCTTCCACGCTGGCGTGATGGGCCCCAACACCGTTGTCCCGTCCGGAGCTTGGATCACGCCAGCGAGCCTGTCTTGGACGTAGGCGCACAGCCGCTCGTTCGCGTCCAGCTTCGCCGGCTTCGGCCGCCGGGCTCGCCGCTCCGCATGCCACTGTGCGGTGGACGCCCGGTACTCCAGCCGATAGGTGCGCGGGGGCTGGAGGACGGTAATGTCGAGGTCGGTGACGGTGCGGCTGGCGCAGGGCGACTCCGTTGCTCTATTGGGGGTTCAGGCGGTGAGCCGGTAGGCGAGGCGTTCGAGGCGGCTGGTGCGGGTTCGGCGCAGGGGGTGGTCGGTCCAGTGGGCGTCGAGGCGGACGATGTTGATTGCGGTGGCGGAGAAGGCGTCTTGAGTTTCGGGGTTACGCGGTGGCTGAGGCCCATGCCTGCTGGACTTGGCGGATTTCGTGGTCTGCGGGTTGACCAGCGTCGATGGGAAGAAAGCGGGCTGCGATCAAGGTGCGTCGCAAGGTGACGAGCATGTCGAGGAAGGACGGTTCGGCCTTCGTGGTGTACCAGGGTGCTCGTTGGCGGCGTTCGGTGACGACCTCGGGGTGGTGACCGTGCAGCGCATACCAGAGGACGATCAGAGAGTAGACGTACATGCCGAAGGGGAAGGTCCGCTCGACAGCCTGCCGGGTGCGGTTGTGGGCCTGTCCCACGCCGAGGGTCTGGCGGCAGTCGAAGAAGTTTACTTCCACGGCCCAGCGTCCCGCGTAGCGGGTGACGAGCTCGGCGGCGGCGGAGGTGGCCAAGTCGGTGGTGACCAGGGCGAGTAGGGGCTTGTCAGGGCGGTCGCGGACCAGGATGACGTGGACGGTGCGGGTGTGGAACACGCCGTACCACAGGCAAGTGAACTGGGCGAGGTCGACCTGATCGGTGCGTCCGTAACGGTGCACGGTGTGCTGGATCCAGGCTGCGGTGGCGGCCGGGTCCGCGGGGCGGCCGAGCCGGTCGCCCTTGGTCCGAGGTCGACCCCGGCGACCTGTGGGGGGCGGTGCCACGTCGTAAAGGACCGCGTTCAAGGGCAGCCTGGTGGTCCAGGTGCTCCGCGGTGGCAGGCCTCGAAGGATCTTGGAGTGGTAGGCGGCGTCCCCGGTGACATGCACGGTGCGGTCGGGAAACGCGGCGCCCACAGCGGTGGCCATGGCGTGGGCCAGATCGACCACGGAGGCCGTGCCCTTGCCCTTCCACCGGCGGACCAGGACCGGCAGGGCCACGGGCCGGGTGAGGAAGGGCAGCGGCACGAGCAAGGCCAGCACCACCCAGCGGTGCCCGAAGGACAGTCGGCCGCGGCCGGGCGCGGAGCCGTCGTGGATCCACCCGGCACCGTGAATCTTCCGGCCCCGGCGGCGGTGCGCGGTGTCGTCGACGGCCACATGAAGCGGCTCACCCTCGGGCAGCAGCCGGGTAACGATCAGTCGGGCCAGGGCCAGGCCGAGCCGGTCCGGGTCCCAGCGG
>NZ_JBIVXW010000155.1:0-6513 GCF_044769405.1 Streptomyces sp. NPDC090442
GTCGGCGTCGGCGGAGAAGGCCTTGCAGCGGCCGTCGGTGGACAGGCCGCGCTGGCGGCTGAACTCGATGAAGGTGTTGGGCGTTGCCATGACGGCGACGCCGCCGGCCAGCGCGAGGGTGCACTCGCCGTTCCGCAGCGCCTGCGCGGCCAGGTGCAGGGCCACCAGGGACGACGAGCACGCCGTGTCCACGGTCACCGCCGGGCCCTGAAGCCCCAGCGTGTACGCCACGCGGCCGGAAGCCACGCTGCCGTAGCTGCCGTTGCGCAGGTAACCCTCCAACTCCTCGGGCACCGTGCTGAGTCGCGAGCCGTAGTCGTTGTACATGACGCCGGTGAAGACGCCGGTCTGACTGCCGTGCAGGGTGGTGGGGTCGATGCCGGCGCGTTCGAGGGTTTCCCAGGCGGTCTCCAGGAGGAGGCGTTGCTGGGGGTCGGTGGCCAGGGCCTCGCGCGGGCTCAGGCCGAAGAACTCCGGGTCGAAGCGCGGCGCGTCGTGCAGGAAGCCGCCGCGGCGCGTGTAACTGGTGCCCGCGCGGCCGGGGTCGGGGTCGTAGAGGTCGTCGAGGTTCCAGCCGCGGTCGGTGGGGAAGTCGCCGATGGCGTCTGTGCCGTTGGCGACGAGGTTCCAGAGGTCTTCGGGTGAGGTGACTCCGCCGGGGTAGCGGCAGGCCATGCCGACGATGACGATGGGGTCGTCCGTCGTTGCGGTGTCGATCGTGGTGGTGGTCGTCTCGGCCGTCGTGCTTCCGGTGATCTGTTCGCGGAGGTATCCGGCGAGTGCGGTGGGTGTGGGGTGGTCGAAGACGAGGGTGGCGGGTAGCCGCAGACCGGTGGTGGTGTTGAGCCGGTTGCGGAGCTCGACCGCCATCAGCGAATCGAAGCCCAGAGCCTTGAACGACTGGTTCGCGGCGACGCCCTCGGCCTCGCCGTGGCCCAGTACCGTGGCCACTTGGCGGCGCGCGAAGTCGAGCAGCGCGCGGTCGCGTTCCTCCGCCGGCAGGCCGGTGAAGCGCTGCGCCCAGCCGCCGCCCCCGCGCTCGTCGGCCAGGAACTGCGCGGCGCGGCGCACGGGGGCCCTGACGAGGCTGCGGAAGACCGGCGGCACCCCGTCCGAGGCGGCGCGGGACCGCAGACCGGCGAGGTCCAGCCGGGCCGGTACGAGCGCGGCCTCGGCGCGGGCGAGTGCCGCGTCGAAGAGGGCGAGTCCTTCGTCCGAGGGCAGCGGAGCCACTCCCGCCCGAACCATGCGCGCGAGGTCCGCGCCGCCCAGGTGCCCGGTCATGCCGCTGACCTCCTCCCACAGGCCCCAGGCCAGGGAGGTGGCGGGCAGCCCGTGGGCGCGGCGGTGGGCGGCGAGGCCGTCGAGATAGGCGTTGGCGGCGGCGTAGTTGCCCTGGCCCGCGTACCCGATCGTGCCGACGACGGACGAGAAGAGGACGAACGCGCCCAGGTCGTGACCGCGCGTCAGCTCGTGAAGGTGCCATGCGGCGTCGGCCTTGGCGCGGAGCACCGTTGCCAGGCGCTCCGGCGTCAGGCTGTCGAAGGTGCCGTCGTCCAGCGCTCCCGCAGTGTGGACGACGGCGGTCAGGGGGTGCTCGCCGGGGACGGTGGCGAGCAGGGCGGCCAGCGCGTCGCGGTCGGCGACGTCGCAGGCCGCGATGGTGGTGTCGGCGCCCAGCTCGGCGAGTTCGGCCTGAAGTCCGGCCGCGCCGTCGGCGGCCGGGCCGCGCCTGCTGACGAGCAGCAGGCGGCGTACGCCGTGCTCGGTGACCAGGTGCCGGGCCAGCAGCGAGCCCAGGCCGCCCGTGCCGCCGGTGATCAGGACGGTGCCCTCGGGGTCCAGGGCCCGTGCCCCGGCCTCGGCGCGGTCGGTACGGGCCAGCCGCGGCACGAAGAACTCGCCGTTCCGTACGGCGAGTTGGGGCTCGCCCGTGGCCAGGGCCCGGCGCAGGAGACCGGCAGCGGGCTCGGCCCCGTCCGTGCCGACGTCCGTGTCGAGGTCCGTGTCGAGCAGGACGACCCGTCCGGGCTGCTCGGACTGTGCGGTGCGCAGCAGGCCCCAGACGGCCGCGGCGGCGAGGTCGGTGACGTCGTCGCCGTCCCGCGTGGCGACCGCGCCGCGCGTGGTGACGATCAGCCGTGCGTCGGCGGAGCGCTCGTCGGCCAGCCAGTCCTGGACCGTACGCAGCGTCTCTTCGAGGGCGGAGTGCAGGTCGTCACCCGCGACGGGGAACACCGCGTCGGAGCCCCGGTCGGAACCGGAGTCGGCCGTGCCGAGCGCGACCGGCACCGGGCCGTCGGTGGCGCTGTCCGTCGCCGCCGACCCGGTCAGCGGCGTCCACTCCAGCCGGTAGAGCGACCGGCCGGGCCCGGACGTACGGCTCGCCGTGGCCAACTGCTCCACGGATACGGGTCGCAGGGCGAGCAGACCGGCCTCGGCGACCGGGGCGCCCGCCGGGTCGTGGGCCATGACGGACATGGCGTCCTGGCCCGTGGGCGTGAACACCACCCGCAGTTCCCTGGCGCCCGTGGCGTGCAGCCGCAGGCCGTCCCAAGCGAACGGCAGCAGTGGCCCGTCCGCGGCGTGGTCGCGCAGGACAACGGCGTGCAGGGCCGCGTCGAGCAGCGCCGGGTGGAGCCCGAACGCGTCGGCGCCCGCCCGCTGTTCGTCCGCCAGCCGCACCTCGGCGAACGTCTCGCCGTCGCGCTGCCACAGGGCACCGAGTCCCTGGAAGGCGGGGCCGTACTCGTAGCCCTGCGCGGCGAGGAGCTCGTAGCGCGAGGTCAGGTCAACGGGCGTGGCGCCCGCGGGCGGCCAGGAACCGAGGGGCTCCGTGACGGCCGGTTCGCCGAGGGCGAGGAAAGCCGTCGCGTGCCGGGTCCACTCCTCGTCGGCCGCGCCGGGGGCGTCGGCCGCCGGGCGGGAGTACACGCGCAGCGGGCGTCGGCCCGACGGGTCCGCCGCACCGACGGCCATCTGGAGCTGCACCTCGCCGTGTTCGGGGAGGACCAGCGGTGTTTCGAGCGTGAGGTCGTCGACCTGGTCGCAGCCCGCCTCGTCCGCCGCGCGCAGGGCGAGCTCCACGAACGCGGTGCCGGGCAGGAGCACGGTGCCCGCCACGGCGTGGTCGGCCAGCCACGGGTGGGCGCGCACCGACAGCCGGCCGGTGAGCAGCAGCCCACCGTCGTCGGCGAGGGAGACCAGGGCACCCAGCAGCGGATGACCGGCCGAGGCCAGTCCGGCCCCCGCCATGTCCCCGGCGGCGGCCGGGGTCTCGATCCAGTACCGGCGGCGCTGGAAGGCGTAGGTGGGCAGCTCCACCCGGCGGGCGGGCCCCGCGGTGCCGGGCACCGCGGCCCAGTCCACCTCGTGGCCGCCGACGAACACGGTGGCGAGGGAGGCCAGGAACTCGCGCCAGTCGCCCTTGTCACGGCGGAGCGAGCCGACGACCACGGCGGGGGCGTCATGACCGGCCGCGTCCGCGGCCGCTTCCAGGGTCTCCTGCACGCCCATGGTCAGCACGGGGTGCGGGCTGCTCTCGACGAACGTCCGGTAGCCGTCGGCCGCCAGGGCCCGGATCGCCTTCTCGAACTGGACGGTGTTGCGGAGGTTGCGGTACCAGTAGTCGCCGTCCAGCGCCGTCGTGTCGACCGGCTCGCCGAGCAGCGTCGAGTAGAACGTCACGTCCGACGCGCGCGGAGTCACGTCCGCCAGGGCCTTGAGCACCGCGTCGCGGATCTCCTCCACGTGCGCGGAGTGCGAGGCGTAGTCCACCGCGATCGTCCTGGCCCGGACGCCCTCGTCCCGGCAGGACTGCACCAGCTCCGCGAGCGCGTCGGGATCGCCCGACACCACCGTGACGGACGGCCCGTTGACCGCCGCGACCGACAGGCGGCCGCCCCAGCGCTCCAACAGCGCTTCCGTCTCCTGCACCGGCAACGGTACGGAGCCCATGCCGCCCTTGCCGGCGAGCGCGCGGATGGCCTGGCTGCGCAGGGCGACCACCTTCGCGGCGTCGTCCAGCGACAGCGCGCCGGCGACGTACGCGGCGGCGATCTCGCCCTGCGAATGCCCGACCACGGCGGCGGGAGTGACACCCACGGAGCGCCACACTGCTGCCAGCGACACCATCACGGCGAACAGGGCGGGCTGCACCACGTCCACGCGCTCCAGCCCCGGAGCGCCGGGGGAGCGGCGCAGCACCTCGGTGAGCGACCAGTCCACGTACGGCGACAGTGCCTGCTCGCAGGCGGCGATGGAGTCGGCGAACACGGCGTGGGAATCCAGCAGGTCCACCGCCATCCCGGCCCACTGCGAACCCTGTCCGGGGAAGACGAGGACGGCCCTGTCGGCGCCCGCCACCGGGGCACCCGCGAACACGGTGGCCGAGGTCTCCTCGCCCGTCAGCTCGTCGAGGCCGGCGAGCAGGCTCTCGTGGTCGTCGCCGAGGACCACGGCACGGTGGTCGAGGAGCGCCCGGCTGGTGACGAGGGCGTGGGCGACGTCGGCGGGACGGGGGCGCGGCTCCGTGGCGAGGCGCTCGCGAAGTCGCGTGGCCTGGACGCGCAAGGCCGCCCCGTCCTTGGCCGACAGCACCCAGGGGATCGTGCCTGTGGGGGCCGGCTCGTCGTCGGCTTCCTCCGTGCTTTCCGCCTGTTCGAGGATGAGGTGGGCGTTGGTGCCGCTGATGCCGAAGGAGGAGACGGCGGCGCGGCGGGGGCGGTCGTCGGGCGTGGTCCAGGGGTGGGATTCGGTGAGGAGACTGACGGCTCCTGCTGTCCAGTCGACGTGTGGGCTGGGCTCGTCGATGTGCAGGGACTCGGGCAGGGTGGCGTGGTGCATCGCCATGACCATTTTGATGACGCCGGCGACCCCCGCCGCGGCCTGGGTGTGGCCGATGTTGGACTTGAGGGAGCCGAGGTGGAGGGGTTGGTCGGAGGCGCGGTTTCGGCCGTAGGTGGCGAGGAGGGCCTGGGCTTCGATGGGGTCGCCGAGCTTGGTGCCGGTGCCGTGGGCCTCGACCACGTCGATGTCCGCGGGCTCCAGGCGGGCGCTGGCCAGTGCCTGGCGGATCACCTGTTCCTGCGAGGGGCCGTTCGGCGCGGTCAGGCCGTTGCTGGCACCGTCCTGGTTGATCGCGCTGCCGCGGATGACGGCGAGCACCCGGTGGCCGTTGGCCTCCGCGTCCGACAGCCGCTCCAGGGCGATCATGCCCACGCCCTCGCCCCAGGCCGTGCCGTCGGCGTCGGCGGAGAAGGCCCTGCAGCGGCCGTCGGTGGACAGGCCGCGCTGGCGGCTGAACTCCACGAACATGCCGGGCGTCGCCATCACCGTCGCGCCGCCCGCCAGGGCGATGCGGCACTCACCCTGGCGTAGCGACTGCGCGGCGAGGTGCAGAGCCACCAGCGAGGAGGAGCATGCCGTGTCGACGGTCACCGCCGGACCCTGAAGTCCGAGCGTGTAGGCCACGCGCCCGGAAGCGACGCTCGCCGTGCTGCCCGTGAGGAGATACCCCTCGTACCCCTCGGCGGGCTCGTGCAGACGCGGGCCGTAGTCCTGCGACATGGCGCCGACGAACACGCCCGCCGTGGTCCCCCGGAGCGAGGTCGGGGCGATGCCCGCGCGCTCCAGCGCCTCCCAGGAGGTCTCCAGCAGCAGCCGCTGCTGCGGGTCCATCGCCGCGGCCTCGCGCGGGGAGATGCCGAAGAAGGCGGGGTCGAACTCGTCGGCGTCGTGCAGGAATCCACCGTGCCGGGCGTAGGTCTTGCCGGGACGGCCGGGCACCGGGTCGTACAGCGCGTCCAGATCCCAACCGCGGTTGACGGGCAGCCCGGAGATGGCGTCACGGGCCTCGTCGACCAGCTGCCACAGGTCCTCCGGCGACGTCAGCCCGCCGGGGTAACGACAGGCCATGCCGACGATGGCGATCGGCTCGTCCGAGAGACCGGCGGCGGTGACGTCCCGCTGCCCGGTCGGACCGCCGGTGAGCGACGCCCGCAGGTGTGCGGTGAGCGCGGCGGGGCTGGGGTGGTCGTAGATCAGGGTCGGCGAGAGGTCCATCCCCGTCGCGGAGTTGAGCCGGTGCCGGAGTTCCACCGCTCCCAGGGAGTCGAAGCCGAGCTCCTTGAACGTCTGCCGGGGGTCGACGGAGTTCGACGTCAGGTGGCCCAGCACGGTGGCCACGTTCGTCCGCACCAGCTCCAGGAGTACGCGCTCGCGCTCGGCCTGCGGCAGCGCGGCGAGGCGCTGCGCGAGCGGGAGTTCGGCGGCGGGGGCCGCTGCCTCGCGGTCGTCCTCGTCGCTGTCCGTGGCCCGATCGGGCAGGGGGACGGCCTCGTGCGGTGTGGCGACGAGGTCTGTGTTGAGCCAGTGGCGTTGGCGTTGGAAGGGGTAGGTGGGGAGGGGTGTGTGGTGTGTGGTGGGTGTGTGGTGGTTGTGCCAGTTGATGGGGGTGCCGGTGGTGTGGAGGTGGGCGAGGGTGGTGGTGAGGGTGTGGGGTTCGGGTTGGTT
>NZ_JBIVXW010000156.1:0-6388 GCF_044769405.1 Streptomyces sp. NPDC090442
CTCGTGCTCGTCCGCGCGACGGCCTGCTGAATCACCCACCAGCCGAACTCCCAGGCCAACACGCCCCAACATCAATCGCGGGGCAGCCCGTTACGCCACACGCAAGGGACACACACCATCATCGACCGGTCCCTCTACCTGCCCCGGGACTGGGCCCAGGACGACGAACGCCGCACCCTGACCCATGTCCCCGACGAGACCGTCTTCACGACTGTCGGCGCTCACGTAATTGGCCCGTTGAGGTGTGATCCGCTCACGTAATTGATCCGCTTGCTGCTCGTCGTGACCCGGTAGCGTGCTCGTGGTGTTCGTCGAGGTTATGGCGAGCGTTCGGGTGTAGTTGTGAAGATTGTTCCTCTTTCTCGTTCAAGATCCTTTCTCGTTGGCCCTGGTAGCCGGGGGGCGGATGGCGAGGAGGACGTTCTACGTGATCGATATAACCGAGATCCTGGTGCACTGGTATGCCGGGCGGTCTCAGCACGATGTCGCGGGTTCGCTGGGGGTGGCCCGCGGGACGATCCGCCGCTACGTGGAGCCGGCGATCGCGGCCGGGTTCGTGCCCGGCGGGCCGCCGGTGTCCGAGGCGGAGTGGGCGGTGCTGGTCAAGGAGTGGTTCCCGCACCTGACGGATACCCGGTTGCGGCAGGTGACTTGGCCGGAGTTCGACAAGCACCGCGAGTACATCGCCGAGCAGTTGCGGGCCGGTGTGACCAAGGCGACGATCCATCAGCGGCTGCGCGATGAGCGCGGGGTGCCCGGTTCGGTGGCCTCTCTCAAGCGGTACATCGCGGCGAACTTGGCCGAGGACGCGGTGAGGGCGAAGGTCACGGTGCTGCGGGCGGATCCGGAGCCGGGGCTGGAGGCGCAGATCGACTACGGGCTGCTGGGTTCCTGGACCGATCCGCGAACCGGACGCTCTCAGCGGATCTGGGCGTTCGTGATGGTGCTGTCGCACCCGGGTTCGACAGTTGGTGGGCATACGGCCGCGGCGAATCTGGGGGTTGACCTGCAGCGATGGGCATGAGGAGGCTCCGGGGCCGTTTGCCCACGGCTCCGGAGTGCGTTTTCCCAGCTCAGCGGCTATTCGGGGGTCTTGAGGCCGCTCATCTTTGGTGGGGGTGACACGCCGCAGGCCTTGAAGAGTTTGGTCTGGGTGACGGTGAGGCGGGTGGTCTGCTGGAGGCTGCCGGCCGGGCCGGAGAGGGTGACCTGGTGCAGGCGGCCGAGCTCGGTATTGATCGTGGGCCAGGTCTGTTCGGTGCGGCATTCGGCGACGCGGATCAGCAGCAGGGCGAGCCAGCACAGCAGAACATGGGCGCGTATCCGCTCGTCGAGGCGGTGGTAGACCGGCCGCAGGTTGAGGGTGGATTTCATGGTGCGGAAGGCGCGTTCGGCTTCCAGTAGGTTCTTGTAGCCGAGCGCGACGTCCTCGGCGGACAGGTCCGGGTCGCTGGTGGCCAGCAGGTACTTGCCGTCCAGGCGGGCCTCGGCGGCGATCTTGGCGGTGTCGAGGGACAGCCGTCCGGTGGTGGGGTGCTGCTTGAGCCAGCGGCCCAGCGCCGGGTGGTCGCGCAGCGCGCACTCGGCCTTGCGATGTGGCGTGTCCGAGGGAGTCGTCGGGCGCTTGCCGGTCTTGACGGCCTTGGCCTTCGCCCGGGCCACGTCGGCTTGGTGGGCGGTGGCGATACGGGCCAGTTCCTCGCGGATGGCGGTGAGTTGGTCCTCGCGGCGGGCGGCGTCGCGCATCGCCTCGGCGGGGTTGTGGCAGATGATGAAGCGTCTGCCCTCGTCGCCGTCGAGGCGGACCTCCTTGACGCGCAGATTGTCGCGAACCGGCTGGTAGCGGCCCTGGCGGGCGAGGGCCCGGTCCGCGAGCTTCGAGCCCTCGCGCATCTTGATGCCGGTGATGTAGTGGCCGCCGGCCCGCTTGAGGTAGGACTGGTTGGCCTCGGAGGAGAACCCGGTGTCGCAGACCGTGACCACTCGCCCGAGCCGCCAGTCGCGCAGGCCGTCCTTGACCTCGGTCACGACGGTCTGGTCGTTGGTGCCCCCGGGCCAGGTCCAACAGCGAACCGGGATGCCCTCGCGGGTGACGGCCAGTGCGATGACGATCTGCGGCAGGTCCTTGCGGTGGTCCTTGGAATGTCCGTACTGCCGCAGGCTGGAGCTCTCACCCGCCGGGTCGTCGGCCTCGTCGCGCTCGAAGTACGTCGAGGTGGTGTCGAAGAAGACCAGGTCGACTTCGAGGTTGAGCAGGTGGGCGGCGGAGAAGAACACCGCCTCCTGCACCGCCCCTTGGACATCGGCCTCGATGAGCAGGTCCATGGCCCGGTAGGCGTGCTGTTCGCTGAGCGTGTCCAGGCCGGGGATCACCTGGTCGAAGGTGGCCCACTCGGCGGCGGCGAGCTTGGAGGCCGGGGCGATGGCCCGGTTGGCGACCAGCGCGAAGAGGGTGCGCTCGACGTCGGTACGGAACTTCCGCCCGCCGATCCGGGAGGCCAGGGCAGCGTCGATACCCAAGAGCTTCCACAGCCCGTCCAGCAGCCAGCTCGAGCCGACCGGCCGGGAGGACTCCACCGTCAACGGCCCGGCCGCCTCGGCACCCAGCGGCGCCGCGGTGTCGTCCTCGTCGCCGAGGTAGCGGTTGATCGAAGCGACCAGGCGGCGCAGCCCGTCGACGTCCAGGCGGTCCTCGCGGCCGAAGTTGACGAGCACCTCCGCCTGCGTGGTGCCGTCCTTGCGCCGGTTGTGGGCGAGTTGGAGGTAGCGCACCACCGACCCGTCCTTGTTCCGACGCTGGATCTTCCGCAGATACATGCCCGCATCATCGGGCAGAGCACGAGGTCAGATCAATAGCCATCCTAGATTCGTTTGCCCACATGTTTCGGGCTGCTCACACGACCCCGGCCCCTGTGACCTGCACAGATCCACTGTCGACCCGCTCCGTATGCCCACCAACTGTCGAACTCAGGTCGCACTCCCGGCACATGTTCGTCCGTCCTGTGGTCAGCATGGACCAGGCTTCGTGGACGGCCAGTCACGTCGAGGCGTTCGCGTTCTTCGGCGGTGCTCCGGCTCGTCTGGTGCCGGACAACCTGAAGACCGGGGTGGACAAGCCCGACCTCTATGACCCGAAGCTGAACCGTTCCTATGCCGAACTCGCGGCGCATTACGGCACGTTGGTGGATCCGGCGCGCGCCTTGAAACCCAAGGACAAGCCCCGGGTGGAGCGCCAAATGCCTTATATACGTGATTCATGGTGGAAAGGTCGAGAATTCGCTTCTTTGGTCGAGATGCAGGCGTCGGCGTTGCACTGGTGCCGTGAGGTCGCGGGCCGGCGCAAGCACCGCGGTCTGGACGGCCGTACTCCGGCCGAGGTGTTCGACCAGGCCGAGGCCGCAACGCTGATCCCGCTGCCGGCCGCACCGTTCATCCTGGCGGAGTGGTCGCGGGCCAAGGTCGCCCCGGACGTGCACGTGAAGTGCGGCAAGGTGCTCTACAGCGTTCCGTGGAAGCTGATCGGGAGCCACGTCGACATCCGCGCCACGGCGACGATGGTGCAGATCTTCCACCAGGGCGAGTTGGTGAAGACCCACGTCCGTCAGGACAAGGGCCGGGCCACGGACGTCGCGGACTACCCGGCAGAGAAGATCGCCTTCCATGCCAAGACCCCCACCTGGTGTCGCCAGCAAGCTGAGCAGACCGGGCCCGCGACCACCGCGGTCATCGCCGAGCTGCTGGATGGCCCGGCCCTGCACCGGTTGCGTTCGGCCCAGGCGATCTTGAATCTGGCCGGCAAGTACACCGACGCCCGGCTGGAAGCGGCCTGCCGCAAGGCCGCCGCCGCGGGCGACCCGTCGTATCGCACCATCCGCAACATCCTGGCCGCGGGACTGGAGGACACCGGGCACGACCGGCCCACCGGTGACGCCGGCGCCCCGGCGTTCCTGCACGGCCCCGAGCAACTGTTCGCCGACGTCATCCCGTTCCCCGCGAACGCCGCGACGACGACCGGCACGACGAGCGCGACACCCGCCGCTCGTCATACCGATGCCGACGGCGACGAGCCGGGCGCCGCCTCGTGACCGGCACCGACACGGTCGCGCTGCCCCGCCAGGACGCGATCGCGCTGGCCCAACTGCTGCGGATCCTCGAGACGGTGCTGGATATGGACGACGTGTCCGTCGCGGACGCCCTGGACGCGCACTTCGGTTTCGGCGGCGCCGTCGACGTGCTGTTCACCACCGCCGGCCTGCACGCCGACACCCTCCACGGCCTGCTCACCCACCCCGCCGGACACCCCCAGAAGGCTGAGACCACACGATGACGATCCTGCGCCCCGCGCTGGCCGACAGCCTCCGGACCCTGAAACTGTCCGGGATGCTGGAAACCCTCGATGCCCGCCTCGCCCAGGCTCAGGGCGGCAGCCTGGGCTACCTGGAGTTCCTGCAGATCCTCTGCGACGACGAGATCACCCGCCGGGAACAGGTTGCCATGGCCCGCCGCCTGCGCCGAGCCCGCTTCGAGGCCGAAACGACCCTCGAAGGCTTCGACTTCTCCGCCAGCCCCAAACTCCCGGCCGCACAGATCCGCGACCTCGCGGCACTGCGCTGGCTGCAAGCCGGAGAATCGATCATTGTCTACGGGGCCGTCGGCGTCGGGAAGACACACGTCGCCCAGGCCATGGGACACCTCGCGATACGCGCAGGAGCCGAGGTCCGCTTCCACAAGACCAGCCGCATCCTGGCCGACCTGGCCGGCGGCCACGCCGACCACACCTTCGACAAACGCCTCGCCGCGCACATCAAGCCCGACCTGCTGATCCTCGACGACTTCGCGATGCGCGAGCTCACCGCAACGCAGGCCGACGACCTCTACGAGCTCATCTCCCAGCGCGTCGCCGAGGGCCGCTCGATCGCGATCACCGCCAACCGCGCACCGCAGGACTGGTATCCGCTGTTCCCGAACCCGGTCGTCGCCGAGTCGCTCCTGGACAGACTGATCAACACCAGCCATCAGGTCTTCATGAACGGCCCCTCCTACAGGCCGAACAAGCGCCCCAAGAACCCGAAGTAGACCCGATCACCACACCCGGGGCCGGATCAATTCCATGAGCCGACCCCGGGTCAATTGCGTGAGCGCCCACAGTCGGTCAGTTCCATGCCAAGGGCGTACTTCCAATCGATGGCCCGCACCGCCATCGCGGCAGCCTGCCGGTCGGTCAAGTTCTCGGTGAACTGCAGCACCGTGACCAGCGACAAAACCGCCGGAGGCATCCCCGGGGCGCCCCGCACTCCAAAGGAGCCGGTGAACGGCTCGTCGGCGAACACTTCGGCCAGCCGGTCACGGACCCGGATCGGCAGACTGCCCTTCGGGAAAGCGGCCCGAGCCACAGCCGCAGTCCGCTCCGGAACCGACGGCAGACCCCTGAGCTGTATCGACAAAGCTTCACTCCCCACCAACGACCGGCCCTCCGCCACAGCACCGATCATGCCCTCAACACGACACCACCCGCAGGCAATTGAGCAACAGAGTCGCCCTGGGGAGGGAGGCCGCACGGAAAAGGGCCTGTCCAACGGCAGGGACCTCGCCGTGCGGCCCACCCTACCCAGACCGCGAAGAGTGTCGCCGGCCTCGACCAGGGCCAGGTCACCTGCTGGAAGTCCCGGCACCGCTGGAGCCTGCTCGCCCTGATTGCCACCGCCGTCCTCACCCTCGCGACCATCCTCCACCCCGCGGGCCCCAGACCCACCGCACCACCGAACGAGCCCCGAGGAGACGGAATGATCGCGCTGACCAGGAACGAGATCCTCCGCCTCCTCCGGCAGTTCGCTCTCCCCGAACCCGCCCGGGACGACGCCCACGTCCTGCACTGGTCCAGGTGGCGCCGCCGCCATCAGCACCAGGCCGCCGTCAGCCACCGCCACTGGAACCACATCACCGCAGAAGCCACCACATGATCACGAACTACAGCTGCCGGGGCAGAGATCAGGGAAGATGGCATACGGCGCGGCCTCGGTTGTGATCAACGGCGTGAGAACCTTAATCATCCGAGGCCGCTCCTCGTCCCGCCAGGTGCACAAGGCACCCAACTCGACTGATCCTCCACAAAAGTGACGTCTCGCCAGTCGAGAACGCTCACGCCCTGCTTCAAAGGGCACCCGTCACGCGGTGGATCGAGGGTGAAGCAATGGCGGATCTTCCGCAAAGCACGGTGCAGCCCCAACCAGGGCTGTTGCAAAGTCCGGGTGTTGGGATGTTTGGGCAGGTCAGGGGAGTTTCAGTAGGTCGAGGGGGCGGTTGAAGGGCTGGTAGGACATCTCGCGTAGGCCGGCGGCGATGTTGCGGTGTCCTGCCGAGCGCAGGGTGTTGATCGCGAGGTTCCGGA
>NZ_JBIVXW010000157.1:0-6327 GCF_044769405.1 Streptomyces sp. NPDC090442
AACTTCGCCAGGAAGCAATAGCCGATGCAACCTCCACCAGCGGCCTTGCACCCACCCTCAGCCGGAAACGGACATCACCTCACGAACCACCCACTTACATCTGACTTGGCTTACACGCGACCCTGGCCCGGAAGGGAGTGTGGGGCGGAGTTGCCGGAGCAACCACTCGTCATAGTGGTCAACTGGCTTCCGTGGTGCAGCTGTCGGCGATGGGCGGGTCGGGTGTTGTCGTTGGGATGGGCCTTCGGCCAGTGGGGGGCGTTGGAACCGGCGGTTCATTGCCAGTTCGAGTAGGTGGTTGCTGTCGTCGGCCCGTGGCCGGTGCCCGGAGATGTTGCGGCCACGGCCGACGGCAGCAGTGCGATCTTCGCATTTTGGTCGTGCGGATGCCACGGGCCACGCTGTCTCGTTGACTTCGCGCGAGGGCAGAGGTGGGAAGGCCTGGCGTCAGGTGCGGAGTCGGGGCCAGCCGCGGACGTACTGCCAGGGGCGGGGCCGGCCGTTGCCTGGACCCAGGGCAGGTTGCCTTCGGCGCGCTCGTTTAGGTGTGGGTCGCTTGCAGTTTCATGTTGTGGGGGCCGCTGTGGGGTGTGTTGCGGCAGGTGTAGGTGTGGTGTGGTTGTTGGTGCCATAGCAGGGTTAGGCAGTGGCCTAGTGCTTGTTGGCCGTAGGCGTTGGGGTGGATGGATTCCTGTGCGGTGCCCTGGCTGCCCATGACGATGAGGAATCGTACCCATTCGGCCCGGTGGCTGGGCAGTCTGTTGGCGGGGGTGTGCTCGCTGGTGGCTTGGGCTGTCCCCGTGCTGCATACTTCCTTGCCGTCGAAGGCGTCCTGTAGGTCGAGGAATTGGGCGTTTGCTTCTCGCGCTGCGTCTTTGAGCATGGTGGCGATGCGGGGTACGACGCTGTCGCGGGCCCAGGTGGCGTCGTCGTTGAACAGGGGGCAGCCGCCGGTGCTGAAGCGTGTGTAGGTCTCGGGGTACCGGTTGTCCCCACCCCGGGGAACAGGGGAGGGATACGACTGCAGGACCAGGCGGTAGGAGTCCGCTGAGTATCCTGCCTGGCGCATCACCGCACGGATATCGTCGAGAGTCCTTGCCACCTTCGCCCGAGTCTCCTGCAGCGCTGTGCCCAACCGGCCGTCCTGCCCAGACGCGCAGCGCCAGTTGCCGGTGGGAGTCATGAAGCCTTTGACGCAGTCGGTGATGAGGTCGGTGAAGCCGAGGTCGTTGCCGCCTATGGACAGCACGATGAGTTTGATGTCGTGTGTGCGTGCCGTGCGGGCGAGTTGGTCGGCTTGGGGTTCTTCTCCTTTGAAGGGGAGCCCGCCGCTTGCTAGGCGGAGGATGTTGTGGGTGGTGGCGCCGGAGCAGGCGAGGTTGATGCGCTGGATTCCCGGGCCGAGGTCCGTGCTCATGATCGGGGCGGTGTCTGAGCGGTGGCAGCCGTTGCGGTGTGAGTCGCCGTAGATGGTGGAGGGGTCGTGGCTGCACCAACTGGCCCATTCCCAGCAGTTGTTGGCGGCCCGGTCGGTGCCGTAGCGGTGTCCGGCGGACAAGGGGGCGGCGTTGCCGTACCAGCGGCCAGCCTCACCGGAGATGAAGCTGTCGCCCATAGACACCGCCGCCGCTGGCCGCTGACTGTCAGGGAAGTCGGTGCTCGCAGCCGCGGCTGAGGTTGCCCACTGCGTGGTCAGAGCCAGGAGCAGGCAAAGCGTCGCGGCACGTAAGGCTGTGTGCCGCCGCCGGCGCCTGCCTCGGGGTTGCCCTGGCCCGGATGGAGGGGCGTAGCCGTCGAGCGGCGCGGGGTTCTTCCACATGGTCACTTCCTCATTCAGGGCGACGGGCTCCGCGCCCGCCAACATGGGGACAGCGGATGCGGGACGGGTACTTGGCGCACGGGGCAGGACTTCTGTGCTCAGGGCATCGAGCGGCTCAGGTGAAGGTTGGTGTCAGTGCTGGGTGAGTGCGTGGGCGGTGGTGAGGGCGGTGACGGGGCTGGCGACCAGCGGTATCGGGGGCTGGTAGGGGCCGGCAGCGTGAGAGATGAGCTGGCGGGCCGGCCCGAGAGCCACACGAGGCCGGGAGCCTGCCATCACCATCGTGGTGCGCCACGGTACGGGGGAGTGGAGCGTGGTGATCAGGTCTGCGCGCAGCGCTTGGGGGTCGGTGGTGAAGGTGCCACGGCTGGGCAGGGCGACCGGTGCATGAGGGCGGCGGATATCGGTGGCGGCAACGATGTCGCGCCATTGGGGTTCGGCAGAGCGCATCAAGGGGCTGTGGCACGCGTGAGGGGCGCTGTGCGCATAGGCGCGGGGGCCTACGGCAGCCAGGTAACGTTGAACATTCCTGCGCGAGCCGGCGAAGGTGAGATGACGGGACCCGTTATCGGCAGCCAGGTGCAGACCCAATCTCCTGGCGAGGGCTGTCAATCTGTGGCGCGGAAGAGTCGTGGAAGCAGCCGCAGTACACATCCTTCCCTCTCCGGGAGCTGCCATGGTGATCTCACCGTGACGGCGGGCCAGTTGCACCGCATCCGAAAGCGACATAGCCCCCGTGGCAACCAGAGCCGTCAGCGTGCCAAGACCATGACCCGCCGCCAAAGCCACCGGCACCCCTAGAGACTCCAGCACACGCCACGCCGCCAAAGCTGTCGTGACCAACGCCGGCTGCGCATGAGGGGCCTGCGCCAGAGTCCGGGGCGTCGACTGCCAACACAAACGACGCATATCAGTACCCAGAGCAGCACTGGCCTCATCGAAGACATCCTGCGCCGCGGGGAAAGACTCAACCAGGCAACGCCCCATGCCCGGATGCTGCTCTCCCAGTCCCAGGCCGGGGAACAACGCGCAAACAGCCTTCATGACGAGATGGTTGCCTCTCTCTTTACGGGTGAGGTGCGCTCACGGGCGCGATGACAAGGAGGTCAAGGTGTGACTGTTCGTGCATCCGGGCCGATTGGTGACCTCCGCCATCGCCGGTCGAACGACAACCCAGGACGAGAAGGAGGCGGGAAGCCAGTCCGGTGTGATGTCAGGTCAGGCGCGCGGCCTTTTGCGCGGAAGCCGCGCCACAAGTACCCCTTGCCTTTGGCAGTTGGTGGATTCCGTCTCCCTGCCTGCGACAGGGAGACGGATCTGTGCGAGCTGCGCCGCCCAGGCACCGGGCGAGAGCTCTGGGCTCGGCCGCACCGTCCCCTTTCGCTCCCGTGCTACGGGCGCCTTCCGCTTCAGCAGTGTGATCTTGCACAGGGAAACGGCTCCCGCATGAGTAGGCAAGAGGGACAAGCCCCATCCCAGTCGCCACCCAGCCCTCGCGCACAGAGACCAAAGCCCCGACCCCACCGGGACCTTCTGCCCTGCCATCACAAAACGAAGACCCAATCCAGATTTCACCCCCAAAAGACAGGTCACCGAGCCGCCTTGGCGTGAGATGTACTGCCGCCCTCCTTCCGCGGGGGACCTCCACTTCGTGAGGGCGACGCCGCAGCCGGGAGTATTCAATGAACAATGAACGGCTGATGAGCCGCGACATCTTCGCTTCCCCCTCGCGCTGCTTCTCCACCCCGCGTGCCGCCTGCTGGACGGCAAGCCCCGGACCGCAGTGCGCAAAGGACCCGGCCTGAGCCTGGAGCAACCCGTCGAGGAGCACCTGGCACAGGGCTGGTGCGGGCTCTGGACGCGGCGTGGAAGCAGATGGCCGTACCGGCCTGTGCGACGCCAGGTGGATCTGTTGATGCGTGTGCCGCGCGTGATGCCGTGGACGGCGAGTTGCAGTGGCAGGACGACCACGCTGAACCGTCCGCGGTCAGTGTGTTGGGTGATGCCATCGCGGCGGTGGTCGCCGCCGCGATGGCGGTGAAGGCCCGGTTCGCGGTGCTCACCGCGCCGATTGGGAGGTCGCCTCTCGGTCAGCTGCGGCCTGCTGCTGGCGCCTTCCTGGCCGCCGCTAGCGCGGCGGCAGTGTACGTCATGGGGGGGCGGGCTCTGCCTGGGTCTGTGCGGGACTTCGCCGGTCGTGTGCCTGGTCACAGGGGGCTTCGTCGGCTGTGCAGTCCCCGGCGATGTCTACCAGATGGCGTTGACCCATTCGGGGTGGTCCACGAAGGGGTTGCGGTTGTGCTGGTAGTCCTTGTAGATCACCTCGTTGCGGCGCTGTTCGAAGTCGTCGGGCGGGTCTTGCATGCTCCACTCCTTGAGCACACTGATCCGACCGATCGCAGGGGCGGAACCGTTGTCGGTCCTGTCGTTGGGTTCGAGGTCGGCGAAGCCGTCATCGCCGTCGTAGCGCACGGCCATGTACAGGATCATGCGGGCGACGTCACCTTTGACAGCGTCCCGTGGTTCGAAGGAGTCGTTGTCGGTGTAGTTGCCGGCAGCGCCAGTGATGGCGCTGCCGCCGTCGTCGAAGTCCTTGTTGCCCCGGATGCTGTTCACCGTGACGTCCTCGGCCCGCAGGTGGTGCAGGTCGGTGCCCGGGCCGGTTGCAGTGCCGAAGCCGCCGTGGCTCTTGGCCCACACGTGCTCGCGGTTCCAGTCCCCGGCATTTGCGCCGGCGCGGTTCTTCGCGACCGACCTGCCCGTGTACAGCTCAATCACGTGGGCAGAGTTGTCGGGGTCCTCGTCGGTGTTCCGCAACGCGTCCCAGACCTGGCCGTAGGAGACGGAAGACGTCTGCCTGCTGATGATGCTGTGCAGGACCGTCTTCAGCGCCGGGCCGCTCAGGCCGACGGCAGACGCGTAGTAGTCATCTGCCACCGGAGCCAGGGACAGTGACCTACCGCCAGCGGATACGACGGGAGGAGGCAAAGCGGCAGCGACCAGGAGGACGACTCCTGCAGTGGCAGCAGTTGAGGCAGCTCTGCTGCTCAGTAGTCGGCGTAACAAGGGGACACCTCTCTCGAAACCTCGTCAGGCGAGGCGCATGGCTCATGAGACGAGTGATCGTCGCACACCTGCCCGCCCATCCCCCACCGGAAGGCCCGGTCGGGGAACTGTTCGATGCCGCGAGCGGCCGGGATGGGGGCTCCTCTCCGGTATGCGTCTGGGTGAATGAGCCGAGATCGTGAGGAAACACCCCCCCTGTCGGCGCTCACGTAATTGGGCTCTGGCGATGATCACGTGACGTGTGCTGGTTGGTGTGTCGTGCGGGCGGGACCCTAGGGTCCGCAGGTCATGATGTCCGGCGTGCATATCGCTGAGCGTTGACGGGCTTGTGCCGCAGTTCGCGGCGGTGACGGTGGAAAGCGTCGACCAGGATGGGGACTTGGTGACGTTCCGGGTGCGGGCGAAGGCGGCCGGCGCGGCGTGCTCCGGCTGCCGCAGACGCTCGTTACGGGTTCACGCTCGCTACCAACGTCAGCTCGCCGACCTCCCGTTCGGCGGCCGCAGAGTCCGGGTGGTCGTGCATGTTCGCCGGTTCAAGTGCGCCAACTCCCGATGTGCGCAGTCCACGTTCTCCGAGCAGATTCCAGGGCTGACCACGCCGTTCGCCCGCCGCACCCCGCCACTGACCAAGGCTCTGACCAACGTTGCTCTCCACTGGCCGGCCGTCCTGGATCCAGGCTCGCGGCACGACTCGCGATGCCGTGCTGCCGTGACGTGCTGATCCGGCTCGTCCGCGCCCAGCCGTTGCCCGAGGCCGGGCGGATCACGGTACTCGGCGTGGACGATTTCGCAGTCCGCCGCCGCCAGTCGTACAACACCATCTTGATCAACATGGACGACCACAAGCCCGTGGACGTACTGCCCGATCGCGAGGCGGACACGCTCGCGGCCTGGTTGCGCGAACACCCCGAAATCCAGGCCGTGTGCCGGGACAGGGCAGGTGCGTATGCCGAGGGCATCCGTTCAGGCGCCCCGCAGGCGACCCAAATCGCCGACAGGTTCCATTTGTGGAAGAACGTGTGCGAGGCGGCGGAGAAGACCGTGGCCGCCCATCATCGCTGCCTGCGCGATGCCGCCGCGGCCCCGGTCGAGCCGGTGGTGTCGGAGCCTGAAGCGCCCGTGCCCGCGCCGACGCCTGCGGCCGAGCCCGCCATCCCGCCCAAGCGAACCTACCCGCTGGCCGAGCGCACCCGAGCACGGTACACCGAGGTGCAAGAACGCCTCGCCCGCGGCCTGTCCCGCTCGGCCATCGCACGGGAGCTGGACCTCGAACGGAAAACGGTGCGCCGATTCGCGAACGCCACAAATGTGGAGGAACTGCTCGGCAAGGCCGAGCACCGCATCACCAACGGGTCGCCCCACGATTGATGATCTTGCTCACGGTTGGGGACATGGAGTGGTTTCTATGAGTTGTCTGGGTTGTGATGACTCATCAGGCTCGC
>NZ_JBIVXW010000158.1:0-6323 GCF_044769405.1 Streptomyces sp. NPDC090442
GCTTCGTTGCATACGGAGAGGCCATCCTGACAGACCGTCACCCAGCTGTGACCTGCAGATTCGTGGAACCCCCAAGACTTTGCAACAGCCCTGCCGACGAACCCGGAGCGGTTCACCCTGAGGAGTTGGTACGTATGCCTTACGCAACACGTTTCACCATAGCCGACCCGGCTGGCCGGCTGATCACCCCTCCCCATCTGCGGGAAAACCCAAAGATGGGTAACTTGGGCGGGAACGTCTATCGGATCCAACTTCCAGTTAAGTCCGCTGGCGGAACTTACGAGATGAAGACCTTTGTAGTATATAGAATTTGCCCGGGCATCATCGTCTACCCTGGCCCGCTTTACCTTAGCGAGGGTAGGTCATTCACCGAGGTAAACCCTGACGCATCCAGTGATTATATTGAGTCGGGGCTGAGTAATGTCCAGGAGTATTTGGACAAGGCGGCGGACTTGATCGACGAGCTGCACCGAAATAGCGAGGGCAGGGAGCTCCTCCTCAAAATCGAACGAGTCCGCCCGCTTCAACCCAGTGGGTCGCCGGCATCCGGTGGAGGGCCAAGTCAACTGACCCTCGAAGTGGCGGCGTACCAGCGGAAAGGCTATACGCACCCGGCTGGATTCGAGACGGAGAATTCTCGACCGAATGGGTTAGGCCAGGCCGAACTCGCCAATGACGCCATCTTGATGATGCCGCAGACCAACGCTACCGATGTTAAAAAAACGGAGGACATTTTGTTCGGTGCCCATAAGTGGGTGGCTGAGGATAGCGGGTACGAGAACGCATTTTACACCGCCCCCGACAGTGCATTAACTAGCCTGGATTCGCATTTGGCGACTCTAGAGAGCCTGCCGGTGGGATCGCCGAACGCACGGGCGGTGTGGGAGGCTGTGAAAGATTTGTGGGATCCACCCGCTGTTTCGACCCCTCGAATTCCGCGGGGCTGTGCAGGACTCGTTGCATACCTTCCTTTGGTTACCGTCCGAGGCCCCTCGTCGAGTGGCCCGAGGGGCATGGACGAGATCATGCCGCTTGAATTGGGGTTGGCGCATGAGCTCTTACATGGGCTTCACGCACTGTCGGGGTGCTCAGCACCTGGTGTGCGCAGAACAGTAGTTCCGTATTCGGATGGTTTCATGAAGAGTATATATCAGAGAGTAGTCCTTCCTAGCCCGGACCGTAGATTTCGCATGACGAAAAAAGCGGAAAAAGTCGAGGAGGTTTTCGCGGGAGCTTCCATAGAGGGGAGGATGGCGGCGCTCAAAGTTGCAGGAGCCCATGATCTTGTACTACCTAACGGGGATAAGCTGCCGGTTCACGAGGCGGTCTTCAGCGCCCACAGGTCGCGAGTGATCACGCAGAATATTCGAATCGAGCTTAATCGGCTAGAATTTCCAAATTACTGGGGAGAACTGTTCTCCACGCCAAGCCAAGCCCCTGGGGCTCAAGACTCCGTGTGGCAATTCTCTAACCACAAGGAAGCTTACGAGCAGACTGCCTGGAAATGCGAAGGACATTTTGCCCAATTCACAAAACTACAGAAGCCTTTCCGCCTTTTCTACAAGGCGCCCATTACGGACTTGATGGAACTTGACTCGATCGTTCCGATCGGACAACTGGGCAGGTCTCATTATCGACTTCCACAGAATGATGATGGAGGGGGGACCTTCAGTTTCCCGGGACAGGTCAGGAATCTCCAAAATATCTGGCGTAAGTTCAAGCCCTCTAATATGCCGATCCTTTTCGCTTCGCATAGACGATTCCTTTCGGTCGCCCGGGTCGCGGAATCAGGCTGCGATCTACGTACTGCCGAAGAGCTGGATGAAGTCGATATTGAAGACCCTAAGCTGCCGCCCGCAGACAAGGCCGAATTACTGCTATGGCAACAGGCATGGAAGGAGACATTCGAAGCCGATGGGCAGGCTCCGCTCATGACACGGCTGGGTCGTGAGATGACGGGTTTGCCAGGGGGGCGGGGTGTGTGGTCGAAGGCGGGGTGGGAATTGCCGGGGACGTCGATCCTGAAAGGTGAGGAGCTGGGAGCGGCGACCCGGGCGGTGCACGCGGAGCTGACGGTGGAGGGCAAAGACCTGGAGCCTAGGTTGGACGAGCATAAGGCGCCGTTTGGTCCGGGTGGCGGAGGCGCTACGGCGGAGATGACGCTGGCGATGCTGCAGGCGCCCGGGTTGCTGAACGATGCCTTTGGCAAGGGGACGTCGGCGTTGCGCAGAGCTGCGGATGTGGTGGCGCTTAACCCGAGGTGGTTCAAGCCGGCTGCGGCACTGTATATCGCGGATGATATTTTACATGGCGATTTTAAGGGAGCGGCCAAGACGGCGGCAGAGCTGGGCGCCTGGCTGTCGGCTTTTGCAATGCTGGAGCTGATGGGAGCCGGGCCGGTGGGCTGGGCACTGGCGGCCGTGGCAACGGTGGCCGACCTGGTCGAGGCGAAGTGGAAGGTGGATGCGGCGCGGAAAGCGCAGGCGCAACCCTTTGTCGATTGGTTGGACAAGGAGGTGACGAAAGACATTCAGGAGGCTCCCAAGATGCTGTGGGGCCGAGTGTTTGACGATATGGCTTCCGCGATGGGTGGGGAGACACTGCGGTTGGAGTCAGCTGCGGCGCATGACGCGCAGGTGACACTTGCCCACATAGATAATCTGGCGGCACTGGTACTGCAGGTGGGGGGTGGATTTACCAAGCTGGACAAGGCGTGGTGGGACGCGCTCGACGAGAAGATTTCCACAGCCAAGTGGGCTGAGGACCGTAAAGGGCTCTACAACGACTGGCTGTACGGGACTCCGCCAAGCTCTCCAACCGATGCACAGAAGCGTCGCGTGTACTGTCACCTGTGCGTGATTCTCTATCGCCAGCTTCGGGATGCCTCTGGTACCGGGCTGCAGGCACTCCTGGCGGGCCTGGATACTCCGTCGGGAATCACGAAACCGGACTTCAAGGATAAAACACCCCGGAACGGGCTGGAGACTTGCTACACGAGTCAGCTGCAGACCGTCGAGAAATTGGCAGAGCACATCACGAAAGTCGCGACGACAATTGCCCCGACGAATGCCGTGGCGAATATTTCCACGTGGCTGCAGGCCGTCCATGCCGATTTCGAATCGGGCAGTCACCGCATAAATAAAGTCGCCCAACGCCAACCGGGGGTAGGCTTTGAGAGGCCTCTCAAAAAGACAGAAGCGGAAACCCTGTATCTCAAATATGGGCAACATATTTACAAGGACATGTTCGTCTACAAGCCGCTTAACCCGAAGGCTGAAACCAGACTCGCTGATGCACGCACGAAGGCCCAGGAGAAGGCGGGGCAGCGCGCGGGGGTAGATTTTCGTATTGCAGCGGGTTTCGAGCGAGACTGGTCGGTACTCAGCAGTGGAGTCAGTCCTTTCACTAAAGTCGATGCAGCCCTGCCGGTGCCCGGGGATCGTTCTCGGTATTACGTTTTTTCCCGCGACCCCGGGAGCACCTCCCACGGTTTTTACCGTGAGATCGGCCAACGCGATGTGGCCCACTTCGGTCACCATCCCACAAACCCGACGTTCGTTGGCGTTGACGGCATGACCTCCTCAATGATAGACGTTACTCTTGGCTCCTATTGGGAAAACACAGATCGGATCCTCTTCTTCGGGCTCCCACCGTCCTACAGGTTCAAGAAAGGCTACTATTCGTCGGAGCCTCAAGCCCTAGTCGCCCGCGATGTGTACAACCTCTCGGGGAGTTATTTCGGTGGCTTGCGCTTGAACCGCGGCGCCGGGACCACCTTGCATGGCGTGGACGCGGTGATGCCTGATCAGGTGGATAAACGGTTCTGGTTCTTCGAAGGCGACCAGTACGTCTATGCGGAGGTAGTCAAACACCAGCGCGTGACACGGCTGGACGCAGGGAAGATCACATCTACCACGTGGCCGGCCTTTTTCGGTAGCACGGCCGACGGGGTCACCGGCGACGACTACAACAAGATCGACGAGGTGATTCGCATTCCCGGAACCGGCGACTACTATATTTTCAAGGGGTCGACTTACCGCTACATCACCATCCCGCGAGGGGGCTCCAAGTCGAACCAGCGGAGCGAGTTGATAAAGGGGCCGCGTCCCATCGCCGACTGGGAGGGCCTCATCGATTTCTCACCAGTCCGCGCAGCCGTCAACCTGGAGCTGCCGACGTGGTTCTCCGTCTTTGGCTCAGACCCAACCACGATCCAAACCATGCAATACATCGGAAGATATCCTGCCCTTGTGGCAGGCAAGGGCACGATTGACATCAACGCGTCCACGTGGCCGTCCCTGGTAAGCGGGAGCCTCCCATTCCATGTGGTGGACGCTTTCCTTCCCGCAGACTCCAGCACACCCGACTATTACGTCTTCAGTGATAGATATTTCCGGCGTATCCGACTGGGCGAGAACACTCCCGTGACCCCCAGTACGACTATAGCCAGCGGTTGGCCTTCTTTTAGCCAGGGCGGAGATCCTTCTTTCGACTCTGTCGATGCAGTTCTTGCCGTCCCTGGCGCCGAGAAGGAATTTTACGTCTTCTCCAAGCAGCGGTTCCGCCGCATTAAACTGAATAAGGATACGAACACCCTGATTGCCGGTCCCGGAAGCATCGACCAGGGCCTGCTGTGGCCAGAACTGGCCCATGCGGGCTTCACCACGGTCGACGCCTTCCTGCCCGATGTTGAAAAACCCCATACTCTCCACGCATTCTCCGGCAACAAGACTGTGAAAGTCGGATATGAACCGGACAACACAGCCGACCTCATCGGACTCCACTGCTGGGCACTCCAGGAAGGCCTGCTCGACGCCCTTCTCAAGCCGTACCTGGACATCACTGCCCCAGCCAGCAGGCAGCCTTCCCGAGAATCACAGTCGGACCCTCGCTGTCTTAAGAACCTGGGAGACGACCCCGTGGTCGAGGCTGCCCGTAGGGCACTGAGGGCTCTATGGAATCCGGGAAAGTGGAATTTCAAGGGTACAGATTTCGGGAACGAAAGCGGGATCGACCCCACTAAGATGAGAACGAAACTGGAAAGGTTCTTCCCACAGTCGGTGCGAACGGCACTGCTGACTCCAGCGGTGGCAGGCGAACTGCCCAAACAGCTGGCCCAGGATGCCTCGGACATCATCAATGCCCCGGCAAATCGGGACACCTTACGTGAAACCCGGGCGAAAGACGCAGTCGAGCGCCTAGAGACAGCATTGAATAACTGGCAGACAGCACTCAAAGACGTCCTAGCGGCCGGCGAAACCGCCGATCAATACTACGACGACGCGAACGAGCAAGACTGGGACAACCCCACCTGGGCCACAGCACGCGTTCAAGAATGGACCGACTTCCACGACAAACTCAGTACAGCATGGGCCTACGTCGAGAAGACCGGCGGAACTCTTGGACCCGGAATCTTCACCGCAGCTGACAACCTTGCCAACCCCGATGCCGGCGCCCTCGCCACCGCCCTAGGCACCCAACTCCAAGACACCCTCCCCCAACTCCACCAACAGAGCACCGACATCCGAGCCATCAAGCCCTCCTGAACCACCACCCTCGAACGGGAGTGTCCAATAGACGGTTCGTGATCTTGTCGGTGGTGGGGTGCCTGGGCATGGCAACGGCCACCGTGATCATGATGTTGTGTGACGAACAATCAGGAAGCGGTGGCCGTTGAGGCCACGGTAGCGCAGGTGCTGTGGCAGGAACTGGCCGGGGAGCTCATGGACACGGTCGCGGACTGTTTTCCCCGGCACGAGTCCCGACGGACATTACGAGAGGCGGTGACGGGGATGCTGATGCGGCTGGACCGCTACAACTGCTGGACCTTGGCCGAGGCCCTCGGCCGTTGACACTCGGCCACCGGGGCCCGCACCGCCTGCAGCACTTCCTGTCCCGCGCCAGCTGGGACGATGCCCGGGTCCGGGGAACCCTCAGACCGCGGCCTGGACTGTGGCCCGGCTGTCCGACCCGCACGCGGTTCTGGTCCTGGACGAGACCGGCGACGGGAAGTCCTCCACCGACGCGGTCGGGGCCGCGCGCCAGTACTCCGGCACGCTGGGGGCCTGTATTTCAATTACTGCTCGGTGCAAGGGTCTCGAGTTTGTAGCAAATGGTGATCTTGGGGTGGCGGGTTCTATGCCGCGGCTGCTTCCCAGGCGCGGATGACCGCGGTGATTTCGTCGGGACGTGGTTGACCTGCGGGGTTGTGAATATGGCGGGCGGCGATGATCGTCCGGCGGAGCTTGATGATCATGTCGCTGAACGCGGGGGTGGTCTTGGTGGTGTACCAGGGCTGTCGTGCGCGTCGGTCGGTGATGTCG
>NZ_JBIVXW010000159.1:0-6096 GCF_044769405.1 Streptomyces sp. NPDC090442
AGACGTAAAGCGAAGCAGTCTGGCACACCGGCCCCGCAGGCCCGTCACCGCACCCCGACAGCCCCGCGCAGCGGATCGGCCCCGCGCAGCGGACCGGCAACGGACCAGACAACCCGCACCGCCCCGCGCAAGCGGACCGGCAGCGGACCGGCTCACCCCACGGGAACCCCGGCCTCAAGGTGCAGAGGGCAGCCCCGTTCGCGCGCCCGTAGTGCCCAGTGGAGGCGGTTCAGGCGGACCGGTGGCAGCATCGATGCGGCCTCGGATTCGGTGACGAAGCGCCAGTCGCGGAGTTCGGCGCCGGGGAGGCGGAGTTCCCGGATGCGGTCGTCGGTGAGCGTGCCGCCGTCGAAGAGGAGGCGGAGGCCGCCGAAGCCGGGGGGCTTGGGGGCCTCCCAGTCCAGGACCAGCAGGCGCGGGGCGCACGGGAGTTGGATGCCGAGCTCCTCGGCGACCTCGCGGATGCCGGCGCGGGCGGGGGCCTCGCCAGGTTCCACGATGCCGCCGGGGAACTCCCAGCCGGGCTTGTACGTGGGGTCGACGAGCAGTACGCGGTCCTGGTCGTCGAAGAGCAGCACCCCGGCGGCGAGGGTCTCCGCGGTGGGCTCGGGCGTCTGCACGATCCCACAGGCGCCGGCGCCGGTGCGGACGGCCTCGGCGACCCGCTCGGCGGTCTGACGCGGCGTCAGCGCCGTGGTGTCCACGACGTGGGCGTCGTTCTTGAGCCAGTCCAGGGCCTGCGCGTAGGGCCCGAGGTGCGCCAGGCCCCAGCGACGGACGGCGGCGTTGCCCTCCGGGTCGTCGGCACTCTCCTCGCGGTGCGCTATCCGCTCGCGCAGGATCGTTTCCTCCGCATGGAGGAGGACATGCAGGACGGGTATCCGACGGGCGGCTAGGGCGCCGAAGATCTCGTCGCGGTACTCCTGGCGCAGCAGCGTCATCGGCGTGACCAACGGGCCCGGCACCTCGGTGAGCAGCGCGGCCGCGGTGTCCACGACCAGCCGCCGCCAGGACGGCAGGTCCTGGTAGTCGTCGACCTGCTCGAACCGCTTGGCGGGCAGCATCAACCGCAGTCCGCTGCCGAGGAGTTCGGGGTCGTAGAGCGTGCTTCCGGGAAGCAGGTCGAGCAGTTCATGAGCCGCAGTGGTCTTGCCCGCACCGAACGTGCCGTTCAGCCAGACGATCACGGTTTCCCCTCTTCCCTAGACCCAGGTTGAGTTGCCCGCAACACCCTGCCACGGAAACGCTCGGGACCCCGGGCCGCGCGCGGGGCCGGGAACACCGCTGGAGGAAGACATCGCACGAGGACGCCCGTTCGTCTCCCCCGCCGCGAAGCCCCGGCAAACAAGCGCTCCCCCGCCCCTCCAGCACCGAAACCCCCACCCGCGCACCGCGTCCGACCGGCCGCCGACGGGTCGGTACGTCGCATATGCCGGAGTCCCATGGGTGGCGGGAGTCGCGCGGATGGGGCGCGTCCCGGGGGGCGGCCCGCTCCCTCAGCAGACCCGCAGCCCGGGCACCGGCTGGTCGTTCGCGCCGCCGGTCAGGTACACCACGCTGACGTAGACGCCCGCGTTGCCGCTGTCGTCGTCGGTCTTGGCCCACCAGACGTTGGTCCACTTCCCGTACGTCTCGCGGCGGCCCAACTTGGCCTGACAGTAGAAGTAGTTGGTGCCCGCGTTGACGTGGCCGACCTGCTGGAAGGAGGCGGTGTACGACGTCGCGGCGCGCCACACGGCGCAGTTGGTCTTGCCGCCGCCGGCGTCACTGCAGGACGGCGCCTGGGACGGCGCCCCGGTGCCGGCGCTGGCCCCGCCGGCCGCGGCCCCGGACCCGCCGCTGGTCGTGCCGCCGTGCGCACCGCCGGTGGCGCCGGCGTTCGCCCCGCCCGAGGCACCGCCGGGCGTGCCGCCCTGGTTGCCGCCGGCGGCCGCCCCGCCGGTCTGGCCGCCCTGGGCACCGGAGTTGGGGCTCCCCGGCGAGCCGCTCGGGGACGGGGTCGCCGAGCCGGGCGGGGAGGCGCTGGTGGCCGTGGTGTCGCCGGCGTCGCCCTTGCCGGACGAGACGCTCGACCCGCCCGTCGACGGCGGGGCGACCGGGGCAGCCGGCTGCCGTCCGTCGGCGGTGTCCCGGCCTCCGGAGCCGCCGCCACCGATCAGCGCGTAGGTGATCCCACCGCCGGCGGCCAGTACGGCCAGGGCGGCGGCCACCGCCAACAGCGCGCGGCGGCGCCGGCGGACCGGCACCCGCGCGGTCTCGCCGTCCGGGCCCGCCGGGTAGGGGTGCGGACCGGTGGCGGCCGTCAAGGCCGACGTCCCGTCAGCGGGGTGGCCGGACGACGCGTAGGGGCCGGGCGGCGCGGCCGGGCCACCCTGAGCACCCGGCCCGCCGAGCCAGCCGGGCGGCGGCGCACCGGCGCCCGCCGGACGAGGCAGCGGCCCGACCCCGGCCGTCGCGTCCGTGGCGGTGGGCGCGTAGGGCGTGCCCGATCGCGGAACGGGCGGCAGCGCCACCCCCGGATCACGGCCCTCCGCCACCGCCCGGAGCATCTCGCGGGCCTGCGCGGCGGACGGGCGGTCGGCCGGGCTCTTGGCCATCAGGGCGTGTAGGACCGGCGACAGCGGGCCGGCGCGCTGCGGTTCGGGCAGCGGTTCGCTGACGATCGCGGTGAGCGTCGAGAACACCGACGTGCGGCGGAACGGCGCGCCGCCGCCCTCGACCGCCGCGTACAGCGTCATGCCCAGGGACCAGATGTCCGAGGCCGGGGTGGGGTCCATGCCCTGGGCGCGCTCGGGCGGCAAGTAGTCGAGCGAGCCGACCAGTTCGCCGCTGCGGGTGAGGTTGGTGGTGGCGCCGTCGCCGGGGGCCTCGATGCTGGCGATGCCGAAGTCGGTGAGCACCGCCCGGCCGCCACCGGGGCGCCCCCACCGCTCCAACAGGACGTTGCCAGGCTTGACGTCGCGGTGCAGCACGCCGACCTGATGGGCGGCGTCCAACGCGTCCATCACCTCGGCGCCGATACGGGCGACCTCCCGGGGCCCCACCGGACCGCGCTCGCCGATCGCATCGTCCAACGACGGCCCGTCCACCAGCTCCATGACGATGACCGGCCGGCCGGCCTCCTCGATGACGTCGTGGACGGTCACCACGCCGGCGTGCCGGATGCGGGCGGCGGCCCGCGCCTCGCGCTGCATCCGGGTCCGCAGATCGGCGAGTTCCGGGCCGGAGGCGTCCGTGTAGGCCCGCAGCACCTTGAGCGCGACCTCGCGCCCCAGGACCTGGTCCTCGGCCCGGCAGACCACGCCCATGCCACCGCGACCGATCCGGCCGGTGACGCGGTAGCGCCCGCCGAGCACCCGCCCGGTCAGGTCGTCGTCGACGCCGCGCTTCGGCCCACTACGGGCGGCCGCCCGCGGCACCCCGCCACCGGGCGCCTCGCCCGCCGGCCCGGGCCCCTGCGCGCCGTCCGCCCCGCGCTGCTCGTGCTGCTCCCCCGAAGTCACCGTGCCGATCCCCTCGCTCCGCGTCCACGTACCCCACCGCGGCCCGTATGTCCCGGATGCCGGCGCCTACGCCACGGCCCTCGGGCGGTCCCGACCAGACTACGGGCCAGCGGGCCGCCCCCGCGCCCCCTGGGGACGGTCGCCGAACTCCCGTGTGGTGGTTGGGTCGTGGGGTGGTGGAGTGGCTCGGCCTGTACGGGCGGCGGGCTCGCTTCCAGGGGACCGCAGGGCCGCAAGCCGCCGTCCGGCCCTACGACGCAGGCGCGAACGCCGCGAGGCTGGTCCGTTGGGCGGCTGCCGCGGCGGCGCCCACGACGCCCGCGTCGGTCCCCATCTGGGCGGGCACCACGGTGAGTTTGGAGACGAAGGAGAGCGTCGCGTACTCACGCAGAGCGGTGCGCAGCGGGGCGAACAGGACGTCGCCGGCGCCCGCGACGCCGCCGCCGATGACCGCTATGTCGATCTCGACGAGGGTGGCGGTGGCGGCGATGCCGGCGGCCAGCGCCTGGCCGGCCCGCTCGAAGGAGCGGAGCGCCACGCGGTCGCCGGCGCGGGCCGCGGCGGCGACCGCGGCGGCGCTGCCGTCCCCGTCGGGGCCCGGTTGCCAGCCGTTGGCCAGCGCGCGGCGGGCGATGTTGGGGCCGCTGGCGATCCGCTCCACGCAGCCGCGCGCCCCACAGGGGCACGGGTCCCCGTCGAGGTCCACGCTGATGTGGCCGATATGCCCCGCGTTGCCCGAAGGGCCCGGGTGCAGCCGCCCGTTGAGGACGAGTCCACCACCCACCCCGGTGGAGACCACCATGCACAGCGCGTTGTCGTGCCCCCGCGCGGCGCCCTGCCAGTGCTCGGCGGCGGTCATCGCGACGCCGTCGCCGACCAGCACCACCGGCCGCCCGCCGACCAGCGCCCGCACCCCGGCGACCAACGGGAAGTCGCGCCAGCCGGGGATGTTGACCGGACTGACGGTCCCGGCCGCGGCGTCCACCGGGCCGGCGCTGCCGATGCCGACGGCCGCCACCCGCGCCCACTCCGGCCCGGCGGCGAGTTCCCGGACGACCCCGGCCACCGCGCGCATCACGGTGGCCCCGTCCTGGTCCGCGGGCGTCGGCCGGGCGGCCCGGACGACGATTCTGCCGCGCGCGTCCACCAAGGCGCCAGCGATCTTGGTGCCGCCGATGTCCAACGCTGCGCTGAGGTCCGTCTGCATCGGTGTCGAATTCTCCTGGTGGGCCCGGGGAGGGCCGGGGTACCGGCCCGGCGTGAGAGCGCCAGTCTTCCGGCATTTGACAACGTTGTCTAGGGGCTATGCTCGTCGCCACACGGCGGCACCTCCGCCCGCCCCTCCCGGCTGCCCGGTCGCGCACCCGCGCCCGGCCACCACCCCGCCCCGTCTACCGGCAGACAGGACCGCACCCGTGACCGAGACCGCCCGCGGCACCTCCCATCGCTACGGCACCCGCCCCACGATGAAGGACGTCGCGGCGCGCGCCGGGGTCGGCCTGAAGACCGTATCCCGGGTCGTCAACGGCGAACCGGGCGTCACCCCGGACACCGAGCGCCGCGTCCAGGAGGCGATCACCGCACTCGGCTTCCGCCGCAACGACTCCGCCCGCATCCTCCGCAAGGGCCGGACGGCCAGCATCGGACTGGTCCTCGAAGACCTCGCCGACCCCTTCTACGGGCCGCTCAGCCGCGCCGTGGAGGAGGTGGCGCGCGGCCACGGCGCCCTGCTGTTCAACGGTTCCAGCGCCGAAGACCCGGCGCGCGAACAGGAGTTGGCGCTGGCGCTGTGCGCCCGTCGGGTGGACGGACTGGTCGTCATCCCGGCCGGCGACGACCACCGCTATCTGGAGCCGGAGATAGCCGCCGGCGTCGCGACCGTCTTCGTCGACCGTCCGGCCGGCCGGATCGACGCCGACGTGGTCCTCTCCGACAACTTCGGCGGCGCCCGGGCCGCGGTCGCCCACCTCATCGCGCACGGCCACCGCCGGATCGGCTTCATCGGCGACCAGCCGCGCATCCACACCGCCAAGGAACGGCTGCGCGGCTACCGCACCGCGATGGCCGAGGCCGGGCTGCCGATCGACGACTCCTGGGTCTCGCTCGGCTCCACCGCCCCGGACCGGGTCCGGGCCGCGACCGCTTCCGTCCTGTCCGCCCCGGAACCGGTCACCGCCCTCTTCGCCGGCAACAACCGCGTCACCGTCACCGCCGTCCGCGTGCTGCGCGCACACCCGCGCCCGGTGGCCCTGGTCGGCTTCGACGACTTCGAACTGGCCGATCTGGTCCACCCCGCGATCACCGTCGTCGCCCAGGACTCCGCCCAACTCGGCCGCACCGCCGCCGGCTTGCTCTTCCGCCGCCTCGACGGCGCCGACGGGCCGCCCCAGCGGCTGGAGATCCCCACCCGCCTGATCGCCCGCGGCTCCGGGGAGATCCGGCCCACGGACTGACTTCCCCCGTTGTCGACCCTCCCGCCATGCGGGTTGCCGTCTTTTCGCCTTCGGCGGAGGGGGTGTGCAGGGCGGGGGCGCCTCGCTGCCGGTGGGTGGTGCCGGGGGCGGGTTTCCGGACTGCTTCGCTTTCCGTCCGG
>NZ_JBIVXW010000160.1:0-6071 GCF_044769405.1 Streptomyces sp. NPDC090442
GCGGGCGGGGGGGGGGTCCCCGTGGTAAAGCGAAGCAGTCTGGCACCCCCACCCCTCCGGCCCGTCACCGCACCCCAACAGCACCGCGCAGCGGACAACTCGGCGCGCACCGGCAGCGGACCGGCAGCGGACGGGCAGCGGACCGGCAGCGGATCGGCCCGCGCCGCAAGGCGCGAAACAGCAACCCCCACGGCGGGAAAGCCGACAACCTGGGAACCAACCACCGCACCCCCGTCGTCGATTTTGGCGTACAGCCACTTTTCTCCATACGATCCGGCGATGATCATCACAACGATCACCAAACGGATCACCAGGCGAAGGCTGGCGTCCGGGGTGTGCGGACTGCTTGCCGCGATGGCGGTGGGGCTGTTGCCCACGACGGCCGTCGCCGGCGAGCCCACCGGGGAGCCCGCCGCATCGGCTCCCAAGGTGGAACTGACGCTCGACGTCAGCGGCTCGATGCGGGCCCGGGACATCGACGGGCAGAGCCGGATGGCGGCGGCGAAGCAGGCGTTCAACGAGGTGCTGGACGCCGTCCCCAAGGACGTCCAGCTCGGCATACGGACGCTCGGCGCCAACTACCCGGGCAACGACCGCCAGGTCGGCTGCAAGGACACCAAGCTGCTCTACCCGGTCGGGCCGCTCGACCGGACCGAGGCCAAGACCGCGGTGGCCACGCTCGTGCCCACCGGCTGGACGCCGATCGGCCCGGCCCTGCAGGCCGCGGCCAAGGACCTCAAGGGCGGTGACGGGCAGCGCCGGATCGTGCTGATCACCGACGGCGAGGACACCTGTCAGCCGCTCGACCCCTGCCAGGTGGCCCGGGACATCGCCGCCGAGGGCATCCACCTCACCGTCGACACCCTCGGGCTGCTGCCGGACGCCAAGACCCGCAGCCAGTTGAGCTGCATCGCCGAGGCGACCGGCGGCACGTACACCTCGGTGCAGCACACCGACCAACTCCGGGACCGTGTGCACCAGTTGGTGGACCGAACGGCGCGGCCCGTGGCCACTCCGGTGGCGACCAAGGGCGCCACGCAGTGCGCCACCGCCCCGGAGCTCAAGCCGGGCCTGTTCACCGACCGGGAGAAGTTCGCCGAGCACCGCTGGTACCGGGTGAACGTCAAGCCGGGCCAGGAGCTGCGCGCTTCGGTGAGCGTCGGCGCGGACCGCGCGGTCAACAACGACTACGGGGTGCTGCTGCGCGCCTCGACCGTGCACGGCCGGGAGATCGTCCGCGGTGCGGAGGCCGGCGACGGCCGGACCGACGTGATCTCCACCGGGCTGCGCTACGCCAAGGCCGACGACGCCGCCGCCGGGGACGCCCCCGAGACGGTCTGCCTCCAGGTCAGCAACTCCTTCTCGGCGGGCCCCTCGGTCAAGACCGACCCGGGTCTGCCGGTGGAACTGGCCGTGGACCTCGTCGACGGGCCGCACGACGCCTCCGACGTCGCCTCCTTCGGCCTCGGCCGGGGCTGGTGGCTGCTCGGCGCCCTGGCGCTCACCGGTCTGGTGGGCGGCCTGGTGTGGGGCTGGATCTCCCGTTGGCGCATCACCGTCTGGAGGACCAACTGATGCGTAGCGTACGCAAGATGACGGGACGTACGGCACGTACGGTCCTGGCGGTGCGGGGTGCCGGGGTGTTGGTGAGCGCCGCCGCGGTGGCGTTGGTCGGGGCCGGTGCGGCGGTCGCCGACAGTCCTAGCCCGAGCGCCAGCGCCAGCGCCAGCAGTGCGGGGGACGCCGCCAAGGGGCCCACGGAGGCCGGCACGTCCTTCCGCACCGCGACGCCGATCGCCCTGGACCAGCGGGCCACCGCCAGCGCCTCCACCGGCGACTACCTGTACTGGGTGCTGCCGGCCGACGTCGGGCAGCAGGTCACCGTCAAGGCGAAGGTCACGCTGCCGAAGGCGGCCCGACACGGCGCGACCACCTGGCAGTTGGACGTGTACGACGGGCTGCGGCGCCGGCAGGCGTGCCGCTACGGCGTGCAGACCAAGGCGGCGGCCGAGAACGCCGACACGGTCGAGCTGTCCTGCGCACTGCGCACGGTGCGCGGCTGGGCCGAGCAGTGGTCCAACGATCCGCTGCCCGGCAACTACTACGTCCGGCTGACCGCCGTCGATCTGCCGCAGGAGGAGCTGGGGCAGCCGGTGCAGACGGAGGTCGAGGCGTCCGCGGCCGACGCGGGCGGCGCCCGGGCGGTGGACGGGAAGCTGTCCGCTCCCCTGGTGCCGGGCGCCGGGACCGCGTCGCCGAAGCCGCAGCAGAGCGGCGCGACCCAGCAGCCCGCCGCGGACGGCGCGCCGGACGGCGGCTGGTCCTCGGGCTGGTGGTCGGACCGCTGGGTGTGGACCGCGATCGGCGGCGTGCTGGCGGCGCTGGCCGGCATCGGCGGCTACCGCCTGACCCGCGGGTCAGGCCGGCCGACGCACCTGCCGCCGGGGGTCTGACCGACCGGCGGGCCGGGCCGGACGGTCGCGGTGGGGCGTGGCGGAATGCGGCGGCCCACCGGGGACGCCCGGCCCCGGAACCCCGCCGTCCGGCCCCGCCGGCGGCCGGCGGCGGGGTACGCCCTGCGGGCGCGGGGGCCGGCCCAGGTGTAGAGAAGAGGTATGCGCGTCCGGCACCGTCGTCATCGAAGCGGCCGGCCCTGGCGGCTCAGCCACGGGTTGATCGCCCTGCCGCTCGCCCTGATCGCGGCGGTCACGGTGCTGGACCTCACCTCGCCCACCACCATCCACCTGGGCCCGTTCCTGGTGGCGGCGCCGGCGCTCACCGCCTCGTTCGCGGGCCCCGCCCTCACCGGCGCCATCGGGGCCCTGGCGGTGGCCGCGCAGATCCTCATCGGCTTCCTGCACGGCGGGATCGCCACCTCGAACCACCAGGCGCAGATCGCCGCGCTGGTCATCATCTCGGTGCTGGTCACCGTCTTCCGCTACGTCCGCGACCGGCACCAGCGGCAGTTGAGTCGGGTGCGCACGGTGGCGGTGGCCGCCCAGCAGGTGCTGCTGTGGCCGTTGCCGCGCCGGAGCGGGGCGCTGCGGATCGAGTCGGCGTACATCTCCGCGGAGGCCGAGGCCGAGATCGGCGGCGACCTCTACGCGGCGGTGCCGGTGCCGGGCGGGACGCGGCTGGTCATCGGGGACGTCCGCGGCAAGGGCCTGACCGCGATCGGGGAGGCCGCGGCGCTGGTCGGGGCGTTCCGGGGCACCGCCTACCAGCACCTCGCGCTGCCGGCGGCCGTCGCGCACCTGGGCAACGCGGTGCACTGGAACATGGCGCACGCCCCGGAGGAGGACCCGGAGTCCTTCGTGACCGCCCTGGTCCTGGACGTCTACGACGACGGCCCGTGCGTCGAGCTGGTCAACTGCGGGCACCCCCCGCCGCTGGTCCTGGGGAGCGGCGGGATTCGGTCGCTGGAGGTCGCCGAGCCGGCGGTGCCGCTGGGGCTGACGGCCCCGGCCGAGGCCGACTACAAGGTCGAGAGCTTCGCGTTCGGGCCGGGCGAGGTGCTGCTGCTCTACACGGACGGGGTGATCGAGACCCGGGACCGCTCGGGGGCGTTCTACCCGTTGACCGAGCGGCTGGCCGAGTGGAACGAGCCCGATCCGGCGGCGCTGATCAGGCGGCTGCACCACGACCTGCTGCGGTACGCGGACGGCAATCTGGGCGACGACGTGGCCATGGTCGCGATCACCCGGCCCCCGGGGGCCGGCCCGCGCTGACGTTTGCCTGCGGCCGGCTGCTTCCCACGATGCCGGTTGCCCCACCGTGGGGGTTGCGGTTTTGCGCCTGCGGCGCCGATCCGCTGCGCGGGGCGGGCCGAGTTGTTGTCCGCTGCGCGGGACAGTCGGCCCCGGAGACCCGCCACCTTCCGTTGGATGGGTGGAAAACCAGATGAGTGGGGGCTAGCCATAGTGGTCCCCAAACCGTCGGGACCCGTCATCCCGCCAACGGCCGTTCCTCTCCCTGACGGACACGACTCAGTCCAGAGAGCCGAGTTGACCCACCGGCGGAGCGTCCCGCCCACAGGAAATCCACCCCTCCCCGGGAGGGGACGGGCCGGAGGGGCAGGGTGTTCGGACGTAAAGCGAAGCAGTCCGAACACCCTGCCCCTCCGGCCCGTCACCGCACCCCGACAGCCCCGCGCAGCGGACCGGCCCCGCGCAGCGGACCGGCCCCGCGCAGCGGACAACCAGCCAGCGCCGCAGGCGCAAAGAACAGCACCCCGCACGGCGGGAAAGCCGACAACGCGGGCGGGAGATAGACACGGTAGCCGCGGAAGCTGGCGACGTCGGGCAGGGGCGCGGGCCGCCAGCCGCGGGCGAGTGCGGGCGGGGCGGTGGCCGGCGGGACGAGTAGCGCCACCGGCCGGCGGCCGGCCTCGGCCACCAGTCGTTCCGGGGTGGTGCCGGCGTCGGGTCCGGCGGTCTGTCGGGAGGCGCAGCCGGCGTAGTAGGCGAGTTGGACGGCGTGGTCGCCGGAGAGCACGCAGGGCGGGCGCACCCCGAGCGCGTGCAGGGCGCCGGCCGCGGCCGTGAAGTCCCGTCGCATGTGGCGGTTGCGGGCGGTGTTGCCGGTGAGCACGGCGAGTTGGACGACCAGGTGGACGGCGAGCGCGACGGCGAGGAGGGCCGTGGGGCGCGACCGGAGCCGGCCCCGGGGGGCGGCCAGCCGGCACAGGCCGTCGGCCACCGGGAGCGCCAGCAGGGCGTAGGCGGGCAGCAGGAAGCGGGGCGCGGCGTAGTCGAGGAGGAAGAGGTAGGGCACCGCGGTCGCGCCCGCGACGGCGGCCGGCAGCACGGCGGTGGCGGTGCGCCGGGCCCGACGGGCGGCCAGCACACCGGCGGCGGTCAGCGGCGGCAGCGCGTACCACCACACCGCGGTGACCGGGTGCGTCCAGGGCACGTCGCAGGGCCGGCACAGCCCCCGCCCGTCCAGGCTGCGGAGCTGGGCGCCGACGGCGAGGTGCCAGCCGATGCCGCCCTGGATCTCGGCGGCGCGGTGCAGCCGGGCGAGCAGGCCCCCGTAGTGGGCGTACGCCTCGACGAGCCAGTCCGCGGCGCCCAGCAGCAGCCCGCCGGCCATCAACGGGACCAGCGCGGGGCGCCGCCAACGGGACACCACCAGCGCCGCGGTGGCCGGCACCAGCACGAGCCAGACGGCGTCCGGCGGGCGCATCAGCCCGACGGCCGCGACGGCCAACGGGAGCCCGACGAGCGCCCGGCGGTCCTCGCGGTCCCGGACGGCGCGCAGGAAGCAGCCGGTGGCGGCGAGCGCCCCGTAGGCGGACCAGAGGTTGGGCATGACCTGGGGGCCGTAGTAGAGGGTGATCCAGAGGGTGGCGAAGAGGGCGCCGCCGAGGGCCAGCACCCGGGTGGGCAGCAGCGGCCGCCAGACCCGAAGCGCCGCCCACAGCCCGGCGCCGGACAGGACCGCGAGGGCGATCCGCAGGGCGGTGGCGTCGGAGGTCAGCGCGGCGACGGGGGCGATGAGGTACGTGATGCCGCGGGCCCGGGGCGCGCTGAAGAAGGCGGCCGGCACGTCCCGGGCGACCTGGCTGGCGTAGACCGTCTCGTCCCACCCCAGGCCGGTCCCGGGGACCACCAGGACGAGTTGGAGGAGGGCGAACGCGGCGCCGGTGAGGGCCAGCCAGGGGCGCGGGCGGGACGCGGCCCGGGGCTCCGGGGCGGGCCGTCGGGCGGCGCGGGCGGGCGCCGGGGCCGTCCGTACCGCCCGGGCGTCCGGCAGGGACCGGCTCTCGTCCATGATCAGACCTCGCGAGGTGGGAGGGGCGCCGGAGGGGCTCCGCCATCATGCGGGCAGCCGGCTGGCCGGGCACTGCGCGCGCGCCGATCGGCAGCCGGCTTCGGCCTGCCGGCGGATCCGGCGCGCCGCCTACACTGGGCGCTCCGGTGCAAGCGGCGCGGGAGGACGGAGTGCGGCAGTGGTGAGGAGCATCGAGGGGGAGGCGATGGCCGACCCGTCCGCCGAGGTGCTGGCCGAGGCGGCCGGGGTGTTCGGCCTGCTGGCCTCACCCCCCAGACTGCACATCGTCTGGGCACTGG
>NZ_JBIVXW010000161.1:0-5601 GCF_044769405.1 Streptomyces sp. NPDC090442
GGCCCCACCTTGTTGATGGCTGCCTCCCACCCACCGGCCTGATCATGGACCAGGCCGCGAACAGCCCACCGGACACTACGAGTTCAACCTGAGTAGTAGTGGCGATGCTATGACGCCAAGCGTCAACCTTTGACTGTCACATCAGCCTACCGAGCAGGGCTGCCTTCGTGATCAAGAGAACCGGGCCTGTGAATAACCCTCCTGCTGGGGCATTCAGTCGGCCCGGGCTGGCACGTCTTTCTTGTCCGTCTCTGCCGGACCAGCATCAGCGTTCGGGGCGAGCTTGCCGCTGCGGACCAGCGTGAGGAAGGAGCTGAGTTCCTTCTTGACCACGGGAGCCAGCAGGTAGAGGCCGGTGATGTTGATGACGGCGAGCAGGAAGAGCACCGCGTCGGCCATGTCTATCAGGGAGGTCAGGGACAGCAGCGAGCCCAGCGCGACGAATGCCGTGTAGGTGGCCTTGTAGGTGAGCTCGCTGGCGCGGCTGCGCCCGAACAGGTAGGTCCACGCTTTGAGTCCGTAATATCCCCACGTGATGATCGTCGAGAAGGCGAACAGGAGCACCGCGACGGTCAGGATGTAGGGGAACCAGGGCATGACCGTGGCGAACGCGTCCGAGGTGATGGTCACGCCTTCGGGCGACGCACCGGACTCGGCTGCGTTGGATCGGGCCGTGTCCCACGTGGGGGTGGAGGCGATGACGATCGTCAGGGCCGTCATCGTGCAGACGATGACGGTGTCGATGAACGGCTCGAGCAGTGCCACCAGGCCCTCGGTGACGGGGTGGCGGGTCTTGACGGCTGAGTGGGCGATGGGCGCGGATCCGGTGCCGGCCTCGTTGGAGAATGCTGCTCGCTTGAATCCGACGATGAGTGCGCCGATGACGCCGCCTGACACGCCTTCGGGGGAGAAGGCGCCTCCGACGATGGTGGCTACGGCGGCCGGCACCGCGCTGACGTTGACCAGGATGACGACGAGGCAGGCCAGGATGTAGGTGCCTGCCATGAGGGGCACGAGTCGGACGGTGACCTTGGTGATGGACCGGATTCCGCCGAGGAGGACGAGTCCGGTCAGTCCGGCCAGCAGGATGCCGAAGATCAGGGCTCCGGAGGAGGAGCCCAGGAGGCCGACGTCGCCGCCTGTGACGGATTTGAGCTGCGAGAAGCTCTGGTTTGCTTGGAAGAGGTTGCCGCCGAACAGCCCGAAGAACAGCAGGGCGATGGAGGCGGCGACGGCGAGCACCTTGCCGACGCCCGCCATGCCGCGATCGGCAAGTCCCTTGCGTAGATAGTGCATCGGGCCGCCAGAGACCGTGCCGTCCTCGTGGACTTCCCGGTACTTGACGCCGAGGGTGCATTCCACGAACTTCGTGGCCATGCCGAGGAAGCCGCACAGGATCATCCAGAAGGTGGCTCCGGGGCCGCCGATGGTCACGGCAACCGCGACACCGGCGATGTTGCCCAGTCCGACCGTTCCGGACACGGCTGCGGTCAGGGCCTGGAAGTGGCTGACCTCTCCCGGATCATCGCTCTTGGAGTATTTTCCGCGCACCAGGTCGACGGCGAGGCGTATGCCCTTGAGTTGTATGAACCCGAACCAGAGGGTGAAGACGGCTCCTGCGACGACCAGCCAGGCGACGATCCAGGGGAACGCCATGCCGAAGAGTGTGACTTCGCCGAAGACGAATCCCGCGAGCTTCTCGGCGATGGGGTTGAAGACTCCGTTGACGGTGTTCTCGATGCCGGAGGTGAGGGAGTCCAGAGCAGACATGAGCAATCTCCTCAGGCGTCAACGGCTGTATGCCGACAGGAGGTTCGGCTGTCAGGACGGCATCTGGAAGTCAGCGGGATACCAGACGCCCGCAGGCGGTGTGACATGTGAACTCCTGTGTCGGTTGATCTGGTGCCTGCAGAGCCGGAAGGCCGTACAGAAACAGAGCAGAGGTTTGAAAGGCGCCTGTTCACGCGTGCTGCGGAACGGACAGGTCGCACCAGACCTGCTTGTGCCGACCCTGATGCCGGACCGCGCCCCATGCGCGGCTCAAGGCCGCCACGATGCCCAGGCCTCGGCCGCATTCGCGCAGCGGCTCGTCCGCACGGCCGGCCCTTGCCGCGCCGAGAATTGGCAGGTTCGGTCCGGTGTCGTGTGCGCTCACGCGGAGAACTCCTGGCTCCTCGGCTGTCGGCGGCACGATGTCCAAGGTCACCGCAGTGAGGTGTCCGCCGTGTTCCACGGCGTTGGCCCCCAGTTCCGCGAGGACCAGTTCGGCATTGTCGACGAAATCGTCATCGCAACCACGCTCGAAGAGCCACTGCCGGGCCTTGAGGCGGACGTCGCGTAGAGGCTGCTCACCGAACGACTGCCGAGTCCAGGTGACTGTGTGGCAACTGTTGACCCGAAGGGGGGTCGTGGGCATGGCTCCGGCTCCTTTCCGCAGAACGTCCGGTCTCGTTGGCTCTTGAGAGGCCGGACACCTCAGCCGGTCTTCCCTGCCGCTACGGCCGAGAAGTCATGTGCCAACGACAGCAGAGAATCTGCGGGGAGATCGACCCCCCAAATGAGAGGGGGAAGGCAGACGAAAGTCGGCCTACCGGGCAACGGAATGCATGAAGGTGAACACTGTGCGTCATACACAAAGGGAGGATCGGTATCGATGGTTGATCATCGCGGAAGTGGATGATTCCTTCCGGAAAGAGCCTCGCTGGCATTCCGCTAGCCTTCCCGGCCTCGTAGGATTTCCTCGTGGATTCCACGGCACTTCACAACTCCGACTCACGACAGGTGCGCCGTTGGCGTCCTTCCTCAACGGATGTCGCACTGGCTCTGGCAGCCGCCACTTACGGCGTCGGCGACTCCCTGGTTCACCCGGCCAGCGGCCTGCTGACGGGCAGGCCGCAATGGGCGGCCCTCGTCGCAGGTGTGGTCGGCCTGCTCGTGCTGTGGCGTCGCCGCTTCACACGATCCGTGTCCGTCATCGTCCTCGTCGCCCATGTGCTGTGCTACGCACCCGGTGCGTTGGCGGTCATGATCTACACCTTGGCTGGTCTCTACCGGCGTCCGGTACAGCTGATCGTCGTGGGTGTGAGTGCACTGGCGGCCGAGTTGGCGGCCGACGAACTGGCTGGTGCCGGGCAGGACCTCGTGCACGCCGTGCCCTTCGTGGCGGCCCCGCTCGTGATGGGCCTGTACGTGGCCACCCGGCACCGGCTGTTCGCCACGATGCAGGAACGGGCCGCAGCGCTGGAGAGCCGGCAAGTTCTGCTCGAAGCACGGGCGAAGGCCGAAGAACGCACCCGGATCGCACGGGAACTCCACGACGTGGTCGGCCACCGCGTCAGCCACGTTGTCCTGGCCGCCGGTGCCCTTCAGGTCGGCGCCGACCGGGGTGCCGACTGGGTCCGCGAGGAGGCCGAACACATCCGCAGCGCCGGCGTCCAGGCGCTGGTGGAACTGCGCGACCTCCTCGGTGTCCTCACCGACAGCGAGCGCGGCACGGCCCCCCTTGAGCCCACCCCGTCCACGGCCGAACTCGACGTACTCGTCGCCGACTGCCGCCGCTTGGGCATGGGCATCACCCTGAACCGGCGCGGCTCGCTGGAGTCTCTTCCTGCCGCCGTCCAACTTGCCGTCTATCGCGTCCTCCAAGAGTCCTTCACCAATGCGTTGCGACACTCACCTGGCGCTGCTGTTACGGCCGAGGTGACCGACGACGGTCGGGTCGTCCGGATCCTCGTCGCCAACGGCGTGGCCACCGAGAGCCCTGCCGACAGCTTGCCGTCCGCAGGTCACGGGCTGCTCGGCTTGGCCGAGCGGCTGCGCCTGCTGGGCGGAACGTTCGAAGCGGGCCCCCGGTGCGACGGCGGGTTCCGTGTCCGCGCCGGTATCCCACACTCCCCTGCCCAGACCGCACCGTCCAAACCGCACGTTCCTTCGGAGTCCCCCCTTGATTAGAGTCATGATCGTCGATGACGAGCCGTTTGTGCGGCACGGCTTGCGCACGATCCTCGAGGCCGACCCAGGCATCGAGATCGTCGCCGAGGCCGCCGACGGACAAGCTGCGGTCGAGGCGGCCGAGATCCACGCCTGCGACGTCGCTCTCGTCGACATCCGCATGCCCCGCATGGACGGCATCGCCGCCACACGCCGGCTCATAACGATGCCCGCTCCCCCGGCCATCATCATCCTGACGACCTTCCGGTTCGACGAGTATGTGACCGAGGCGCTGCATGCGGGAGCAGTCGGATTCCTCCTCAAGGACACCCCGCCCGCCGACATCGTCCAGGCCGTCCTCACGGTCGCCTCGGGACATGCCTTGCTCTCCCCCGCAGTGACCCGGCACGTCATCGATATCCTCCTGCAGCGCCACCGGGGGCTGACCGGGCAGGAGCGCGCACGCATCGAATCGCTGACCGCACGGGAGCACGAGGTCTTTCTCTTGGTCGGTCAGGGCCTGTCGAACGCCGACATCGCCCGCTCCCTGTCCGCCAGCGAGGCAACCGTGAAGATGCACGTCAGCCGGATCCTGGCCAAGCTGCAGGTCGACAACCGTGTCCAGGCCGCTCTGCTAGCACATCAGGCGCCCCCGGCCGCCGACTGACGCGCGCCCCGGCAGGCACAGCGCAAAGGCCGTCGTGCCCCACGGTGAGCTGCTGCTCGATGGCCTGCCAGGCCCCTTGGCCAGCGGTGTGGCTATCGCCTCCCCGTCACCGTCGGCGGTCCGCAGCGCGGCCTCTTGGCCACATTGAATCATCTTTAGATGTTTTTGTTCGATTTCTCTCGACAGGTAACTGGCTGGATGGTTTGATCTTCGTCGTCCGTGATCTTCCGATTCCGGAGTACGAGTCGAGCGGGGCTGGTTGACGGCTCCGCGAGGAGGTTCCATGTCTGTGCGTCGCACCAGAGTTGCGCGCTCCATAACGTTGCTCACTACGACGGCTGCGGCCCTCGCACTGGCCGCCCCGGCTATGGCTGCTCCGGCCACTGCCCCGTCGGCTGAGTTGGGCATGCTGGTCTTCCACGGGGACGACATCCGTGGGCACTACCTCGAGTGTGCCCCGGACGGCGGTACGCACCCGGATGCCCGTACGGCGTGCGACAAGCTGCGCGAGGTGGACGGCAATCTGCTGACGCTCCGCCCGGGATCTCACCCCTCCTGCCAGGAGCCCGAGAGCGACCCTGTCGACATCGAGATCATGGGCAGGTGGAATGGCATGATCACCGTCTTCAACGAGCGGTACCCGAACCGCGCTTGCGCGAAGGCATCCGCAGGCATGGTTGTTCCGATCCACTAGCGGCAGGGACTGTGTTGGGGATGCCGACGGGGCCGGCGATGGCGCACGTCGTGTGAAGATGCTTGGTGCGTCGGCGGGTTCTACAAGGGCAGTGGTCTCGATGCCGGTGCGGATCGCGTAGCGATCCTGGCACTGTCCGGTGCACTGATCGCGCGTGCGGATCTCGCACGACGCCTGGACACCAGGCCGGGGGCGTGGGCTGTCCGAGGCGGCGGTGAGTGAGTGTTTTTGATCGCTTGATCTTTCGAGTAGCTGGTTTCTTGAGGGCGTTCGGAGTGCGGCAGGGTGGCGGCACGGAGCCGAACAACCT
>NZ_JBIVXW010000162.1:0-5554 GCF_044769405.1 Streptomyces sp. NPDC090442
CTTCGTTGCATACGGAGAGGCCATCCTGACAGACCGTCACCCAGCTGTGACCTGCAGATTCGTGGAACCCCCAAGACTTTGCAACAGCCCTGGCCCCAACCGCATCAGTCGAACCGTCATCGCCGTTCACACCATCGAGATTGCCTGGCGCTCAGGATGAGAAACCTTCACTCAAATAATATCTACCTGCGACCAGGCCTCGACCCCGCAGAAGCCTCCCGGCGGATACGTTCGACTTCCAGGACATGATCTTCACGGTACAGGTTTCTATTTCCTTGATGGGCTATGGGGGTGAGATAGCCTCGATGATCCCACTGGCGAATGCATGCGATGGTGACACCTGCAATTTCAGCCGCCTCGGCAGTGGTCAAGAGACGGTAACGTGGATTATCAGGCGCCGTGATATTCTGGACGTTTCGACGTTTAACGGTCTTTGCAGAGATCGAACTATTCTGATTTCCCTCTTTGGTTGGCGAGTAATCGGCGACAGGTGAACCAGAGAGAGTCAGACGGCTGGCGCACATTCGGCAGAGAATCACGCCGTCCGGTAATTGAGTAAGGGATCTACGATTGCATTTTGGGCAAGGTGTCGGAAGTCGCCTCGGGCTTTTATTGAAGCCGAGAAGGAGGCGTGCACGGTGGTAGGCAGCTCGAGCGTTACTTGCGTCTTTTGCATCATCAATGGTGCGGACCGTCCGGGGAAGTTCGGCCAGGAGAGCCAGGCAGAGGTGTTGCAGAAGTGAACCAGGGCGCAAGGGAGGCGAAGGAATTTTTTCGGGCAAGGTGTGAGTAGCCCATGTATATACAGTGTTGAGGCAAGCGATGGCGTGAGAAAGGAGAGGTAATCGTATAGGGAGAGGAGGAGATCGGTACTTCCAAGGAGGGCGGGTGACGGGAGTCTCTGCGGACCTGCGCGGGAAAGTTTGCAGTTCGGTATGTAGACAGACGTAGAGGTGAGGGAGATTTTCCAAAACTTCACGGAGGCTGGACAGGCAATCAGAGCAACAAAAATATTCTAAATTAGGGGCGCTGTCGAGGTGGGCAGCACAGAGAAGGCAGCTCTCTCGCATAGTTACATCCAGTGAATAAGGGGGACTGGCAGTTGTCGCTCATTTTACTGAGCCGCTTAAACGCTTAATGCAGATTAAAGGGCATTGCGGTTCTTTTTCTGTCATCCGGGCTTAGCTGGCTCAGAGAGCGGGCAGCGCCGTAGCTGTGCACGAGTGAGGCGTAGTGCACCGCGTGAGACATGTCTATCCTGCGAAAATGCCGCCGCCCTCGGAAGTCGAGGATAAAAGAAATTCAGTTACCCATTGGCTTGGACTGCGCGATCGTGTCGACTGTCCAGCCGCTACTGACTGGCCCTTGACGTAGACGCACTTGCCGGACACTGTGTCAGTGGCACTGCAATATTTACCATCGGTGAAGGGTTCAGTGCGTGCAAGCAGTCCAATTTCATAGGGCTGTTCCATCCTGGCGCTTCAGTAGGGTCACACCATCCTAGCGGGCGTCTAATTTGTGTGGCAAGGTCCAAAACGGCAGAGTCACGTCACTCCGGCGTCCCTGCTTACCCGCGCTCCGTTAATCGTGATCTCGCATCAGTCTCGAAAATGGATGACGAAGAACTCCAAGGTTTTCATGGTGGCGCTGATTGAAGAGATTGGCAACCGGTCAGCGACCCATCTTCCTGCCAGCCTCGATCCACTGCATGGTGGTTTAAGCTGCGGAAGGTGAACGTGGGTCTTTTGGGTCGGGGACGGGGTGCCGTCAGGGCTCAGGGCCTCGGCAAAGTCGTTCAGGTGAGGCCGAGCATGGTCAACGGGCGGGTGTGGTCACGGGCGTTGGCGCGTAGGGTTCGGGCGATGTTGGTGGCTCCGGCCAGGCGGCAGGTGCTGATGGCCAGGTTGCGGAGGGTGGCCATGGCGCGGGGGCTGTTGCCGGTGCGGACTTGTGAGCGGTCCTCGTCGAAGGTGACGTCCCGGACCCAGTGGAGCCTGTTCTCGATGTTCCAGTGCCCGCGGGCGTAGATGCCGAGCTGGGTGGGGCCGGCCTGGTGCGGGTGCAGGCTGGTGATGCCGTAGACGGTCTCGGTGTGTTTGATCCGTCCGTCGAGGTGGCGGACGGTGCGGCGGATCCGGAACGCCTGGGCGGCATAGGGGAAGTGCAGGCCGGCGGGCACCGTGACGACCAGACGGCGCGGTGCTCCTTGCGTCCATGGCCTCTGGTCCGGGTGAAGGACCGGCCTGGGACGTTGGCCCAGGGCAGCGCGTTGAGCTGGGAAAACAGTGTTGGCTGGTTCTGTTTCACCGTCAACACGTAGTCCGCGCCCTTGTCTTCGACGAGGCAGCGGGCGTGGGCGCGCTGGGTGTGCAGGGCGTCGGCGGTCACCACTTTCCCGGCCAGGTCGAGCGGGTCGAGCAGGGGCTGGAACCGGGTGATCTCGTTCGTCTTCGACTCGACGTCGACCTGCCCGAGGACAATGCCGCTGTCGTGGTCGAGTGCGGCCATCAGATGTATTTGATCTCCGCCGGCGGTGCGGGCGCCGCGTGCTGTCTTGCCGTCCACCGCGACCGCCTCCCGCATCCCGTCCACCGGCGCATGCCTCTTCCTCTGCTCCGCGAGCCAGCCGCAGACTGGGAGGCTCTGCTGTCCAAGGGGCCGGGCGGCAACTCGTATCTGAGCGCGGAGCAGGAACGGGAGCTGGATGATCTGCTGCGGGCGGGGCCGACGGCGTACGGGTGGGAGGACCAGCGGTGGACGCTGGCCCGGGTCGGGGTGCTGATCGAGGAGCGGTTCAAGGTCACGTACGAGATTTCCGGGGTGTGGCGACTGCTGGATCGCCTTGGCTGGTCGTGGCAGGTGCCCAAGGTGCGGGCCGTGGAGCGAAACGAGGAGGCGATTGCCGCATGGCGCGCGGAGACGTGGCCGGCGGCGTCCCATCCGCGCAGGTCACCGAAGGTGGAGGGTGGGTCTGTTTCGAGGACGAGGCCGGGGCCTGGCTGAACGGGCCGGTCCGCCGCACCTGGGGCAAGGCCGGGCAGACCCCGATACTGCGGATGTCCGGGAAACGCAACGACAAGATCAGCATGGCGGCGTGGATCTGCTTCAAGGGCGGCGAGGAACCCCGGATGATCTACGCGATCAAGCCGTCGGGCGGCTACACGAAGAAGGACTTCCCCCGCTTCCTGGCCCTGCTGCACCGCCGCCTGGACGGCCCCGTCGCCATCGTCTGGGACAACTACTCCAGTCACATCAGCAAGCACGTGAAACAGTACGCGCAGCGGCAGAGCTGGCTCACGATCATCCAGCTGCCCTCCTACGCACCGGAGTTGAACCCCGTCGAACTGCTCTGGGCACACGCCAAGGAGAAGATCGCGAACCGGGCGTTCCGTTCGATTAGCGAACTCCACCAGGCCGCGAAGAGCGCCTTGCGCTACATCCAGCGCCACCCCGAACTCCTCACCGCATTCCTGGCCGGGACTGGTCTCGAACTCCCCCCACCCGCATCAAGCCCGTAGTCAAAGATCAGTAGTACCAGGCATCTCGTACACGCCCGTGCCGAACGCCATCATTTGACTAGCGAGACCACCCGTTCCCCCCACTTTTCTGTATCTCACCTGCGTTCCCCGAAAGACTGGGATCCAGTCAGAGGTCTGACTTGGGCGGAGGGTTATAGTCGAGCTGGACTCTACTCTGGGGCGAGTGTATTTGATATAAATCTCATACGTACAGGTAGTGTCCCGAATATTGGTGGCGAATTGCATCAAGCCATCCGTCAACACTTCCACATCACGCCAATCTGAACTCTCTGGGGTGTCGATTGAGACCCAATCGATCAGTCCTGTTGGTCCTGCAAGCTCAAGGCCAGCGCCGATACCCAGCTCTCCCGTGATGCTGGCGTCTCCCGTGATGCTGGCGTCTCCCGTGATGCTGGCGTCACCTGCGATGGCAGCGTCTCCGGTAATGCCGATGCTTCTTGCTGCTGTAATATCTCCAGTCACGCTCAACGGGGTGCTGATGCTCGCCATCCCGTCTCTAAGGGTCATGGTGCCTGCGGTGGGTTGTTGGGTTTCCAGTGTTATTGCTCGGATTACTAGGGGCATTGCCGCGAGTGCTTTCGTTCTGATGCGAATTGCTTTAATGGGGGTGGTGGGCGGTAATGCGAAATTCCAATCTCCGTATCCCTGGAAATTGTTCTCGTGGGTGATCCAAGGTTCTGTCCCTGTGGGGGAGTACTCTACGGCGCAGGACGTGGCGAGACGGTTGGGCTGGCCGTACTTTATGTGTAGCCTTTGAATTGTACTCGGACTGTCGAGGCTTACTGTAAGGGTTTGATTGAGGGCTGGTCCTTGCATGGACTCAAAATAGGTAGATTCAATGCCGTCGATGGCGTGTGCTGCCGGATGGCCGTTTTGTGCAACTCCTGAGTATGCGGCACTCAGTTTTGGGTCTGGAGTCGGGATGTTGAGTCCGCTTTCTCCTAGGGTGGTGAGGTGGTGGACGGTGATGTTGGGTTCTTTGACTTTGACGGTTGTGGTGAGGTAGTGAGGTAGGTTGGCGTCTGCGTGTTCGGCTTTGAGGGTGAAGTTGGTGATGTCGGTGATGGGGTCGCTGTCCCATCTGCCTCCGTGTGGTTTGTTTTCGGAGTCGGGGCCGAATGCTTTGTCGTCTTGGTACATGGTGTAGGTGGCGTTTGATGTGCCTTCCCAGTTGAGTGTGACGGTGCTGCCTCGGTCTACGACGGATTGTCTTGCGCGGAGGCTTCGGAAGTAGAAGCTGCCATCCAGTTTAACTACTTCCATGCGTCTTGTCTTTTTGGTGAAGGGGCTTGAGGGCTGCTTACTGGTCTCTTCTGTGATTTCAATGACGGGTTTTCCTTTGGTGTTGTTGACGATGACATGTGTGATTATGAAGGCGATTGTCGTCCCCTTGTTGAAGTGATATCCTTGTGGATTTTTAGCGGTGAACTCTATCACCTTGTATCCGTTTGCTGCCGGTATCGGTGAATAGCCCCAATCGGTGGGGACGTTTGCTGATATCCTGTCTGCGTTTTCTTGCTTGACCAGGTGTTCATCGCCGTCTCCGATGGGGATCCGGAAGACGATTGTGTCTGCCCAGGCGGGGAGGTTGGGCGGGTATAATTCCGGGTTTTCGGGGTTCTCTACGTCGCCGACTGAGAATTCGAGGTTGATTTCCTGGTTTCCTCCGGGGGGGTTGATGACGATGTACTCCTTGTTGGTGGTCATGTTGCACCCGAGGAGTGGGGCAGGGTCCTGGCTGATGCCGGTGCTGGTATAGATGGGCATGGTGTTTCCAATCAACGGCTGATCTTGGTTGTTGAGGTGTCAGTTGTTGGTGGTGGGGGTGAGGCGGCCTTCGAAGGCGATCTGGAAGGCGTTCAAGGGTGCTTTCCAGCGCATGGTCCAGCGGCGTTGGCCCTTGCCCAACGTCGATTGATTAGGCGGCTGGTGTCATCCGGCGGTGCTTGGGTGATGCTGCATCAGGTGTCGTGATCTGCAGGATCGCTGGGCCGTTCGGTGGTGCCGGCCGTCGG